>JAYWDN010000126.1:0-53239 GCA_043780615.1 Bacteroidota bacterium | reverse complement strand
GTTGCGTGTAGTCCAATGCTTTGTCATAGTGCGCCAAAATACACTCGATATTGCCAATGTTTATTAATGCTTTGCTCAAGCCGGCATTGATCTTGATCTCATCGTAGATTTTTGCTGCGTTGATAAATTGGTTCAATGCCTCATCGTAGTTGAGCTCTTCCAAAAACAAATTTCCAAGGCTGTTGTAGATGCCCGCTTCCAATTTGCGGTCGCGCATGCTTAGTGTGATGGGCAATGCTTGCTGCAAATAAAGCCGGGCCGAGTCATGCTGCGATTGCCGCATGAAATTTTCGGCAATGCCTTGGCACGCAATCACCATTTCGGTTTGTTCTCCAAATGTTCTTGCAATTTGAAAAGCCCGATGGTGAAAATCGCGCGAAGAATCGTATTGGCCTAAGGTGTGAAGGAGTGTGCCCAATGAATTGTAGGCATCGGCATACGCCTTTGAATATTCCATGTGAAAAGGGAAACCAATGGCTTGGTAATAATAGCTGACGGCCAACCTCGTGTCGGTCTTCTCGGCCATTACGCCCAACTTGAGCAAGGCATTGAACCGTGCCACTTCGCTCTTGCTTTGTGCAACAATTTGCAGCAAACTATCGGCCTGTTTGGTTTGACCCTGAAGTGTTGCTGCGGTGCCCATCCAAAAAACAAAAGACAACCACAATGATTTCATCAAACCGATTTTCAGTTTCTGCATCCCCTCAAATGTAAAACCATCGGGCAAAGTGACCAAAAAAATAAAATAACATCGCAGCCCATTGCCATTTTCGCTCATTAATATATTGTTTATTTTTGCGGTAAACGCACGATGGCCGAAAACACTTTTAAGTCCAATATCTTTAAAAAGCCTGAGAAAGAAAAAAAGGCGAAGGCCGGCAAACCTAAATCCAGATTTAGTTTTGACTTTTTCAAAGACCCGCGCTTCATTTTGGCCACGGGATTTTTCTTGATTATCATCTCGCTGTATCTCTTTACTGCTTTTTTTTCGTACCTGTTCACAGGCAAGGCCGACCAAAGTGTGGTGGAGGCTTTGTGGAACACCGACTTGATCGAGTCGGGCAAGGAAGCCGAGAACTGGCTTGGGCTTTATGGAGCAGTCACTTCGCATTACATGATTTTTCGATGGCTTGGCATCTCTGCTTTTTTCATGCCACCACTTATTTTTTTCCTGGGCTTCAAATTGGTTTTCAAGCGCGGCCTCATCCCCCTATTTCAGGCATTTGTTTTTTCCACCTTTGCGGGATTGTGGCTGAGCTTGCTCTTGGGCTACATCACCCACAGCCTGGCGGGCGTTACCGAAATCGGTTTTCTCAGCGGTGGGCTCGGCTACGAGCTGGCCAAAATTTCTGACGGGCTTTTTGGTTGGGGCACATTCTTGATCTTGGTGCTCACGCTTTTCATCTTCATCATTTATTTTTTCAACGTCACCGCCATCAACGCTTTTCAAGTGCGCGACCCCAAGCCGATGGGCAACGATGCCTTGGTTGCCACCGATGAAAGCCTCTCTTCAACTTATACTGACGAGGCCGACCAATGGCCTGCCAAAGAAGACATGGCGGAGCCCGTGATGCTGGTGAACGAACCCAAAGCTGAAAAACCAAAACCCGAACTGAAATTAGAAGTAGAGCCGATCAAAAGCGAAAAGAAAGAAGACCTCGATTTGATTGTTGAAGAACCCAAAACTGACACGGAGCAACTGGCCGAACAATTGGTGGAAGAAAAAGGGCTGTACGATCCTACCATGGATTTGAGCAACTATCGTTTCCCTCCGTTGGAATTATTGAATGAGTACGAGACCGGCAAAGTGCAGGTGACACCCGAAGAACTCAATGCCAACAAAGACAAGATCGTGGCCACGCTCACCAACTTCAAGATCGGTATCAGCAGCATCAAGGCAACGATCGGCCCCACGGTAACACTGTACGAGATTGTGCCCGATGCGGGCATAAAAATTTCGCGCATCAAAAATCTAGAAGACGACATCGCGCTGAACTTGGCCGCGCTTGGCATCCGCATCATCGCACCCATCCCAGGCAAGGGAACAATTGGCATTGAAGTCCCCAACAAAAACCGTGAGATGGTGAGCATCCGCTCGGTGTTGGCATCTCAGGCTTTTGCAAAAACAGATAAAGAACTCCCGGTAGCGTTGGGCAAAACCATCTCGAACGAATTGTTCATCATGGACCTCACCAAGATGCCGCACTTGCTCGTGGCCGGTGCCACGGGCCAGGGGAAATCCGTAGGCTTGAATGTGATCCTCACTTCACTTCTTTATAAAAAACATCCGAGCCAATTGAAGTTTGTATTGGTCGATCCGAAGAAAGTGGAGATGAGTTTGTTCAGCAAAATTGAACGACATTATCTCGCCAAATTGCCCAACAGCGAAGAGGCCATCATCACCGATACAAAAAAAGTGGTGTACACGCTCAACTCGCTCTGCATTGAAATGGAGAACCGCTATGAGATGTTGAAAGACGCAGGCGCGAAAAATTTGAAAGAGTACAACGCCAAATTTGTTGCGCGCAAACTGAACCCAAAAGAAGGGCACCGCTTTTTGCCTTACATCGTGTTGGTGATCGATGAGCTGGCCGACTTGATGATGACGGCAGGCAAAGAAGTGGAGACGCCCATCGCGCGGCTTGCCCAGTTGGCGCGTGCCATCGGTATTCACTTGGTGTTGGCCACGCAGCGCCCTTCGGTGAATGTGATCACGGGCGTGATCAAAGCTAACTTTCCGGCTCGCTTGTCGTTTCGAGTCACTTCCAAAATTGACTCGCGCACCATTCTGGACACAGGCGGTGCCGATCAGTTGGTTGGGCAAGGCGATATGCTGCTATCCGCAGGGTCGGAAATCATCCGCTTGCAAAGTCCGTTTGTCGATACGCCCGAGTTGGATAAAATTGTGGAGTTCATTGGCTCGCAGCGCGGCTATGACTCTGCGTACATGCTTCCCGAGTTTGAAGGCGAAGACGAAGGTGGTGCCTCCACTGTTGATCTATCTGAGCGCGATGCATTGTTTGAAGAAGCCGCAAAATTAATTGTCCATCATCAGCAAGGAAGTACTTCGTTGATTCAACGAAAGTTGAAATTAGGCTACAACCGTGCAGGCCGGTTGATCGATCAACTTGAAGCGGCCCGAATCGTGGGGCCGTTTGAGGGAAGCAAGGCGCGCGAAGTGTTGATCAGAGACGAAATGAGTTTGGAACAATTATTGAATGCCTTAAAAGAGAAACATAGTCCATCTTAATATTAAACAGGCGATGAAGAAATCAATTTTATTTTTTATTGGAATTTTTTTTGCAACTGCGACCATCGCCCAGTATGATCCCAAGGCATTGGAAATATTGGAAGCAATGAGCAAGAAATACAAAGCGATCACCTCGTTCGAAGCAAATCTTACCTCTTCGCTGGTCAACGAATCGGCCCACATCAAAGACGAGTTCAATGGCAAAGTGACGGTGAAGGGCGAGAAGTACCGATTGGAATTAGAAGAGCAGCATGTGTACAACAACGGTACCACCGTGTGGACTTACCTGCCAGCCAACAAAGAGGTGAACATTGACAACTTCGATCCGAAGTCGGATGACCTGAACCCCACAAAGATTTTTGAGATGTATAAAAAGGGGTTTAAATATTTGCATGCTGGTGAGAAAACAGAAGCGGGAATTGCGTACGATGAAATTGATTTGGTACCTGAAAAGAAAGACGCCCAGTACTTTAAAATTAAAATGATGATCGCCAAAAAAGGCAAGACAGTTCAAAGCTGGACAATGTTTGACCGGGGCGGCAACCGCTACAAATACACCATCACCAAGTTTGTGCCCAATGTAAAAGTTGACGATTCGTTTTTCACTTTCGATCCTAAAAAATTTCCGGGCGTGGAGGTGATTGATTTGAGGTGAGGTTAATGGTTATCAGTTAATAGTTTTTGATGCATCTTTTTTCATTTAACCTTTAACGATTAACAATTAACGAAGCGAGATGAACCGCATCCAACTATTCGATCAGATCAAAAAAAAGAAATCCTACCTCTGCGTGGGGCTTGATGCTGATCTAGAAAAAATACCGAAACACCTCTTAAAAAACAATGACCCGGTTTTCGAATTCAACAAACAGATCATCGATGCCACCAGCGATTTTTGTGTGGCGTACAAGCCCAACATTGCATTCTACGAAGCACTTGGTGCGCGCGGATGGGAAAGTTTGAAGAAGACTTTGGATTACATTCCCAAAAATTGCTTCACCATTGCCGATGCCAAACGTGGTGATATTGGCAATACGTCATCGCTTTATGCACGGGCATTTTTCCAACAAATGAATTTTGATTCGATCACCGTTGCTCCGTACATGGGCGAAGATTCGATAAAACCTTTTTTAGAGTTTGAACACAAATGGGTGATTTTACTGATACACACTTCGAACAAAGGCAGTGAAGATTTTCAATTGCTTGAACTGCGCAACGGAAAACTTTTGTACGAAGAAGTGATTGCGGCCTCACAGCGATGGGCCACACCCGATCAACTGATGTACGTGGTGGGTGCCACGCATGCCGACAAGATTGGCGCGATACGAAAGCTTGCCCCCGATCATTTTTTTCTCGTGCCCGGTGTAGGCGCACAAGGTGGCGACCTGGAGGCGGTTTCAAAAGCTGGTATGAATGCGCAATGTGGCTTGCTCGTCAATTCTTCGCGCGCTATTATTTATGCATCCTCCAAGGAAGATTTTGCAGAGGCTGCGAGGATAGAAGCAGCGCAAGTGAGAGAGGAGATGAAAAAAAATTTAGAGGCACATCTTTAATTTTCTAAGCCCCTTCTGAATTGATTTCTATTTTATAAAATCGTAAATCGGAGAATGAACGAGTCCTTCCTTCATTACCTCTGGCAGTTTCAATATTTTGAGAAGGAAAATTTACATACCTCTTCGGGAGAAAAGATTTCGATCCTAAAAACCGGAGTTTTGAACACCGATTCGGGGCCGGATTTTTCGAACGCAAAAATTAAGATTGACGAAGTAGAGTGGGCGGGCAATGTAGAGGTGCATATCAAAAGTTCTGATTGGTTTGCACATCATCACCAAACCGATCGTGCTTATGAAAATGTGGTGCTGCATGTGGTGTGGGATGACGACAAGCCTGTTTACCGAAACGATGCCACACGAATCCCAACATTAGAGTTGAAGGGACGTGTGGACGAAATAATCCTAAAAGAGTACAAACTATTGATCAACAGCCCGACTGTGATCGCTTGTGAAAAATCATTCCGTCAAGTAAATGAATTGATTAAACTCTCCATGCTCGATAAGGCTTTGATGCAACGACTGGAAACGAAAGCGATGCAAGTAAGCGAGACACTAAAATTGAACATGGGAGATTGGGAGGAGACGGTTTACCAAATGGTGGCAAAAAATTTTGGGTTTAAGGTAAATGCCGATCCGTTTTTTCAATTGGCAAAATCATTGCCGTACAAAACCATTCAAAAGCACAATCAACTTATTCAAATCGAAGCCTTGCTTTTTGGTCAGGCCGGGCTGCTCGAAAGCAAAACAAAAGACGAATACATTGCAACGCTTTTTCGTGAATACCATCTGCTTGCTCAGAAATATTCAATAGAAAAATCGAAGTTGAATGCCTCGCAGTGGAAATTTTTACGGCTGCGCCCTGCCAATTTTCCAACCGTGCGCTTGGCGCAATTTGCCTCTCTGCTTTTTTCGATCAGGAATATTTTTTCTCACCTCCTCGCATCAGAATCGTACTCTTCCTTGCAGAAACTTTTCTCGAGTGGGCAGTCTGATTTTTGGAAATCGCATTATCGCTTTGGGAAAACCGCCAAGGGCGTAGTGCCCGAACTGGGTGCCACAAGCATTCAAAATATTATAGTCAATACCGTTGTGCCTTTGTTGGTTGCTTATGGCAAACACAAAAACGAACAACAATATATTGATCGGGCGGTTGACCTCTTGCAACAACTGCCGTCAGAGGGAAATAAAATTACTCGAACCTGGAGTGAACTTGGCATGAAAGTAAAAACAGCTTTTGATTCGCAAGCACTCATTGAGCTCCACAATAATTTTTGCGCCAAGCGGCAATGCCTTAATTGCTCCATCGGCATTTCCATTTTAAAACCCAAGCTGTGAAAATCGCACTTGCAATTCTTAATTTTTTATTGATTTTTCTTTGTGTCTATCTACTTTCCAAAAAATGGAAGGCCACTACTGACAAATTGTTTTGGAGTGCATTTCTTCTTCGGCTGGTGGCTGGTACCTGCGTAGGGTTGGTGTATTCGTATTATTATTCAGCAAACGACACGTGGTCTTTTTTCAATGTGGCCAAAGGGCTTTCGATATTGGCCCACGAAAATTTCTTTTCATTCGTTAATGTATTACTAGAATTTAGCGATACACAAGACCTGCCCCTGTTCGTCAACCATGATTTGCGTTCCATCTTCTTCATCAAAATAATAAGTGTTTTTTGTTTGGTGAGTGGCGATAACTATTGGGTGTGCGCTGCTTATTTTTCGTTGCTCTCATTTACGGCTTCGTGGCAACTGCACCGCAAGGTCACCGAAATTTTTCCACAATCTTCATGGGCATCCATCTTGGCCTTTTTATTTTTTCCCTCAGTTATTTTTTGGGGAAGTGGGCTCGAGAAAGAATCGGTGGCATTGAGTGCTATTTATTTTTTAGCAACCCTATTCCTTTCTGTTTTCTATAAAACAAAAACGCCCCTTTGGCTTTGGCCTCTGAACGCATGTGCCATGGTGGCCGTGTGGGGTTTAAAATATTACTGGGCAATTATCTTTTTTATTTCCACGCTCACCGCATTGATCGCAAATTTTTTGTGCTCTCGTTTTTCAATAAAAGATAATTATCGCATCGCGGTTTTTGCCTTTGTTTTTATCCTGCTGGCGTTTGTTGGCCGTTGCTTTCACCCCAATTTTTACTTTTCCCGATTTTTGGAAGTGCTCGTATCCAATCATCAAGAGTTCGTTAAGATTTCTGATCGCAATAACCTGATCCATTTTTATCAACTAGAACCAAGCTGGACAAGTGTGTTTATCAATTCTCCTTTGGCCCTGTTGTCTGGAATGTTTCGTCCGTTCGTTGGCGAAGGCCAAGGCCTGCTCGGTCATGTTGCGTCAATCGAAAACTTGCTGGTACTGCTCCTTTTTATTTATTCAATAAAAAATTTCAACAAAGCATTCCGTTCGCAGCATCAATTGGTTTTTTTATCAGTCGTGAGTTATGCCGTAGTGCTTTGTGTTTTTTTGGCACTGTCCACGCCCAACTTCGGCACGCTCTCGCGCTACCGGGTGGGGTTTCTGCCATTTATCGTTTTCTTATTTTCTTACCGGAATCCGTTGCTTGATTGGATCAATAAAAAAATTAGTTAGAAACGATCATCGGTGTATTAATATCTTTATACCATGAAAAACCCCGTATTGATTTTTGGTGCCAACTATCTCGGCAGAGCCGCCAAAGAGATTTTTGAAAAAAATGAAGTCGTCATCTATGGTTTTTTGGATGATGATAAAAAATTGCGTCAACAAGAAATTGACGAAGCCATTGTGTTGGGTGCTACCGATGACGATGGTTTTTTAAAACTGATCGGAAAAAAGTGCGAAGCATTTGTGGCCATAGACGACAATAAGCTGCGCAAGTCTATTGTAAAAATGTTGCACGAAGTTCGGCATGTGCAACCCGTGAATGCGGTGCACTCACAAGCTACCATTTCTTCAAAAGCAGAACTTGGCCATGGAAATTTTATCGATCACTCGGCTTACCTCGCGCCCGGTGCAAAGGTGGGGAGTCATTGCATCATCCACGGTAAGGTGTTGATCGGTGTGGAGGCAACCCTTGGTGATTTTGTGCAAGTGGGCGCGGGCAGCACCATCAATGCCGGAGTAAAAATTGAGGAGGAAGCGTTCATTGGCTCGGGCGTTACGATTGTTTCGGGCATCACCATTGGCAAAGGTGCGCGGGTAGGTGCAGGCTCGGTGGTCATCGCCTCGGTAAATGCGGGCGAAACCGTTTTTGGGAATCCTGCATTGCCAATAAAATAAGGGCATCTCTAAAAACCTATCTTTTTATTACCTCAACCCTTCACCCTTCTCCAGAAGAGAAGGAAGGAGTTTTTAGAGATCCCCTTAATTGAAGATTGGGAGATTGTAATCTTCGAATTTGTAACCGTCCTTACGCAAAAAATACTATCGTCTTTGCGAGCACCTGCGTGGATTGAGCGCGGGCGCGAAGCAATCTCCTGTATCTTCATAGATAAGAGATTACTTCAGTCACCTGCCTTACCGTTCGGGCAGGTTCCTCCTTCGCAAAGGACGTTGGGATTGATTTACGCTGCAATATGGATTTTATATTCTTCATACCGTTGCAGCACTTGCTTCACATACACTACCGGCCCATCGCACCGACAGTAGCCCGCAGCGGCCAGCGCATCGCGGTAGTATTTTGGATTTGATTTTTGGGCGAGGTAAAATTCTACGTTGTCATCCCACATATTAATTTTTCGTTTGTATTTTTTAGTAAGCCGCTGTGCATCGATCACGTGCGTGAGGCCTACATTGTAGGACGCAAGAACAAACTTGATGCGTTCGGTATTGTCGGGCACGGTTTTTTTCCAATAGTCGTCTAAGAATTTTAAGAAGCGCACGCCCACCGAAATATTTTGCTGGGGGTCCCACAGGTTGGTCACGCCAAAATAATCGCCCGTCTCGGGCATCACTTGCATCAGGCCGATAGCACCTACCCACGATTTTACATTGGGGTTGAAATTGGATTCTTGAAAAACCACCGAAGCGAGTAGCCGCCAGTCCCAGCCGAGTTGTTCCGCTTCTTTTTTTAATTGATTGTCGTAAGGCGAAAGTTTTTCGGTGCGCAACGAAGAGTAATCGCTGGCCGCAAGCTGCACCGAAAACCGTGGGCTGTTCAAATACTTATCGTGGATGATTTGAAGAGTGCCTTGTTTTTTTATTTGTGTCAGCCAAATGTTTGTTGCCGACAAAAGCAATGGTGAATTTTTGCGTGTGGCCCAGCCAATCTGTTGCGATAAGCTCAACACCGTGCGGATGTCAAGGCTGGGGTAGTAGAGTTGGTTTACTTGCGCCAGCATCTGATCGGCCACGGTGTATTTTATTTCGCCTGTGGCTACTTTGCGGATGAGCGATTCTGTTTCAGCATCGGCACTGTCTTCTTTTATAATGATCTCTCCACCGATTTCTTGTGAGAGGTTTTCCATCCGCTCTTTAAACGATGAGCCGTTGATCACGTGCACTTCTTTGCCAATGAGGTCGGCAGGGTTGCGCAGCATTTCCTTTTCGGTAAGGTCAGTTTGCTGCTGACGCCAACCCTCGGGTTTTTTCTGCACCAGCACTTGATAGGTGTTGAAGAGTGGATTGGTAAACGAAACATACGCTGTTCGCTCTTTGGTGATGGTGAGCGGAAACGCAATCAAGTCGCCCTCGCCCCGGTTGAGTTTATTGATAGCCTCCTCAATACCGGAGATCACTTTTATTTTTAATTCTACATTCAGGTGTGCAGCGAGGCGTTGCAGCAGTTCATACTCATAGCCCATGGGGCGGCCTTTGTAAATAAAATAGCTGACGGAATTATTGTCGAGCAGGGCCTCGAGGTAGCCGCGCTGGCGGATGGCGTCCAAATCGCGGATCACGGTAGGCATTGTTGCAAAAGAAACGTCAGTGTTTTTTTTGCAGTTGGCAAAGCAGAACAAAAACAAAAAAAGGAAAACCCGTGCGGCCATGAATGGAAGGTAAATCAATCTGGCCAGAAATAAAAAAAGCCCCGAAGGCTTTTTTTTATTGTGAAGTCGATCTCATGGTTTGTGGAGACTTAACTCAATCTTTTATTCTAAACTCTTTCCAGCGCAGTATTAGGATGTCTTTTATTGTGAACAATAGCGATGACAACAATTTGATTATTGGTATCGTCAATATAGAAATGGATGCCGTAAGGAAATATTTTAGCGTAAGCAATGTGTATGTTTTTATACCGCACACCATAAGCAAACGGATTTTCTTGCAATTTGGTGATGGTCATTTTGATTGCATCTGCAAACCTTTTTTCTAAACCAAGTTGCTGTTGTTTGTACCAAGCTTTTGCGCCACGCACATCTGTTTTTACTTCATCAAAATATAATAGAGAATAGAGACATGCCTTAGATGTCACTGTCCAGCTCATTAAACAGTTCTTTAATAGGTTTTATGGAACTAGTGTTTTTGGCTATAACCTCCAGCCGATGATCGAGCAATTGCTTTTGCCATTCCGGAATACTCCTATCCAAATCATCAATATCGGGATAATTGGTTTTGATCAACGCCCAATCTTCGATCGGAATAAATATCCCAGTATTTTTTCCTTGTCCATCCTGTACAACTTGTAATCGCATACTCAAAAATAAGACAAGTAAACTCGGCAAGCAATTCAACCCTCAGCGGGATTAACCCGAGCGGCCATGGCGGTAAATCAATCTGGCCAGAAATAAAAAAAGCCCCGAAGGGCTTTTTTGAAGTTTTGATCAATCACTAATTAATTATGTTGGAGCACGGCATTGATTCCATGCAAAATTCCTGCGTTGGTTAAATTGTCTTTGCTAGTGATTAGTGATGTGAGCGATTTAGCATCAGTAATCAAAAGCGAAGTAGCATTCACCGAAAAAGTATTTCCAACTGACAAGGTTGTGAAGGTTGGTATATTGGCAAAGTCAGTTGATAAAATCCTCCCAGCAACAATATGATAGTTAACAATCGCGGCCAATGCATCAGGAGACATCCCGTTGATCGCTGTTCGGGCAAGGGTTTCATTGGCCACACCAAGGTATGTTTTGAAAGCCCCATTGCGAGGAGCAAATACTGTGAAGTCGGGAAGTGGTGTGGAGTTAGGAATAATCACCGTTGCCAAGTTCGCTCTTACTAATGCCATCGTAAACAAATTATAATTTCCATCCTTATCAGGAGTATTTACAGGGGCAGCACTCACATCAAAATTACCTGCATTGTCTTTGAGTATCGATACACCAGTAATAGAAACTGTTATTGGAGATACGGCATAATTGACACTAAAGTTTAAAAGTGATGAAATCCAAATGTTTGCATTTGCTATTGGTGTCATCACTTTGTCAATCACATGAACCACACCGTTGGCAACTGCTTTGTCACCAGCTTGGATGATGTTAGCTCCATTCGAACCAAAGTTGGCATTAATCAGGTACTGAGGAGTAGCACCAGAAACATTGGACAACGACAAGCGTGCACTGTTCAATGTTGTAAACCCTTGTGCTCCCGTTATCATCGCAGAAGTTACACCGGTGCTGATGATATGGTAGTTGAGGCGGGTGACTAATGCAGAGATGCTAAATGCAGAAGTAACCGTAATGTTGCTGATCGCTGCAACGGCCATATCGCCTGCTGTGTTCGGATCAACGGGAGCGATCGTTACACCCGATTGTGCTCGCAAGTATTTTACAAATGCATAATTAGAGGGAGCAAATACGGTGAACTGTCCACCATTGATGTTCGCAAAATTTTTGTCGAGGCCGGCCTTGGTGATGGCCGCTACAAAAGCCTTGAGGCTATCGTTGCCAGCAGCTACTTGCAAAATAGTGGTTCCTGCTTGTGGCGCGGGTTGCGTAAAATTATCAGCACAGCCTGTAAGGACACTCAGACTGATCATCATTGTAATCGCCCAATTGATTTTTATTGTTTTCATTTTTTTAATGTCGTTAAGTTAGTGCGGCTTAATTGTTTTTGATCAATGTCAACGCCAACGTGTTTTTTGCTTTTGAGCCCGAAAGTATGATGGTATAAATTCCGCCATCTACAAAGTTTTGTGCAGCCAGTGGCGTAACAACTGGCCCGGCAGAAATGGTTACCGAGAAGCTACCTGTGGTTATAGCGTTCACAAATGCGACAGTGGTGGAGCGTGAACCAACCGAAGGATTAAAGCTACCCTGCAACAATGGATAAGTTGCTGCTCCCAATGAAGTCCCACCAATTTTGCAAGTGGCAGATCCAGCGTCTGGTGAGGCATTAATAAACCGTGCAGAAAATTTGTTTGAACCTGGCACGATCACTGGAAAAACTGGTGATGGAGCAGGTAGTGGCAAGTTATCAGTAATCACCAAAAACCGTGGGCCGCCCACATCGGTACTGCCCAATGGTACGATGCCCAATAAAACACATTTTAATTGCTCAGCTGGTACTAACGCGGCATAGTCAGATGCAGAAATTAATACACCAGGAGTGGGTATGGATTGCTTGTAATAATAGGTGTTTCCTGCAGGGTTGTTTGTCAGACTGGTATCCAGTGTGCGTACAGGTGCAAGTCTATTGATGGTGTCTACCACAATCAACGTGTACGAACCTCCAGCTGCGGCCACAAAATTATTCTGGTTGTTGTTGCCTGCACGGAAAATCAAATCATTGCTTCCTAACGTTCCACCGATTGTTCCAGTAGTGGCCTTCACACGAATGTTAGAGTTGGCTCCCACCCCGTTGGTGGTGATTGGCACTGCGGTATATCCTGCTTGTGCTCTTTGATTGAGATTGTCAACCGCAACACCCGCAATGATATTGTTTACATACAAGTTCAAGGAAGGCGCATCGGGCGATGCATCGACCATCAAAAAATTGGCGGTAAGGTTTGAGGCCGTAGTGTTTGGCACTGGTGTTACCTTCTGCAACTCTTCGCACCCTGTGAAGATGGCCATGGCCACCATCATGGAAGTTATTTTAAAAATTGTATTCATATCGTTTCAAATTAAAAATTAGAAAATATACCTCACACCCAACTGTACTTGCCACCGGCCGTTCACCGAAGTGTCGGGCGTAAACGAAGTGTTCAGCGGCACGCTTCCGTTCAGGTCAAAAGCATAAACCGCTTTGCCTGAAGTAGCCGCCCACGCCTGGCCCGTAACGGGGTTGACTGGCGAACCCACTGTGCCCGCTGTGTTGGGTTGTTCGTAGCCCACAAAGCGAAGTAGGTTGGTGCGCTGTGCCGATTTCACCAAGCCCCAACTTGAACTAAACATGTTGAGCACGTTCACAAAGTTGGCCGAAAGTTGGATGGTGTTGCGCTTGCCTTTCACATCAAAATAAAAATCTTGAAGGATGTTAAGGTTGAGGCGGTTCACCCAAGGGTTGTATGCAGCATTGCGCTGCGCAAACTGGCCACGGTGTGCGCTCAAGTATTTGTCTTGCGAGATGTATGAATCCAATTGACCCCATATCTCACTGATCGTACGGGTGTCCGTGGCGCCTGAGGTAGTAAGCGCAATTTCATTTTGAGTGCGCGGGATGTAGATCAAGTCGTTGACACCCGATCCATCGCTGTTCACATCACCATTTACGATGTACGAAAAATTATTCCCGGTACGCCCTTCATAGCTAAAGCCGATGGAGGAAGCATATTTTTTCAAATACTCTTTGCGATAAGAACCATACACGATCACGCGGTGCGGAGTAAGTGAGCCAGCATAACCAAGCCCGGGGTTGTTGCCCCCCAGCACGTTGGCCTGTGAGTTGAAAATACTACCTGCTGTCGATCCACTTTGTGGGTTCAACTCGCGCGAGTCGGTGTAGGTATAGGCACCCGAAACCTGGAAGTTGCGGTTAAATGTTTTTGACAACTGAGCCGTGATGCTCCACTGATACCCTTTTTTGGTATTGCCGATTACGAGTGCTTGTCCCATGTCTCCATTCACCCTGCGATCGTTGGATAGGATTGGCCGGTCAACGTTGGCGTTGGCTGGCACGTTACCGTAAAGAGGGCGTCCATCACTCGAAAGTGTACCAGTAGCCGGAGCTAAGTTGGCATCATGGATGTACACCGCATTGATGTCTTTGGTGTAAATAAATTCTAATGTGCCCACCATTCCGTAAGGCAATTGTTTATCTACTGCAAGACTGGACCGCCACACTTGTGGGAAACGGAAATCTTTAGCAATCGTATTCACAGCAGGAACGATGGCAGACCTTCCATAATTTCTGTCGAGCGGATTGGTAATGAGTGGAGGCAATCCTTTGCTCAGGTCAGAGTAGGCACTCGCTGGTGAATCGCTCGGCAACGCATACGGTGTCAAACTGAAATTGTATGGAAGTCGGTCGCCCGTTAGATCGAGCGGTATTGCCGTAGAGTTGAACTGGCCAAAATAGAGGCCGTTGTTGCTCACTGCGTTGGAGAGCCACACAAAAGGCACACGGCCCGTGAGCACGCCCGTGCCACCGCGCACTTGCAAGCTGCGGTCGCCCTTCACATCCCAGTTAAAACCGATGCGTGGCGAAACCAACGGAACGATGGTTGGCCAGCCGCCTACGCGAAGTTGCTCACCGTTCAGGTTGATCGAATTCAAATAATTATTTTTAGGAAGGTTAGTTAAGTAAAGAGGAACATCCACACGGATGCCGCCAATGATCTTTACATTTTTGATGGCCGTATATTCGTCTTGCACAAAACCACCCAAGGTGGCTGCCGACCATTTTGCTGCCGCAGCCGATGGGCCGCCTTGCACGGCTACATATTGAGTCGTGTACTGGGCTGGTTTTGCTGTGGCCGTAGTACCCGCTGAGGCATCGGCATAAAAGTCTGCCAAGCTATTGTAGCGGTAAACACCATTGATGATTTGAGTGAACACGTTATTGAAAGTGTACAACTCATTGGCAGTACCAACGGTCACCTGGTGGTTTTTCAAATAGATGTTGAAGTTGTCATTGATCTGAGTAACGGTCTGGTCTAATTTATTATTGGGTGTAAATGGATCAGGGCCAAAAGAGGTCAGCGTCTGACCATTGGGGCCGAGAATATCCACTAATGGTAGATTAGGGACTGCCAAGCCACCCGCATTTTGACGATAGTCTTTGAAAGAACTGAAGCCCACCACTAAGTTGTTGGACATCGTGCCTCCTTTGAGCGTTGAGTTTAACTCTGCCGTTACTGAACTTTGGTTGTTGTTGATGCGGTAGAAAGAAGAGGAGAATGACAACACACTTGAACTATTGCCACGGCCTCCGGGAGGGCCACCTACAAATCCGCCCGAGCCACTAGGGAACTGATCTTGAAATGCATTGGTGATATTTCCGCGCACAGTGAGCTTTGTATTTTGGTTGATGTTGTAATCCAAGCGGGCAACATAGCGTTGGCTTTCGGTGCCACGGTTAAATCCTTTATAAACTCCCGGGTTGTAGCCGATGCCTTTTAAAAAAGTTTGAAGACCTGCCAATCCTGTCTCAGCATCAATGTCGTCAGTGGCTTGTGTGTACACTGTACCAATTGGTGTTGCCTTACTCGGGCGTGCTGTATTGGTAATGAATGGATCGGTTCTCTTTTCAAATTCAGCATTCACAAAAAGAAAAAGTTTGTTCTTAATGATCGGGCCGCCAAGACGAAACCCAAAGTTGCTATAATTGAAACTTGGAATTGGCACTGATGTACCATCTACTTTGCTGCCCGCCAAATTTTCGTTGCGGAAAAAATAGTAGGCCGAACCTTGTATTTCGTTGGTACCACTGCGGGTCACTGCGCTCACGCCTGCGCCCGTAAAGTTTCCTTGGCGCACATCGTAAGGAGAAAGCGAAACGGAAATTTCTTGGATGGCATCCAAGCTAAAAGGAGTTGCATTAGATTGGCCTGCGGGGAGCGGGTTCAAACCAAATACGTTGTTTACCGTGGCCCCATCAATGGTCAAGTTGTTGTACAAGTTACTGCGTCCACCAAAACTAAAATTGGTGCCCGCTTGTGGTGTTAGTTGCGTGATGTCGCGAAAGTCACGACCGATAGAGGGCAACCTGTTGATTTGGTTGACATTGAAGTTGGTGGAGGCACCCATCTTATCGGAGTTGAGTATGGGGTCTCTCACCGCTGAGATGACCACTTCTTCAAGTTGTGAGGACTCTTCGGTCAATTTCAAATCCAAGACAAAAGTTTGCCCCAGTTCAAAGAAGAGGTTTTCACTCACTTGTTCTTTGTAGCCTACAAAAGAGATTTTTACAGTGTAGGGCCCCCCTACGCGCAACGAAGGCATAATAAAACGGCCGTCTTTTAATGTAACGGTTCCGTACGTGGTGCCAGAGGGTGTGTGCGTGGCCACAATGTTGGCCCCGGGCAACTCTCCTCCTTTTTGATCAGTTACTTTTCCCGTCAGCGAAGCAGTGGTAACGCCCTGGGCCCATGCTCCTGCGGCTGTCAGAAAAACAGCAACCATCAGCAGTAGATTTTTCCTCATGTGAATTGGTTTTTAGGTTTGTTGGATTTATTGTGGCAAACATATCCCTTTTACTTTTTATAAAACCAGGTTTCAGTTTTATTTCTTAGGAACATTTCGTTAACAATTTAGAAACAAATGCCTCTGCATTCCAATTTCGAAACCTGCCATTTGTCAAGTCGTCAAGTCGTGCCATCACTTAAAAGTGGTGGCACGACTATTTTATTCGTAAATAAATGAGAACCTTGACCTTGAAAAATAGGTTTAACCCCGCATGGAGAAAGAAAAAGTAAGCAGCGGCAACATCATCGACCTGAAGGTGCTGCAACGGATCATGCAGTTTATCATTCCGTACAAGGGTCGTTTTTACTTGGTGATCGTGCTCACACTGGCACTGGGCGTGCTC
Source organism: Bacteroidota bacterium (assembly GCA_043780615.1). Lineage (GTDB taxonomy): Bacteria > Bacteroidota > Bacteroidia > Cytophagales > Cyclobacteriaceae > ELB16-189. Next base: position 36,611 of record JAYWDN010000126.1, on the reverse strand, counting down.
ACTCCGCTTCGCCCATTGCTCATCCAACACACCATCGACAAGCATGTGCAGTATGGAAACTATTGGGCGATGGTCAACGTGATGCTGTTGATCTTAGCTTTGTTGGTGGTGCAGTCCATCGTGCAATATGTGCACACGTATATTTCGGGCCGCATCGCGCAGTTTGTCATCCGCGACATCCGCATCAAATTGTACGAACACATTGTTCATTTGCAGCTTCAGTTTTTTGATAAGACACCGATCGGTCGGTTGGTGACGCGCACCATCTCTGATGTAGAAACCCTTGCCGATGTTTTCAGCGAAGGCCTTGCCGCTATGGCCAGCGACCTGTTGCAGATCGTTTTCATACTCGCGTTTATGTTTGCCATCGATTGGCGCATGGCGCTGGTCAGTCTTTCCACCATTCCATTGATGATCGTCTCCACGTATGTGTTCAAAGAGAAAATAAAAGTGGCGTTCAACGATGTACGCAATGCGGTTTCAAACCTCAACGCCTTTGTGCAAGAACACATCACCGGCATGGGCATCGTGCAGATTTTTGGAAGCGAGAAAAAAGAATTTGAAAAATTTAAAACGATCAACCGCGATCACCGCGATGCCAACCTGCGGTCGGTGCTGTACTATTCCGTTTATTTTCCGGTGGCCGAAATCATTGCCGCCATGGGCACGGGGCTTTTGGTGTGGTACGGTGCCAAGGGCGCCATCAATGCAGAAGTGACGGGCATCACGCTGGGCAAGCTGGTATCGTTCATCATGTTCATCCAGCTTTTTTTTCGCCCCATCCGAATGATTGCCGACCGCTACAACACCTTGCAGATGGGCATTGTCAGTTCATCGCGCATCATCAACCTGCTAGACGACAAAGAGTTTGTGGCCACAAATGGAAACCATGTTCCACAGCAGCTGAAGGGCGAAGTGAAGTTTGAAAACGTTTGGTTTGCCTACACTGATTCCAATTATGTGTTGAAAGATTTTAGTTTGGAAATCATGCAAGGAGAAACAGTGGCACTGGTGGGCGCAACGGGTGCCGGCAAATCTTCCGTGATCAATCTGCTAAGTCGGTTTTATGAAATCAACCGGGGCACCATCGAAGTAGATAAAGTGGACATTCGTGACTATGATCTTTCGGCCTTGCGAAAAAATATTGGCGTGGTGCTGCAAGATGTTTTTCTTTTTTCGGATACCATCCGCTACAACATTACACTGGGCAACCCGGGTGTATCGGACGAGATGATCTTGCACACAGCCGACTTGGTAGGCGCACGAAAGTTTATTGATCGGTTGCCGGGCGGACTCAATTACAATGTGATGGAACGCGGTGCTACACTTTCCGTGGGGCAACGGCAATTGCTTTCGTTTATCCGTGCCATGGTTTACGATCCAAAGATTTTGGTGCTGGACGAGGCCACTTCATCAGTAGACACGGAGACGGAGGAGATGATCCAAGATGCTATTGGCAAGATGATGGATGGCCGCACCTCCATAGTCATTGCCCATCGGCTCTCCACGATACAGCACGCCAACAAAATTATTGTGCTCGACAAGGGCGAGATCAAAGAAATGGGCAGCCACGAAGCCCTGTTGGCACAAGACGGATATTACGCTCACCTCCATAAAATGCAATACAAAGAAGCCGTCTGAGCATTACCGTTTTCGTTTGCTCAAAAGAATTATCTTTGCTTCAATGCGTTTCCTGAAACCCTCGGCCTTTCTTTTTTTTATGTCGCTTGTGGCAATGAACGGGCTTGCCCAAGTGCGCAAAAGCGTGCGCAGCAGTAGCTTCTCGGTGCCGCGCATTTCACACAACAAAGCACGCATTATATGCCCTATTTTTGAAGAAAGTCAATATCCTTACCAAGGTATCGGCATTAAAGTGGGCGACCCCTTTGCCCTGTCATATAAATTTTATCCCAGCAAGCACTGGTCATTTGCCGTGGACGCAGGCAAGGCGTCAAGTGGTCTTTACAACGGCTATTACCGTGGGCTTTTTAATAGCTACGCCCGTGTTGACTCGCTGAGCACTGACCCAATGACGCGCGAAAAATCTACGCTCACCTACCTCACCCACAAAGTGACGCTCGATTTATTTTTGGAAGCCAAATTTTTGTACCAATGGGATGCCGAAAAAATCTCGAAAGGGTTGATGCTCTACGCTGGCCTTGGCTGGCAATGGCGCAACACCACACTGCGCTACGATTATAATTACCAGCAAGCCCCAGCCGGAGGCAATGGAGAGAACCGCTTCGGGCATTTTTCTAAAAACCGTTTTACGTATGGCCCCGTGGTGTTGGTGGGTTTTGAATATTCCTATTTCAGTTTGCCCGTCTCGGCATTTATCGAAGTGGAAATGTTTACCGATGCCTTGATTGATCCGGGCTACCAACGTTTTCAGGGTGGCGTGGGCCTGCGGTACGTGTTCTGATCAATTCGCTACTTCGTCTGTTTGCATCTGCTTTTCATACAGTTCTTTATAAACGCCCTCCTGTGCCATCAGGCTTTCGTGAGTGCCTTCTTCTACCATCGTGCCTTCGTGCAGCACTATAATTTTGTTGGCCAGTTTTGCCGAAGAAACGCGGTGCGAGATAATGATGGAGGTGCGTCCAAGCATTATTTTCTTTAAGCTGTTCAAAATATTGTTTTCTGTTTTGGTGTCCACTGCTGAGAGTGCATCGTCAAGGATCAAAATTTTTGGTCCGCGCACAATGGCCCTCGCAATAGACACCCGTTGTTTTTGTCCGCCCGAAAGCATGATGCCGCGTTCGCCTATGCGCGTGCCAAACCCGAGAGGAAACGCTTGTATGTTGTCATGCACATCGGCATCTTTTGCGGCTTGAACAATCTTATTTTCGTCTGATTGATCAAGGCCAAAGCCAATGTTGTTGAAAATCGTATCGCTAAAAAGAAAAACATCTTGCGGCACCATGCCCATTTGTTTGCGCAAGCCGATCAATTCAAAATCCTTGATGGGCACGTCATCGATGCGCACTTCTCCAGCCGTAACATCATACAATCGCAAGACCAAATTTGAAATAGTGCTCTTGCCCGAGCCTGTAGTGCCAATGATGCCCAGCGACTCGCCCGGCAAAATCGTGAACGAAATATTTTTCAGTGCCTCTATTCCAGTATCAGGATAAGTAAATGAAACGTTGTTGAATTCTACCTTGCCTGAAATTTCTTGTTCAATATTTTTTTCGGAAACGATGTCGGTTTTGATTTTCAAAAATTCATTGATCCGTTTTTGCGAAGCCTCTGCGCGCTTCACTTGGCTGCTTGTCCAACCCAAAAGCGTGACGGGCCAAGTTAGAAGGTTTACATAAATGATAAACTCGGCAATGTTGCCAATGGTGAGCGAGCCGTTGATCACCTCCACGCTGCCTGCGTACACCGTGAGGAGGGTACTGAGCCCTACAAGCCCCATCACAATTGGGTAGAACAATGCCTCTACTTTGGTGAGCTTGATCGACTGGTGTTTGTACTCTTCATTTTCGTGGGCGAAGTTGGCCACCGATTCGTTTTCGCGGGTGAACGATTTTAAAACCCGGATGCCCGAAAATGCTTCTTGCACAAACGTGCTGAGCCGCGACTGGCTTTTTTGAATTTCATCGCTGCGGTGCTCAATGATATTGTTCACATAAAAAACAGCCAGCGACAACAACGGCAACGGCAAGAGAGAGTAGAGTGTGAGCTTGGGGCTGATGGCAAACATCACGGGCACCAACATGGCAAATAAGGTAACAAGCTGCAGGCCATACATGATCGAAGGCCCTACGTACATCCGCACCCGGCCTACATCTTCGCTGATGCGGTTCATCAAATCGCCCGTGCTGTTCCTTCTATAAAAACTGACAGGAAGTGCCTGGTAATGTTCAAATATTTCGTTCTTCAAATCAAACTCTACCAACCGGCTCATCACGATCAAGGTCTGTCTTACAAAATATAAAAACACACCGCGCAGCAAGGCCATCAACAAGATGAGCATGGCATAAACCAAAATGCCGTGGGCAAACACATTGAAAAAACTTTGCTGCACGCTGCTCTTGTCGAAGGAGCGGTACACGCGGATGTTGTCCACCACCAAGTCGATAGAGAGGCGTACAAACTGCGCGGGCAAAATCTGAAACGCGTTGGAGACAACGACAAACACCAAGCCCCAGATGAGGTGGCCTTTGTACTTGCGCAAATATTTATTGAGGTAAGCGAGTTCTTTCATGGTAAGTCGATGGCCAACTGACAGCAGTCAACGACAATCAGTGGCGCGAAGTTCGGAAATGTGCATTGATCCAACAAAGCCTTTTACATTTCGCGGCAAGCGTTGTAATTTGCGCTTTCATTAATCGTTCTCCCTCATGCTCAACAGGCGCACCATCCGCATCAAAATCATGCAAAGCCTTTTTGCCTATGGCCAATGTAAAGAAGCCGACCTCCTGCTGGCCAGCGATTTGATCGAAGAACGTTTCACCCCCAACCTCAACTCGATGGAAGTGCAGGACAAGGAACTCTTGCGCACGAAGAAAAAATTGGCGCTCCAACTTTTTGAAAAGAAAATGAACGGAGGGGGGGCACTTAGTGAGGATGAAGAAATTGAACGTACCGTGGCCGAGGCCATCGACCTTTTCAAAAAATCGATCAAGAAAGACCAAACTTTTTTGAGCAAAAATATTTTGATGGAGATGGGGAAACTCTCCGCCACCTACCACAGCGTGCTCGCGTTGATGGTCGCTTTTGCCGATCAGGCGAGCGAAAAGAAAATCGGTCACGCCAATTTTGCACAGCACCGCTGGATCAACGCATGGCGGCAAAACGATGAACTAAAAAAATCATTGCTGAAAGAAAATGCCGGGTGGGATGGCCGCATGGACAAAGTGCGAGGGTGGTTTCGCGATGTCGTCAAAGAAGACCCGTCTTATCAAAAATTCAATGCTGCAAAAACCCCTGACGAAGAAACCGAGAAGGCATTTATAAAACACGTTGCCCGCAAAATTATTTTGGGGGCAGGAACGATCAATGATTATTTTGAAGAACAGAGCATCCGTTGGGCCGAAGACAAAGACATTATCAAAAGCATGGTTGACAAAACCATCAAATCTTTTGCCGATGGAAAGACCACGCTGCAAAAAGTTTCGCTCAATTGGGAAGACGACACCGAGTTTACAAAACTGTTGTTCAATAGTACCGTTGAGCTGGCCCCCGAGCACAAAGAACTCATTGCCAAAAATACGCGCAACTGGGAAGTCGATCGGTTGCCGCTGACCGACCGTGTGATTTTAGAGATGGCCATTGCCGAGATGATCCATTTCCCCAACATCCCCGTCAAGGTAACGATTAATGAATACATTGAACTTTCGAAAGATTACAGCACGCCCAAAAGCCGGCAGTTCGTCAACGGTATTTTGGATGTGATCGCCAAAGCGATGAAAGAATCGGGTGCGGTGAAAAAGAGTGGGCGCGGGCTGATCGACAATAAATAAAATAAGCAGAGCAGGCGTCAAGACACCTTTGTGGTGCCAGACGCCTAACTCGGTGTTTCACATGTTGCATATCATCAGTAAATAAAGTGTCAATATTTTTATCTTTGTATCCCTAAAATAAAAAACCTTATGGGCAAGAAAAGCAACAACGCATTGATGGCATTTTTAGCAGGGGCAGCCGCAGGGGCGATCCTGGGGATATTGTATGCGCCCGACAAAGGCTCGAACACCAGAGAGAAGCTTTCTTTCCAATTGGACAAGTACAAAAAAATGTTGCAAGACTATTTGGACAGTATGATGAGCGGCAAAGAAAACCCGCTCTCGTCTGAAGCACAACCACAAGGGCAAAAAGTGGTGAGCGAAGCCCAAGGCAAAGCCAAACAATTGCTGGACGATGTGGACGAACTGCTGGAGCAGATCCGCGGCAAAAAAAGTTAATGTTTTGTTAATCTGCCCACGCCTGTTGGCTTGTAATGTTTTGTAAATTTATTTTTGCAGTTGAAGAATATAAAAAAGAAAATATGAAAACAGGAACAAAAATAATGTTGGTAGCCGCCATGGCCTTGTCACTTGCCGGCTGCCGCGACCGTGCTACCGAAAAACGTGTGGCCGAACTGGAAAGCAAAATAGCTCAGTTGGAAGGCAACAAGTCCACCCCTGCTACCGCCACGCCCGCAAATGCAACACCCGCGCTGCCCGAAGTGAAACCCGAAGGCCCGCTGCCTGTGATCGAGTTTAACACCACCGACCATGATTTTGGAACTGTGCTCGAAGGTGAAAAAGTATCGTACACTTATTCTGTAAAAAACACAGGGCAAGCTCCGCTCATCATTCAAACTGCGCAAGCCTCTTGCGGTTGCACCGTGCCCAACTGGACGAAGTCGCCAATCCCGGTGGGTGGTACTGGCTTTGTAAAAGCAGAGTTTGATACCAAAGGAAAGCAAGGCGTCAACAACAAAACCGTTACGATCACCGCCAACACTTGGCCAAAGACAACGGTGCTTAAATTCAAAGCGATGGTGACACCAAAACCGGATGGCGCCAACGGGCCTGTGAAATAATTTTTTAAAATCCCCGATAAGGGGATTTTTTTTGGCATGACCAATCTGGCACAATGTTAAATCTCGATTGGTTTGCCCCATTGAAAGCAAAGGGATAACTTGCAGCCTAAATCTTTTTAACCCATGTATTCGATTATCCTTCAAGCGCAAAACAACTGGAGCTTTCCTTTAATGATGGTGTTGATGTTCGGCATCCTTTATTTTTTTATGATCCGCCCACAGCAGAAAAAAGCAAAAAACCAAAAAAAATTCACCGAAGAAATCAAGAAAGGCGATTACATCGTTACGATTGGCGGATTGCATGGCCGCATTGCCGAAGTAGAAGACGACACGTTTGTGGTAGAGGTTGAGCGGGGCGCACGCATCAAGTTTTCTAAGTCGGCTGTATCGATGGAGTCCACCAAGGCGGCCGCGAACAAAAAGCCCGCGGCTTAACTTTTTTGTACTGGTGAGGTGAGAAGTGCTGACTGTTTGAACCCACACGATGAATTTTTTCCGCTTCCTATTCGGCCTTCTTCGTTTCGACCGCGCCAACTGGAAGGCGGTGAGCCTGTGTGTGCTGACGGCTGTTGTTTTTTGGATATTCACTGCGCTCAATAAGAATTATTCTACCAACGTACGCTTCCCCATCGTGTTCGAGTTTGATGGCGAAAAGTATGCCACGGCTCAGCCGCTCCCAAAAACGGTGAACATGAACGTGTCGGGCAATGGCTGGAACCTTTTTCGCAAACGGGTAGGGTTGAAAGTCCCTCACGTGGTCATTCCGCTGGAGCGGCCAAGCGAAGTAAAGAAAATTGTGGGCAGCACACTCGCGCCCATCATGGCTACGCAAATCGGCAATGTCAAAATCAATTTTGTGGTGACCGATACACTTTATCTGCACGTGGACAAGCGGATCCGGCAACGCTACAAACTGGTGGCCGATATTTCGGCAATTACTTTTCGCAAAGGGTACGGACGCATCAGCCCGGTGGTGGTGCTTCCCGATTCGGTAGAGTTAGATGGCCCCGAAAGTCGATTGAAGGCACTGGCCGATTCCATCTTGCTCCCCCTCGATACTAATAATGTGAATGAAAATTTTCGTGACGAGGTAGAGATTGGTTTTCTTGGAAATGAATTCATCAATAGAAACCCGCCCGTGGCACAAGTAATCTTTGAGGTGGGGCCTGTGCAAGAAGTGAGCAAGCGAGTGAAACTTATCGCTCATAAAAAGCCCTATGCTTTGCAGGCCGATAGCGCATCGGTTTGGTTTCAGGTACCGGTAAGCAAGCTCGAAGATTTTAATCTGGCGGCCCGCGAACTATCGTTGGAAGCCACCGCCACGCAGCTCAACGTAATGAACCTGCCATCGTATGCATTGCCGCTGCGGATGGATTCGGTACGCGTCAAATGAACTTGATTTACTACTACGCCTGCCTGCACGAAGCGTTTCGGCAAAGGCAGGCTCATGGTTTATGCCCATGACAAGGGCATGCATTCGCAGACGACCTTGCATTAATTCTAAGCCCTGCCTGTCCGGCAGGCATTATAAACACAATCCTCAATTAAATTTATGTTGCATGAGCTATGTAGTACACAGTAACTTTGCTTTCGTGAAAACAAATCCATGAAAAGGCCGCTTCGCATTGGCATCACCGGGGGCATCGGCTCGGGCAAAAGTTTGGTATGCAAAATCTTTGCAACCCTTGGCGTGCCCATCTACGATGCCGATAGCCGTGCAAAATTTTTAATGACCTCCGATGAAATCCTTGTGGAGCAAATCAAAAATGAATTTGGGCCATCAAGTTATGACTCCAATGGATTATTGAACAGGGGTTTTCTGAGCGGCACAGTATTCAACGATCCGATACAACTTAAAAAGCTGAACCAATTGGTGCACCCGCGCGTTGCTGAAGACGGTGAACGGTGGTTAACGGCAAACAAAAAATTTCCTTACACCGTAAAAGAGGCGGCATTGCTTTTCGAATCAGGTTTGTACAAACTGTTGGATAAAATAATTGTAATCACTGCGCCCGAAAACTTGCGCATGAAGCGAGTGTTGGCACGTGATCCCTCGCGCACTGAAGAAAGTGTTTTAAAAATAATCCGCAACCAGATGGATGAGGAAGAAAAAATTGCACGAGCCGATTTTATAATCCGCAACGATGAGAGCCAGTTGGTGATCCCGCAAGTGCTGAAATTACATGAACGGTTTATGGATGGTGCTGAAGATTAAACTTCAATCGTAGGTTTGCGTTAGATTTAAATTCTGATCTATTTCTAAGGAAACAATGTTTAAACAACTTTCGATAGCAATTCTTTCAATCGCCCTAATCGCGTCTGCCTGTAAACAAAAGAAGGCACCATTGCCCACCGCAAGAAAGATGGGACCCTTGTCGGTCGAAGGATTTGTGGTCGAGGCCCATTCCGAAAGTGAAAAAATAGAAGTGCCCGGCTCGCTGCTGCCGGTGGAGGAAACCCAGATTCGCCCCGAGGTGAGCGGCCGCATTGTGCAGATGAATATTCAGGAAGGACTGCCCGTGAAGAAAGGCTCGTTGCTCGTCAAACTTTTTGATCAAGACTTACAAGCACAGTTGAAAAAACTACAAGTGCAACTTGAAATCTCTAACCGTACCGTGGAACGGCAGCGCGACCTGCTGGCCATCAACGGCATCAGCCAACAAGATTTTGATTTGAGTGCGCTGGCGGTTGACAACCTGAAGGCCGACATCGAGTCCACAAAAATTTCGGTTTCCAAAACCGAGATCCGAGCACCTTATGATGGTAAACTCGGGCTTCGCAATGTAAGTATGGGCGCGTATGTGTCACCCTCCGATTTGCTCACCAGCATCCGCCAAGTCAATCAATTGAAATTGGAATTTTCCATTCCTGAAAAGTATGCCAAAAATATTAAGCCCGGTGATGCCGTAAAATTTAGAGTGGATGGTGGCGAGCAAAATCATGTGGCCACCGTACTTGCCACCGAAGGTAACGTTGACCAAGTAACGCGTACGCTGAAAATAAAAGCAATTGTGAACGAAAATCATTTTGAATTGATCCCCGGGATTTTCGCCAAAGTGAATTTGCAATTAGGCCGCGACAAAAATGCGCTGATGGTGCCAACACAGGCCGTAATACCACAGGCACGCAGCAAACAAATTCTTTTATTGAGAAAAGACAGTGTGCAATTTTTGACCGTGACAACCGGGATTCGCGATTCGGTTTTTATACAAATATTAAATGGACTCAAAGCAGGCGACACGGTGATCATGTCTGGGTTAATGGCAATCCGGCCAAAGTCAAAACTGAAAATCACGAAAGTGAACCGGCATGGTAAGTGAACTAAGCCGAATGATAAACGTCTTTGTCCAAAGGGGATGCCTTTGGCACGAGCATCTGCGTGGATTCGTGTGATGGTGTGGCAGATTATTAGTTTTTGAGTAACATCCAAGAGTAAAATAAAAATCAGTAAGCCATGAATATTTCCGAACTAAGTTTGAGAAGGCCCGTGCTCGCTTTTGTGATGAGCATCGTGTTGGTGTTGTTTGGGCTGATCGGCTTTAAGTTTTTGGGCGTACGCGATTACCCCGCCATCGACCCGCCCAACATCAACGTGGTCACTGCCTACTCCGGTGCCAACCCTGATATTATTGAATCGCAGATCACCGAGCCGTTGGAGAAATCCATCAACGGCATTGCGGGCATCCGCAATATTTCCTCCACCTCCAGCACTGGCCGCAGCAGCATCAATGTAGAGTTTGAATTAGGCGTAGACCTTGAAGCAGCCGCCAATGATGTGCGCGACAAAGTTTCGCAAGCGCGCAGTTCACTGCCGTTTGATTTAACGCTGCCCCCGGTGGTTTCAAAAGCCGATGCCAACTCCGATGCGATCATCAGCATGACCGTGCAGAGCAGCACAAAAAACCCATTGCAACTCACGGAGTACGCCACCAATGTTTTAGTGGAGCGTTTGCAAACCATCAAAGGCGTGAGCAGTGTGCAGATTTGGGGCGAGAAAAAATTTGCCATGCGTATTTGGCTCGATCCTTCGAAGTTGAGTGCCTACAACCTCACTGCGCTCGATGTGCAAAATGCGCTGAGCCGTGAAAACGTGGAGCTGCCTTCCGGCAAAATCGCGGGCAATGCTACCGAACTGGCCGTGCGCACTTTTGGAAGGCTGTACACCGAAGATGATTTTAACGATGTCATCGTGAAGGCTTCCAACACGGGCGACATCCGGTTGAAAGATGTTGGCCAAGCGGTGCTGGGCCCAGAGAACGAAGAGTCCATTCTCAAAGACCACAACATCCCCATGGTGGGCTTGGCGTTGGTGCCACTGCCGGGTGCCAACTACGTTTCCATTGCCGATGAATTTTACAAACGTTTGGATCAACTTAAAAAAGAAGTGCCGAGCGACATCAGGCTCAGCATCGCGCTCGACCAAACCATGTTTATCAAACGTGCCATCTCTGAAGTGCAAGGGACTTTGTTGATTTCTTTCTTGTTGGTGGTGCTGATCATTTATTTATTTTTCCGCGATGTACTCATCGCCTTCCGCCCACTCATCGACATTCCTGTCTCGTTGACCGCCTCCTTTTTCATTATGTACCTGTGCGGCTTCTCGATCAATGTGCTCACCATGCTCGGCATTGTGCTGGCCACGGGCCTGGTGGTGGACGATGGCATTGTGGTCACCGAAAACATTTATAAAAAACTGGAAGGCGGCATGAACAAATACCGTGCGGCCAAAGAGGGCTCGCGCGAAATTTTCTTCGCAGTGATTTCTACTTCCATTACACTGGCAGTGGTTTTTTTGCCGATTGTTTTTTTGCAAGGATTTGTAGGCCGGTTGTTTCGCGAGTTTGGGATTGTGGTGGCCGGTGCCGTGTTGATCTCTGCTTTTGTATCGCTCACACTCACTCCGGTTTTAAGTGTGAAGCTCACCCGCGAGAACCACAAGCACTCCTGGTTTTACCGAGTGACCGAACCGTTTTTTGTGGGTATGGAAAATGGCTACCGCAAATTATTAGCGAAGTTCATGAACATTCGCTGGGTGGCTTTTGCCATTATTGGCTTTTGCATTATCTCCGTCTATCTCATCAGTCAAAATATTCAATCCGAGTTGGCCCCGATGGAAGACCGCAACCAATTTCGCTTGAGCATCACCGCACCCGAAGGTACCTCCTACGATTTTATGGATTCGTATGTTGATAAGTTGGTTCAGTTCACAGAAGATTCCGTGCCCGAAGCGAGAACGATATTGTCGGTGGTGGCGCCATCTTTTGCTGGAGCAGGCTCTGTGAATTCTGCTTTTCTGAGAACTACCATGGTCGATTCAAAAGATCGCTATCGTTCGCAACAACAAATTGTGGACATGGTTAGCAAAAATTTGCCGCGCTTTGCGGAAGGCCGTGCGTTTGCCATTCAAGAGCAAACCATTTCGGTGAACCGAAGAGGCGGGCTGCCTGTGCAGTTTGTCATTCAAAACAATAATTTTGATAAGCTGCAAAGTGTGTTGCCAAAAATCTTGGAAAAAGTAAGCACCAACCCAACCTTGCAGGGCGTGGATGTGGATTTAAAATTTAACCGACCTGAGTTGCGCATAAAAATCAATCGGCTCAAGGCCACACAGCTTGGCATCAGCGTGCAAGATATTTCACTGACCTTGCAATTGGCCTACAGCAATTTGCGCTTCGGCTATTTTACACGAGAAGGAAAACAGTACCAAGTGATTGGCCAAGTGACGCGCATGGATCGTGATGATCCTGAGGATTTGAAAAAACTTTATGTGCGCACCGCTTCGGGGCAGTTGATTTCGATTGACAATGTGGTGTCGCTCGAGGAATCCGCTACGCCACCCGCGCTCTATCATTTCAACCGTTATAAATCAGCAACGATTTCGGCAGGACTGGCGCAGGGCAAAACCGTGGGCGATGGCATCAAGGCGATGGAAGAAATTGTAAAGCCGTTGATGGACGATTCATTTTCCACTTCGCTTGCTGGCACCTCGCGCGACTTTGCCGAAAGTGCGGGCAACACTTCGTTTGCATTCATCCTCGCACTCGTTTTAATTTATTTAGTATTGGCGGCACAGTTCGAAAGTTTCATCGACCCGCTCACCATCATGGTTACGGTGCCGCTCGCCATTTGCGGAGCCTTTATTTCGCTTTGGCTGTTCCATCAAACCATTAATATTTTTTCTCAGATCGGAATGATCATGCTCATTGGCTTGGTAACGAAAAATGGGATTTTAATTGTGGAGTTTGCCAACCAAAAACGCGAAGAAGGGTTATCGAAAGTGGAGGCAGTGCTGGAGGCAGCACGCTTGCGCCTCCGCCCGATTTTGATGACGAGCTTGGCCATGGCACTTGGCTCGCTGCCCATTGCTTTGTCGCTGGGCGATGCCAGCACCAGCCGCGTTCCGCTCGGTGTGGTCATCGTGGGCGGAATACTTTTTTCATTGGTGCTCACACTCTTTGTCATCCCTGCCATGTATTCGTATTTATCCAGGAAAAGAAAACATTTTGAAGCTGCGATGGACGATGCCAACGTGAGCCAACCCCATAAGGAATTAGTCTATGAACTGTAAGTATTACTTCTCTATTTTATTTTCATTTTTCATTTTTCATTTCGCTAGCGCCCAACAAACAGTGACGGTAGAGGAAGTGGTGCAGATGGCCATTCAAAAAAATTATGATGTGCGTGTGGCACAGGCTACTGCGGCAACGCAATTTACCGACAAGCGATTTATGTATGGGGCGTTTCTTCCCACATTTAATGCCACAGGTTCGTACCTGATCAACAACAACAGTGTGCGCAACGTAGCGTGGACGGGGGCATTGACCAACAAAGATGGTGTTGGATCAAATACACAAAACCCAACATTATTGATGGTGTGGACTTTATTTGATGGCACAAAAATGTTTGCCACACGGCAACGGCTCATCCAATTGGCCGAGTTAGGCGAAGTGAACGTGCGCAATCAAATGATGAACACTGCGGCCGCCACGTTGACTAATTTTTATAACATCGTTCGTCAGCAAGAACAATTAAAAGCGATTCAAGAAGTGATGGCGGTGAATTTGGAACGCGTAAAATTGGCCGAACGGAAATTAGAAGTGGGCACGGGCGCTAAGCCAGAGTTGTTGCAGGCGAAAGTTGACTTGAATGCACAGCGGACATTGGTCGTGCAGCAGGAAATTTTAATCCAGCAAATCAAAGATCAAATGAATGGCCAGCTTGGGTTTGGGCTGCCCGATGATTACCAACTGGCCGATACAATCCCAATCAATGGCAGTCTTACCATGGCCAACATCATTGAAGGAATAGAAAACACGAATCAAACGGTGCTGGCTGCCAAAAAAAACTTAGAGATTGCCACTACGGCTATCCGCGAAAATCAAGCGTCCAGATCTCCAGTGGTTCAATTGGTGGGGGCGTACAATTACAACTACAACGAAAATAAATTACAGACAAGCCCTTTCGCTCTTAAAGAATCAAAAACTTTTGGCTACAACTATGGCGTATCGGTGACGATGCCCATCCTCAACAATATGAATGCTTCACGCCTGATCGCCCAAGCCAGGGCAACACAAGCACGCACACAAGCAATTTATGATCAACAGAAAACCCTTGCCATTGTTGGCGTTCGCAATGCTTTTACCAACTACGAGAACTCAAAAAGAATTCTGCTAATTCAAGAAGAAAACATTTTGGTGGCCAAAGAAAACGTGGTCATTGCACTGGCCGGGTTCAGGCGTGGCATTATTACTTACATCGAGCTGCGCACCGCAAACCAAAGCTTGTCGGACGCTTACAACCAACTCATCGCTGCGCGCTTCGGTACAAAAGCTTCGGAGATTGAACTGATGCGATTGAAAGGGGACTTGCTGCCAAAATAAAAAAAGTCGTCCTACCACTTTGACTGGTAGGACGACTCCGAGTAAGATTCTTGTGCCGCATTAGTGACGGCCACTTCAATGCCGTGCTTCTCGATCTCACCAATAAATGGATTGTCTTCTGTTGTCTCGTCAGCGTGAAAAGTGTGCAACTCCAACCGAGGGTAGTTTCTCAATATCCGAACGATCGCTTCGTAGTCGATGCCAAAATCCTACACCGACTCTCCAACAGCTTCGGGCCTTGCTACCCAAAAATTATTAAAGCCCTCGCCCACTTGGATGCTCAGCAAACCGTTGGCAAGCATTTCAAGGATGGCAAGGAAATTAAAAATCAAGGCAATGCGCGTAGGTGCTTTTTCAAAAAGTTCGGTGAAAGCCACGCGTGCCTTCACCGTGATTTCGTTTAAAATAAATTCTTTCTGCCCATCGATCGTGTAAGGATATTGAAATACCTGATGCACTGGCCGGTTTCTTTCTTCCTCTTGGCGTTTCAATACTTTTTCAAAAACGGTGAGCAGTTTGAAGAGGTCCACATCTTGTAGTTCGGCTTCCACGTTGGAGACCTCGGCCAATTGGCGCAACTCTTTCATCAGGTTGCCGCGCTTCTCTTTCATCAACTCGGTCTCTTCCATTTTGTGGAGATGATCGACTACCGATTTGTATTTTTTGTACTCCATCAAATGCTTGATCAACTCTTCGCGCGGGTCGATCTCGTTGCCTTGCTCGTCCAACTGCGGACGGGGCAACAACATTTTTGATTTGATGCGCATGAGTGTGGCCGCGACCAAAATAAATTCGCTGGCTACTTCAATATTCAGCGTCTCCAGCCGATGAAGGTATTCCAAAAATTCGCGCGTGATCTGCGAAATAGGAATGTCGTTGATGTCCAATTCATCGCGCTCGATGAAAAACAACAACAGGTCAAACGGGCCTTCGAACAGGGGAAGCCTTACCTCAAAATTTTCTGGTGCCATAAATTATAAGTCGAGTCGGAGTCGTCTGACCACGCAAAGTGGCGGACGACTAAATTTAGGAGCAAAAATATTCAAAACACCCGACATAAACTTGAGCAAGAAGAAATACATAAATTTGCATAGCTCAATTGCAAATTCAGCTAAACCAATACCTTTATAAGGTTGATTCTGTAACATGACATTCAAACTTTCATTCGATTGGCTTACAAAAGTGATCATCGTTGGCATCGGTGTCCTGTTTGCTATTATCATCTTTCAGGGTGTAAAAGCCACCCGCAGAGACAAGGCCGTTTTAATTCAGACCGATGACCATCGCAACATCGTGGTCACTCCCGACAACCCAACTGAATTCATAACCCAATTGAATCAAAAAATAGAATGCTGATCACGCCCGGCAAATTATTATCACATATCGACAGCCCTGCCGATCTGAAAAAACTCGATCAAGCACAACTCGTGCAGTTGTGCGATGAGCTGCGCCAGTTTATTATTGATAATGTCTCTGTCTATGGCGGCCACTTTGGGGCGAGCCTTGGCGTGGTCGAGCTTTCGGTGGCCTTGCATTATGTTTTCAATACGCCCTACGATCAATTAGTTTGGGATGTTGGCCATCAAGCCTATGGCCATAAAATCCTTACGGGAAGAAGAGACGTTTTTCATACCAACCGATTTTACAAAGGCATTTCCGGTTTCCCGAAAAGGAAAGAAAGCGAGTACGATACGTTTGGCGTTGGCCACGCTTCTACTTCGGTTTCTGCTGCGCTGGGGATGGCGTTCGCCTCAAAAAATTTGGAACTGCACGACAAGCAGCACGTGGCCATCATTGGCGATGGCGCACTCACTGGCGGCATGGCTTTCGAAGGGCTCAATCATGCAGGGGTATCGGATACAAATTTGTTGATCATTTTGAATGACAACTGCATGTCCATCGACCCCAATGTGGGCGCGTTGAAAGATTACTTGACAGACATTACTACATCAGGAACGTACAACCGACTGAAAGATGATGTGTGGAATTTACTGGGCAAACTTTCAAAGTTTGGAAAGAACGCGCAAGAGATCGTTTCAAAAATCGAGAACGGCATCAAGGCAACATTGTTGAGCCAAAGCAATTTATTTGAGTCGCTGCATCTACGATACTTCGGCCCCGTGGACGGCCACGATGTGGACCACTTGGTGGCCGTGCTCAACGACCTGAAAAAAATCAAAGGCCCAAAGATTTTGCATTGCGTTACCATCAAAGGCAAAGGCTACGCTCCTGCCGAAAAAGGAAACGCTACCACGTGGCACTCGCCCGGCACGTTCGATAAGATCACCGGGGAGATCCACAAAAAAACCCACGACAAACCGCAAGCCCCAAAATACCAAGACGTGTTTGGCCACACCCTTGTAGAGTTGGCAAAAGCTAATGACAAGATCATTGGCATCACTCCGGCCATGCCTTCGGGCTCATCGATGAACATCATGATGAAAGAAATGCCCGACCGCGCCATCGATGTGGGCATTGCCGAGCAGCATGCGGTTACGTTCTCGGCCGGGCTTGCCACACAAGGGCTGGTGCCTTTTTGCAACATCTATAGTTCGTTTATGCAGCGTGCCTACGACCAAGTGGTGCACGATGTTTGTATCCAAAACCTGCCAGTGAATTTTTGCTTGGATCGCGCTGGCTTTGCAGGCTCTGATGGGGCCACGCACCATGGAGCCTACGACTTGGCATACTTCCGTTGTCTGCCAAACATGATCGTGGCCGCCCCGATGAATGAAGCCGAACTGCGCAACCTGATGTACACCGCACAACTTCCCAGAACAGAAAAAGCTTTCTCGATCCGCTACCCGCGCGGCCAAGGGGTGATGCCCAATTGGAAGACTCCTTTTGAAAAAATCGAAATCGGCACGGGAAGAAAAATAAAAGAAGGAGACGAACTGGCTATTCTCACTATCGGCCATATCGGCAACTATGCAGTGGAAGTTTGCGAACGGTTAGAGAAACAAGGAATCAACATTGCGCATTATGATCTTCGCTTTGTTAAACCGTTGGATGAAAAAATGCTGCATCAGGTCTTTAAGAAATTTAAAAAGATAATAACCATTGAAGACGGCTGTATCCAGGGCGGGTTTGGTAGTGCCATTATCGAGTTTATGGCCGACCACAATTACCAAGCAGAGGTTAAGCGATTGGGTATCCCCGATGCGGTGATCGAACATGGCGAACAGATTGAACTGCACCACGAGTGTGGCTTCGACCCAGACGGCATTCAGCAAGCTGTAGTGGCAATGCTTGAGCCTGCGAAATCTATCGCATGACAGAAAAAATATTTTTTCAAAAATTAGGCAAGGGTCAGCCCGTAATTTTAATCCACGGCTTTTGCGAAACGCTCGAAATCTGGAATGGGGTTGCCGAAAAGCTCGCTGAGAAATTTGAAGTCTTCTCCATTGACCTTCCTGGATTTGGCAAAAGCCAACTCCCCTCAACTCCCTTTTCGATTGATGAAATTGGAACAAAGGTCTTGGGTTGGATCGATCATCAAAAAATCAGAAACCCTGTTGTGATAGGCCACTCGTTGGGGGGCTATGTGGCGTTGGCCATGGCGGCAAAGTCGCCAGAAAAATTTGCTGGGCTTGGCCTGTTCCATTCCAGTGCCTTTCCGGATACTGAAGACCGAAAAGCCAACCGCAACCGCGTTATTGAATTTGTAAAAGCTCACGGCACCGATCCGTTTATCGACACTTTTGTGCCCGGGCTATTTTTTGACAAGAACCATGGGGCCATTCCGCAGGCGGAAAAAATTGCTCGTAATACGTCTATTGAAACCCTGTTGGCTTATACGGCCGCCATGCGCGACAGGCCTTCATCCATTGACTTTCTGCAAAGTTATGATTGCCCAGTTTTGGTTATCGGTGGTGAGAAAGACAGCATTGTACCATTAGAAACAACCTTAGAGTTTGGCCAGATAGCTCCAAAGTCCACGCTCCATATTTTAAAAGGCATCGGCCACATGGCCATGTACGAACAGCCTGATGAAGCACAAGCCATAGTCGCTGATTTCATTTTAGCCAATACAATTGCCCGCTAAAGAATATTTTGCCTTTTTAAAAATTCCGCCTATCTAAGATTATTGCGGTTTGATTATATTTGTCAGTACTTAGAGGACAAAATGAACTCTTTTATTACATTTGATCTCCTTAATCCAAACTTGAAAATTTAACTGCTATGAGATTTATTAAGACAATAGCCTTGTTATTTCTGTTGGTTGTAGATGCTTCAGCACAAAGTGAGGGGCCACCACCACCGACCTCTTGGAATCATTTGGCTCAAAATTTGGCACTTGTATGCTGGGCGGTTGGCCTGCTCATCGCCTTGGGCTACTACATCAAACTGACTACCACCAAGGGAAGCAAAGAAAAATATGATTTCATCAACAAATATGAGATCAGCAGTTTGTGGATAGCGGTTATTGTGTTGATTGTTGGCGGGTGTCTTTATCCCAATTCAAACCTCAGTGGTGACGCTACCGTTCCTGTATTGATTGGTGTTCGTGTATTTGTTACCGCAGCCATGGGGCTGATCGTAGCCGTAATTGTTCAAAACCTCCTGAAATTTTATTATCCTTTTTATATTGAAAAGCGTCTAAAAGTATTGCGCTACAGGCCACGGATTTCCCCTAAAACCGGAAAACCTATGAAGCTGTTGAGCGAAGAAGAAGAAGATGCCTACTTGGATGAAGGGATGCAGGCCGAAGAAAACCTTTTTTCAGTGGATTACGATGTGTGGAAAGACGAAGAGACGGGTCATCTTCAAATTGAAAAATATGCTGGCCACTTGCATGCCCTGCAATGCCCAGAGTGTAATTATCAAACTTTCAAAGTAGTGAAAGAAGAGATCACAAAACAACCTACCGATACTGAAGAAGGCGAGATTATTAAGCATTATCTCTGTGGCTACTGCGGCTACAAAGCCAAGAAGTCAGTGATCTTGAAGCAACAAAATAAAATTGAGCAGTCTGCTGCTACGGCTTAAGAAAATAAATCAGTTATTGAAAATAAGCCCTGAGAATACCAGGGCTTATTTTTTTATAGGCTCATCAAGTCCTTAAACTTGGCGGCTTGTCTGCGGCTTACTTCAACTTTGTCGCCACCGCGCAATTTTACCATCAGCCCGCCATTGAACCATGTCTCTATTCCTTCCACCCAGCTTAAATTGATAATGTGCTTGCGGCTGGCACGAAAAAAAGCACGTTCGTCCAATTTTTCGTCCAACGCATTCAGCGACTTATGGATCATCGGTTTGTTATTATCGAAATATACTTTGATATAATTTCCATCCGATTCGAACATGCGTACTTGTGCCAAGCTCACAAACCAGCAGCGTTCACCATCTTTTACAAACACCTGATCTTCCATCCCCAGTTTTTTGTCGAGGCTGCGACCTGCTTTGGCTTTTTCTTTTTCCATGATCTTGTGCACGGCTTCACTCAATCGCTCGGGCTGGATGGGCTTGAGCAAATAATCGAGGGCGTTTACTTCAAAAGCTTTCCGTGCAAACTCATCGTAGGCGGTAGTGAAGACAACGAGCGGCACAGAATCGAGCGACTCTAAAAGCTGAAAACCATTGCGGCCGGGCATTTGAATATCGAGGAAAAGCAGATCGGGGTTGTGCTCTTCAATCATTTTTTCGGCTTCATCGGCATTCATGGCTTCGCCTGCCACTTCAATGGAGGGATGCTCTTCCAACAATTTCATCAACTCTTTTCGCGCCAAGCGCTCATCGTCAATCACTATCGCTTTCATCTCGTTATTATTTACAAGTTGTATAAATGTGGGATTTTCACTTCTGTCAAGACAAAATTATTTTTTTCGTTGCTTATCCGTAGATAGGCGGCATCGCCATACAAAAGTTTTAGGCGTTGTGCCGTGTTGGTCAGGCCGAGCCCCCGTTTTCGGCCGTTCACAAAATGCCCACTGTTGCTGATTTGGATTTTTAATTCGTCATCGATGATCGCTGTTTTTACGGCAATGGTGCCGCCTTCGGTCAGGTGCGAAATTCCATGTTTGATTCCGTTCTCCACCAAAGTTTGTATCATAAACGGAGGCACCCAAAAATCGTTGGAGCCCGGGGCGATCTCGTATTCCGTCTTCAATCGTTCTTCAAAACGGATGCTTTCCAAGCTAAGATAATCCTTTACGATTTTCAATTCGTCCTCAAATTTGGTGAGGCCTTTTTTTTCGCTGGCCAGTGAGTTGCGCAAAATATTGGAGAGCTGTGTGATGGCCTGCTTCGACTTGCCTGGGTTTTCATCGACCAAAGCCCGGATGCTGTTCATGGCATTGAAAATAAAATGCGGATTGAGCTGCGCCTTCAGGTTGTTCAACTCAATCTCTTTTACAGTTGCTTCCAGTTTCAGCGATTTGTTATACCGCTCAAAATAATTGTAAATGAAATATAGCACCGACCACATGAAAAACACGATGGCATAAAAAATCGACTGGCCTAAAATGGCAAGCGCATCATAAACAGGGGAAGAACTAAAAAGGCCTAAGAGAGCCGCCACCGGGATTCGTAAAAAATACATCACCGTTCCTAAAATTAGAACGCTGAGCGCCACTCGCGGAATCAGCTTGGCCATGCCAAGACTAAGCCAACCCCACCGGTTGATACCGTAGCGATACGTGTGCGTTATCAAAAGGCAAAGAAACGCTTCATAGAAAAAGAAAATGGTGCGGGGCGTGCTGATTGAGCTAGTGCCCGATGCCAGCACGCTGGCAATGATCTGCACCATCGCATAAAAAAACCATCCCCCAATCTGCAAGCCCCAGTAAAGCCGTAGTTTATTATTGATCACAACGGAAAGTTAAGCAATTAAAAAAATGTGAGCGGTAGTAAATACACCAACGGAAAATTGGCGTCAAGACAAATAAAAAAACCTCAGCGTATCTGAGGTTTTGAAGTGGGAGCTGAGGGGTTCGAACCCCCGACCCTCTGCTTGTAAGGCAGATGCTCTGAACCAGCTGAGCTAAGCTCCCTTTGTTTTTAAGGACTGCAAAGGTAAACGAGAATTTCAATTGTGCAATAATGGCATTTGTAGGATTAGGTTTAGACTGAGCTGCTAAGAGTATAAATTTTCTGCCTGTAAACGAGCTATTTGCATAAAATAATATAACATTGTTATTAAAATGAACACTGTTTACTATTTTTGCCCGTATAAATCAAACCATGGGAGTAAAAGAAAGAAAAGCACGCGATCGGGAAGAGATGCGCGAAAACATTTTGCAATCGGCCCACCAGCTTTTTGTGGACAAAGGTTTTGACGAGATCAGCATCCGCAACATTGCCGAGGCGATTGAGTACAGCCCCGCCACCATCTATCTCTACTTCAAAGACAAGAACGAAATCTTTTACGCACTGCATGGCGAAGCCTTTAAAAAATTCAATGACTACATGGCGGTGCTGGCCGAAGTGAAAGATCCCTTCAAGCGACTGATCAAAATGGGCGAACGGTACATGGAGTTTACATTCAAGTTTCCGAAGTACTACGACATTATGTTCATCATGCAAGCCCCCATGGATTGTGATGTGAACTCTGAAGATTGGAAAGTGGGAGAGACCGCACATTGTCAACTGGAAAACTTGGTAAAGGAGTGCCAGCAACAAGGGCATTTCAAAAATAAAGAATATAAAACTCTTTCATTCTTGATATGGAGCACCATGCACGGAATGTGTTCGTTGGCGTTGCGTGACCGCATGAAAATCTATGCCGAAGACGAGCGCTCCAAAATGCTCGACAAGTCCTACAAAATGTTTAAACAAATTCTTTCAACGCTATAAAAAAATTTGCCTTACGAATAAACACTGTTTATTGTATTAACGATGATAACTAAAAACTACTTTCTGCTCGCAATCCTTGCGCTTACACTGAAAAGTGTGGGTGTACAAAGTCAAGTACTGGAGGCGTACATTCAACAAGGGTTGAAGAACAACTTGCAACTACAGCAAGAACAACTAAACTACGAACGAAGTGTAGAAAACTTGGCGCAGGCCAAAGCATTGTTCATGCCATACCTTTCGGTGAACGGTTCCTATCAACTGGCAGATGGTGGGCGGAAAATCACCGTACCTGTCGGTGATCTGGTGAACCCCGTTTACACCACGCTCAACCAACTTACAGGCACCAACAAGTTTCCTCAAATCAGTAACTCCTCTACGAACTTTTTGGCTACTCATTTTCACGATTCAAAAGTGCGGGTGATCCAACCGCTGTTCAACCCAGAAATTTACTTCAACTACAAGGCTCAAAAAGATTTGATTACAGTGCAACAAGCACAAAAGAAAGCGTATGAAAACCAATTGAAGTTTGAGATCACCTCTGCCTACTATCAATATTTGCAAAGCGGTGAGGCATTGAGCATTCTTAAAAACACGCGCTCGCTGCTCAATGAATTATTGAAAGTAAACCAAAAATTAGTGGCCAATGCCAAAGCCACCAAAGAGGTGGTGCTGAACAGCGAGTACGAGATCAACAAAACAGAGCAGCAGATTGCCGAGAATGAAAAAAACTTTCTAGTGGCGCAAGCCTATTTTAATTTTCTGCTCAATCGTGAAATAAATTCTACTATTGAAAAAGATTCTACGCTCGCTCTGGCAATCAATGAAAGTGAGGCTATCGCTTCGCTCACCAACACCGCCCTTCAACAGCGACAGGAACTTCAGCAACTACAAAACGGACTTCGGGCGAGTGAGCAATTGATTGGCTTGGCTAGGGGCAATGCGTTCCTCCCCAAAATCAATGCCGTAGGTGATGTTGGCTATCAAGGATTCAACTACACTTTCAAAAGCGATCAACAATATTGGCTTGTTCAGTTTGGCCTCACCTGGGATCTCTTTAAAGGCGGAGAAAAAAAAGCACGCACGCAGCAAGCCCGAATTGATTATCGAATAATTGAAAATAAAATGGAACAACTAAAAAAGCAGATCGAGTTGCAGGTGGTGCAGGCCTACTATGAACTGGAGTCGGGCAAGCAAGCCTATGCCGCCTCTCAGAGTGGTGTAAAGAGTTCGGAAAAATCGTTTCAGATTATCCGCGCAAAATACAACGAGGGACAGGTCATCTTACTCGAATACCTCGATGCACAAAATAAATTCACCGCGGCACAGCTAACCAACTCCATCAACCAATACGAATTGCTGCGCAGAGCAGCAGCGTTACAGAAAACCATTAGCAATCTCTAAAATATTTTTATGAAAAAAATATCCATCACACTTTTGATTCCGGTAATCCTCGGAGCGGCCTTGTGGACTTGCAACCGTCAAGAAAAACATGAAGAGTCAAAAACTTCTGTTGACGAATCGGCCGTGGCCGTTAAACTTGCGCCTGTAAAATCGGGTGATTACAGTCTGCCTGTAATCAGCTCTGGGCTCATCGGTACGGAAACAGAATCAAAACTTTCCTTTAAAGTAGGAGGCATCATTTCAAAAATTTATGTGAAAGAAGGTGAGCCCGTAGGCAAGGGGCAACTGCTTGCCTCGCTTGATCTCACCGAAATCGATGCGCAGGTGAGTCAAGCAAAAAATAATGTAGAAAAAATGAAACGTGATCTTGAGCGTGGCCAACGGTTGCTAAAAGATTCGGCTGCCACGTTGGAGCAAATCCAAAACTTGCAAACTGCATTTAATGTGGCCGATGAAAGTTTTCGTATCGCTTCGTTCAACCGACAGTTTGCCACCATCCGTGCGAATGTTTCTGGTAAGGTGATCCGCAAGTTTGTAAACGAGGGAGAACTGATCAATGCGGGCACAGCAGTGCTGACGGTGAACTCGGCTGCGCAAAATGATTGGATCGTAAAAATCGGGTTACCCGATGTGGACTGGGTGCGTGTGAAGAAAGGAGATCGAGCAAAAATTTCGACCGATGCTTATCCCAACGAATTTTTTGAAGGCGACTTGAACGTGATCAATGAGGGCGCAGAATTGGGAAGTGGTTTATACCAAGCCGAGGTGCGTGTGAAGCCAGGGAATAAAAAATTGGCATCAGGGCTGTTTGCCAAAGTCGAGATCATTCCTTCTTCACGAAAAAAATTGATGAGTGTGCCCATCGAATCCTTGGTAGAAGGTCTGGGAAAAAATGCCTTTGTATTTGTGGTGAAGGCCGATCAAAAATCAGTGCAAAAAATTTCGGTAACGATCGCTTACTTAGAAAATCAAACGGCATTTATTTCGGAAGGGCTGGCCAATGTAACGGCCGTAGTGACGGCCGGCTCTGCCTTCCTCACAGAAAATTCAGTTATAAAAATTGAACAAAAATAAAATCAGCGTTATGAAGATTGTCGAATTTTCAGTTAAAAATTATCAGTTCACGCTCATCATTTTTGTGCTGCTATTGGTGCTGGGCTTGAACTCGCTCTTCAACATGCCGCGTGGTGAAGACCCTGAAACTACTGCGCCATCGTTCGTGGTTATTGTGGTGTACCCCGGCACTGGCCCCCTCGACATGGAGAAATTGGTAGTAGACCGCATGGAGAAACGTTTCAACGAACTCGATAATATCAAGCGCATTACTTCTGATGTGAACGATGGACTTGCCACGGTGCGCGTGGACTACAAACATGAATCGGACCCTGATGAAAAATACCAAGAGATGGTGCGCGAAGTAAATGCGCTGCGTGGCGAACTGCCTCCTGATATTTTTGACATTAAGATTTTAAAATTCGCTTCCACCGATGTGAGCATTCTACAACTGGCGTTGGTTTCTGAAACGGCCCCGTATCGCGATCTTCAAAAGCAAGTTGAAGCCTTGGAAGACCAGCTTGAAAAAATCAAAAGCCTAAAAAAAATTGAGACACACGGTTATCCTGAGCAACAAGTGCGTGTGTCGCTCAACATTGAAAAGTTGGCACAGCAGCACATCCCATTAAATATTGTGATCGGAGCGTTGCAAAGTGAAAATGTAAACATCCCCGGTGGCAATATTCAGATGAACACGCGCAGGTTCAACGTGAAGACGAGCGGTGAATACAAGAGCCTCGATGAAATTAAAAACACGATTGTCTATTCGGCCAACGCCCGCCTGCCAGACGGGCAGGGAAAAATCGTGTACCTCAAAGATGTCGCGGAGGTAGAAAGTATTTACCAAGACGAATCGCACTTGGTGCGGCTGAATAGTTTCCGCAGTGTGCTGCTCACGGCTGCGCAAAAGGAAGGGCAAAATATTTTTAATGTGGACGACCAACTCACACCCGTGCTTGATCAGTTTGAAAAAGAGTTGCCGGCCAATATCAAAATGGTGAAAAACTTTGAGCAGGCGAAGAGCGTGGAGAAGCGCTTGAGCCGGTTTGCCAAAGATTTTGCAATTGCAATTTTGTTGGTGTCGATCACACTCCTGCCCTTGGGCATGCGTGCTGCAGCAGTGGTAATGGTCTCTATTCCACTTTCTATTTTCACCGGTTTGTTTCTTCTTGATTTTTTGGGATACTCTATCAACCAACTAAGTATTGTGGGCTTGATCGTGGCACTAGGGATTTTAGTGGATGACTCCATTGTGGTGATCGAAAACATTGAGCGCTACTTGCGCGCAGGAAAAACAAAACGCGAAGCCTCCATCGAAGCCACCAAACAAATTGGTTTGGCGGTGCTCGGTTGCACGGCCACGTTGATCCTCGCTTTTCTTCCTTTGGTTTTTTTGCCCGAGCAAGCAGGCGACTTTATTCGCAGTCTGCCGATGGCCGTAATTACAACGATAGTTGCTTCCTTGTTTGTGTCGCTTACCATCGTTCCTTTTTTGTCAAGTCGTTTGTTGAAAACGCATTCATCCCCGCAAGGGAATATTTTCTTGCGCGCCTTGAAGAAAGTAATCAGCGGCACGTACACCAAAGTATTGCATTGGTCACTGCACCATCCGTGGGCAACACTTGGCCTTGCCATCGCTTTGTTTGCGGGCAGCCTCGCACTTTTTCCTGTGGTCGGCTTCAGCTTGTTTCCAAAATCGGAGAAGCCTCAATTTTTGATCAATATCGAAACACCGAACAGTACTAGCTTGTACGAGACTGATCGTGTGGCCCGCTATGTGGAAGAGGAATTGAAAAAAGAAAAAGACATCACTTATTTCACTACCAATGTAGGCAAGGGCAACCCGCGGATATATTACAATGTGATCGCCCGAAGTGAGTCGCCCAACCATGCGCAGTTTTTTGTGCAGTTGAACGACCTTACGCCAGAAAAGAAAACAAAGTTGATCGACAAGTTGCGTGTGAAATTCTTTTATTATGCGAATGCAAAAATCGAGGTGAAAGATTTTGAGCAAGGCCCGCCCTTGGAAGCACCCATTGCCATTCGGTTGTTTGGCGAAAACTTAGACACGCTCCGAAAAATTTCGATGGAGGTAGAACAGCTCATCAAAAAAACAGAGGGGGCCATTTATGTGAACAATCCATTGGCCAATCAGCAAACGGATTTGCATGTGAAAATCAACAAAGAAAAGGCAGGCCAATTAGGTGTGGCCATCAGCGACATCGACCGAGTGGTGCGGCTGGGTGTGGCGGGGTTGAACGTGGGCACGTTTACCCCGGGCGAAGGCGAAGATGAAATCAACATCAACGTGACGTTGCCGCGAGGACGGTATGCAACCTATGATGTGTTCGACAAACTTTTTGTGAATGCAATAAATGGACAAGCCATTCCCCTCAAACAAATTGCTACGATCGAGTTGGAAACGTCACCCAATTTAATTCGTCATTACGACAAGGCTCGCTTCTCTACCGTAACGGCATTTGTGAAGAGCGGTTTTTTGTACGAAGCCATCACCAAGGAGGTTCTGAAAAAATTAGAAAAATTTCCCTTCCCGAAAGGCTATCATTATGTGGCGGCCGGTGAAGTTGAAAATAAACAAGAATCGTTTGGTGGGCTGGGCACGATCATTATGATCACCGTGTTTGGTTTCATTGCCGTGCTGGTGCTGGAGTTTGGAAATTTTAAAAGCACACTCATTGTTTTATCGGTGATCCCGCTTGGCGTGATCGGTGCGGTCTCCATGCTGTTCATCACCGGCAACCCGTTGTCGTTTGTGGCCGTGATCGGCTTGATTGCATTAGGGGGCATCGAAGTAAAAAATTCGATCTTGCTCGTGGACTTCACCCATCAGTTGCGCGAGCGTGGCGTCCCGCTAGATGAAGCGATTGAAAAGGCAGGCGAGATTCGTTTTGTGCCCATCGTGCTTACGTCACTCACTGCCATTGGCGGATTGATTCCGTTGGCAATCGAAGGCAACCCGCTCTACTCACCGCTTGCTTTGGTAATTATTGGCGGGCTGATCAGTTCAACTTTGCTGTCGCGATTGGTGACGCCTGTGATGTACAAGTTGTTGCCACCACGCGTAGAAGTGATTGGCGAGAAGCCAGGAGATATTCCGCTTGAGTGATTCGATGATACATTAATTCGTTGATGAGTTGATTCGAGAATTTGGGTAATCAAACAATCAACTCATCAACGAATTATCGAATCAAAAAGGAAGGTCGTCTGTGCCGGAACTATCCGGAACAAAATTATCTTCGGGTGGTGGAGGCACATCGCGCCCGGTTTGCGCACCCGATTCTTTTTGAATTTTCCAAGCGCGCACATCGGTGTACCAGCGTCCATTGTATTCGCGGCTCTCAACATTCACCGAGGCGGTGATCTTGTCGCCCACCGTCAGTTTTGTTTCGTCCACTTTTTCGCCCCACAGGTGTAGGCATACTTTTTTTGGATATTGGCCGGGGGTTTCAAGAATAAATTCTTGCTTCTTCCATGTTCCATTTTTTCCTTGCCCGCTTGTCAGAGGCAAAAGGTTGATGACCACGCCAGAGATTTCCATTTACTGTTTTACGTTTAGTTCAAAAATTTTTCCAAAGTAATAAAATATAAATCCATTTTCGGAATGCCTCCACTGGGATTATCAAAAACCATCGGTTTCTTTTCTCCTACTTCCACGTAACCATTTCGTTTGTACCAATCAATAAGCACTGTCCGCACCGAGATCACCGTCATCTCAATAAACTGACAATTTTGTTTTCGAGCTTCTCCTTCGGCAGCGATCAGGATTTTTTTCCCGATGCCTTTATTTTGCACCGTTGGGTCAACTGCAAACATGCCAAGGTAAAGTTTACTGCCCTGCTTCATGAGCCGAACACACCCGATGATTTTCTCCTGCTCTACATATTTAAGAATCGTAGAGTCTGGCTGTGTAAAAAATTCTTTGACGGCATTCTCATCGACACGTGTGCCGTCAAGCAAATCCGCTTCTGTTGTCCAGCCCTTTCGCGAGGAATTGCCACGGTAGGCCGAGTTGACGAGTTGGTTTATTGCAGGAATGTCTGCAAGGGTTACTGGGATAATCATCGAACGAGTTAATTAATAATCTTCAAAAGTTGCGATGTGTGATGGACACGAGCAATGCCAACATGGTCTGGATTAATTTTGTAAACTATTCGATAGCTGCCTTCAATCAATTCGCGGATGGATTCTTGACCAAACTCAGGAACCATCTTACCTGATAGGGGGAAGTTTTCTAACTGATCTATCTTAGAAATAAGTTTCTCAACAAACCTATCAGCGTAAACTTTTGAATCTTTAGCAATGTAGCTGTGAATTGTTTTTAGGTCATCGATTGCCAAGTCCGTCCAAATTATTTTTTTACCATTTCTTAACCAATTCTTTCACATCAGCATGAGAATTTGTCTTCCCTTCTTGAAGTTGTTTCAACCCTTTCTCAACCTTCTCAGCAAAAATGAGTTTTTCAATTAGCTCGTCTAAGTTAAACTCTGGAGACAGTTCCTGTACGGTTTCAATTGCTCGTTCTCTTTTCATACTAATTATTTTATACAATTTAAATATTTTAAAACACTTTCTGTTGAGTGTTCATGCTTTTTTTATTTTGCAATATGCTCACATCGCTCCATTTTTAATTTCTTCCACAACTCCCGGATCAAGCAGCGTAGTGATGTCGCCCAAGTTAGAGGTATCGCCTTCGGTCACTTTGCGCAAAATCCTTCGCATGATTTTTCCCGATCGCGTTTTAGGCAAGCCGCTCACAAATTGAATCTTGTCGGGCTTGGCGATAGATCCAATAATTTTTGAAACCATATCGCGGATTTCTGCACGCAACTTTTCTTCTTCGTTGGGCTTCTGATAGCAGATCACAAATGCATACACACCTTGTCCTTTGATGTCGTGTGGATAACCGACCACGGCCGATTCAGCAACAGCCGGATGTTCATCAATGGCACTTTCAATTTCTGCTGTACCCAAATTATGACCCGAGACAATTAGAATATCATCAACCCTTCCGGTGATTCGATAGTAGCCTTCGTTATCGCGCTTGCATCCATCGCCCGTAAAATATTTTCCAGGGAAAGTAGAAAAGTAAGTTTCCTTGAAACGCTGATGATTTCCATAAATAGTTCGCGCCATGGCAGGCCACGGGAATTTAATCGCAAGTCTTCCCTCGATATTATTTCCGCTAAGTTCATTTCCTTTTTCGTCCATCACAGCAAGTTGTACACCGGGCAACGGAAATGAAGCGAATGCGGGTTTCAATTTTGTGACGTTTGCAATGGGTGAAATCATAAACCCGCCTGTTTCTGTTTGCCACCATGTGTCAATGATAGGGCATTTTCCTTTGCCTATATTTTTGTGGTACCATTGCCATGCTTCTTCGTTGATCGGCTCGCCCACGCTGCCAATCACTTGCAATGAAGAGAGGTCGTGTTTTTCTACCAATTCAATCGGAGCAGTTTGTAGCGAACGAATGGCGGTGGGTGCCGTATAAAAAATATTCACTTTATGTTTCTCTACCACTTGCCAGAACCGGCCCATGTCAGGCCACGATGGAATTCCTTCAAACATGAGTATAGTTGCTCCCGCTGATAACGGCCCGTAAACAATATACGAATGACCAGTGATCCAACCAATGTCGGCTGTGCACCAAAAAACAACCTCACCCCCGCCTGCGTAAAACTCCGTGCGGGCAGGCCGACCTTCTCCAGAGGAGAGGGGGACGGAGGCTGGGGTGAGGTTGTCGTATTGAAAGGCTATCCGAAAAGTATAGTTCACAAAAATCATGTAGCCGCCAATGGTATGCACCATGCCTTTTGGTTTGCCCGTGCTTCCCGATGTATAGAGAATGAAAAGCAAATCTTCGGCATCCATTTCTTCGGCTGCGCAAACGGTGCTTGTTTTTTTTATTTCATCGTGCCACCAAAAATCCCTTCCTGCTTTCATTAGCGGATTGGATTGGGTGCGCTCCAGCACAATTACTTTTTCTACCGAAGGGCATTTCTCCAACGCAACGTCAACAATATTTTTCAGGTCGATTTTTTTATCGCCACGAAATGCACCATCGGCAGTGAGCACAAGCTTGCACTGCGAGTCGTTGATCCTGTCAATCAATGAACCCGAAGAAAACCCGGCAAACACTACAGAATGCACCGCCCCGATGCGCGCGCAGCCCAGCATAGCGTATGCCGCCTCGGGCACCATGGGCATGTAGATGCAAACACGATCTCCTTTTTTTATGCCGTGCGCCTTCAGCATATTTCCGACACGGCAAACTTGTTCGTGCAATTGCTGGTAGGTTATTTTT
Source organism: Bacteroidota bacterium (assembly GCA_043780615.1). Lineage (GTDB taxonomy): Bacteria > Bacteroidota > Bacteroidia > Cytophagales > Cyclobacteriaceae > ELB16-189. The sequence goes on along the minus strand of JAYWDN010000126.1, from coordinate 5,629 downwards.
TTTGAATCTTCGTTCGGGTTGTTCGCCTCCCAAATGATGGCAGTTTGGTTGGCGCGCTCTGCCAAATGACGGTCGATGCAGTTTTCGGTGATGTTCAATTTCCCTCCTACAAACCATTTCACTTCAGGCTTGTGAAAATCCCATTGCAACACGCGATCCCATTTTTTTTTCCAAATAAAATCTTCAGCAATCTCAGCCCAAAATTTTTCAGGATCGGCAATGCTTTGTTGGTAGGCTTGCAAATATTCTGTTTGACTGTTTGGGATTTTCATGTTTACCTATTTGGCACGTTTGAAATTAAGAATCTATTCCGTCAAAAACCAAGAGGTATTGTGAGGGATAAAACTTTACCTTGTGAAATGAACGGCACAAAAGAAAGAAATTTTTACGATAGCCTATTGGTGGTGATGGTGGTTTATAAAATGAAATTAGCTGAATCCCCAACTTACCAATCACTGACGAGGACGTTGGCAACAAGCCACAAATCGCTTTCGTTGTTTGTCTATGATAATTCTCCACACCCACAATCAATGCCCCTTGTTGCAAACTGGGAAATCACTTACCATCACAACCTCACAAACCCAGGCGTGAGCAAGGCCTACAACGAGGGGTTTAATGTTGCGAAAGCACAAGGTAAAAAATGGTTACTCCTCGCTGATCAGGATACCGCCTTTCCGGAAAATATTTTTGATCTATACAAAAGGTGTGTTCAAGAATTTGGCGTACCCATTGTTGTGCCCTTGTTGACAGATCATAAGGGTGTGGTGTCACCCTTAAAATTTTATAGCGGTGGAGGGCAGCGTCAAAAAAAACTACTTGGAAGTATTCGTTTGAGCTTGAAAGAATATTTATTCCACAACAGTGGTCTGCTTGTTTCAACAGAAGTTTTTGAGAAAGCCAACGGATATGATGAGCACCTTCCGCTCGACTTCAGCGATTTCTCTTTTGTGCATCGGCTTCGAAAGGAAAATTTGTTCTTTGCACTCAGTAAGATTACTTGCGCACACCATTTGGCAACAACTTCATCGGCTACACTTCAAGAAAGATTGGCTCGTTTTGAAAGCTATCTTAAAGCAGGAAGTTATTTCAACAAAAACTATTTATCGAGCCGTATGATTTTGCCTGTTCGGCTTTTTTTAAGAGCCGTCAAACTTACTTTTCAATGCCGTAGTTTTCAATTCATGTTCTTGTATTTTCGAACTGCATGATTAATCCTTACACTTTTTATATTGTGGGCTTTCTGTTTTCCTTGTTGGTCTATCAATTAGGTTGGTCGGAGGCCTATCCACTACTGAGTGGTTCTTTATTAGGTTTTCTTTCAATCACCATAGCAGTTCACGCTTTTATGTCATTGCGTTGGAAGAATGATAGAAAGCAAAAGAATACGTTAACTCTTCCTATTTTATCTGCCAAAATAAATCCTTGGCTCGTTACAGGGCTCCTGTATTTGTTTTGGGCAGCCGATTTTATTTATGAAGGCGGCATTCCGCTTTTTAAAATTTTACTAAACCTTCCTTACAATTATACTTTGTTTGGTGTCCCTACGCTTCACGTCTTTACCGTTACGTTCACTTCGTTTTATTGCATCTATCTTCTTCATATTTATTTGCTGCAAAAAAATAAAATTATCCTACTTATTTATGTCATTAATATGACATCGGCCATTTTGATCTATAGTCGTTCCATGCTTTTTTTCAACTTGGCCAGCAGTTTCTTTCTTTACCTGCTTCATCTTGAAAAACTTCCGCACAAAAAACTCTTGCTGCTTGTTCCCGTCATTGTTGTCCTGTTTTATTTCTTTGGCGTGGTGGGCACAGTTCGTGTATCTTTTGGGTCAGATGATCACTACGATCAAAATTCATTTTTAGAGACGGGAAAGGCTACCGATCAATTCAGGAACTCCAACATACCAAGAGAATTTTTTTGGCCCTACATTTATATTTCATCGCCTGTGGCCAACCTGCAAGCCAACATCAATACGTACACGGTTTTGCCGATTACACCCAAAAGGGTTTTAGAATATATCAACAATGAGTGGCTCTTCGAATCCATATCGAAACGCATCAATGCGATGGCGGGAGTTGAACGAGAAAAAGAAAATACGATCAGAGAACCGTTCAATGTCTCTACGGTTTACAGCAGCGGTTATAGTTACTTGGGTTGGAGTGGAATTATCGCGATGAGCTGTTTCGTTTTATTGTTGCCCTTTTTTTATAACAAAGCAATGAACAACTCACCATACCAATCTATTTCTATTGCTATTTTATGCACCACTTATTTGTTTCTTGCGTACGACAACACAATTCGACTGATGGCACTGGGTTTTCAATTGGTTTACCCTCTTGTTGTTCCATTCGTTGAAAATAGATTGAGCAAAATAAAGTTTCTTCGATGAGCATATCCGTTTGCATGGCGGTTCACAATGGTGCTGCTTTCATTGCAGAGCAGTTGAATTCCATTTTGCCACAACTCAGCGATGCCGATGAACTCATCGTTTCTGATGACGCGTCCACCGATAGCACACTAACGATTATCCGATCGTATGCCGATCTGCGCATTCGCATTCTGCAAGCACAAAATTTTGGAACCCCTTCAAAAAATTTTGAATATGCGCTGAGGCATTGCCAATACGAAACTATTTTCCTTGCCGATCAAGATGATATTTGGCATGCCCACAAAATAAAAAAAATGACTGATGCGCTGGCCACTTGCGACTTGGTTGTTTGCGACTGTCGATTGGTCAATGGAGACCATAATGTGGTAACCTCGTCCTTTTTTGAAAAAAACAAGACCCGGCATGGGCTGTTAAAGAACCTATTTAAAAATTCATTCGTTGGGTGCTGCATGGCATTTAATCAAAAAGTACTCATAAAAGCTCTGCCATTTCCTACTGGGGTTTTGGCGCACGACCAATGGATTGGGCTCATTGCTCAACGGGATTTTACGGTAAAATTTATGCCCGAAATATTGGTTGACCACCGCAGGCACTCACACAATTATTCGACCACGGGTGGAATAAGTAAAAATTCATTTGGGGAAAAAGTAATTTCACGAGTTTTGTTGGCTAAAATGCTATTGCAACATTAAATGGAGAAAATCTCTGCTTCGATTGTCGTTTATAATAATGAGCCCAAGCTGCTGCTGCTGACCATCAATAGCTTTTTGCACAGCACCGTTTCTGGGCCATTGACTATCATCGATAATTCACCCACCGATGCGCTGCGGCAAGTTTGCAGTCATTTGGGTGTGCACTATTTTTTTAAAGGCGAGAACTTAGGGTATGGAAAGGGGCACAACTTCGCTATAAATTTTCATCTCGAAAATTCTATCTACCACTTGGTGCTCAACCCCGATGTTTATTTTGAGACGGATGTTCTTGAAAAGCTGTTTCATTTTATGGAAGCGAATAAGCAAGCGGGGCTTGCCATGCCAAAAGTCTTTGGATCCGATGGGCAATTGCAAATGCTCTGCAAACTTTTACCGACCCCCGTTGATCTTGCTACGCGCAGATTTTTTCCATTCAATGAGTGGCTTAAAAGTAGAAATGAAAAATATGAATTGAAAGAGAGTGGTTATGATAGCGTGATGAATGTACCCTTTCTTTCAGGGTGCTTTATGTTTTTAAGAACGGCTGCCCTTAAACAAGTTGGCTTGTTCGATGAACGTTTTTTTCTCTATGCCGAAGATACCGATCTGTCGCGAAGGATTCATCAGCAGTTTGAAACCTTATTCTTTCCGGCTGCTGAAATCACGCACGTGCATGCCCGTGGCTCTTATAAAGATTTTGCGCTGACCTTGCACAACATTAAAAGTGCGGTGCAATATTTTAACAAATGGGGTTGGTTTTTTGATGAGGAGCGCAAACTGGTCAATCAAAAAGCAACCACCCAAACACAAACCTCTTACGCACCTACCTTACTTCGCGAAGTAAAAGCAGCATGACTTTTCTTGCAAAAGAAACCAATGATCGATGGCACCGTGCGGCTTGGTGGCTTTGCGTGGTCACATTGCCCTGGGCAATTGTCGCAAACAATGTCGCCTTGATTTTTCTAACGTTGGTGTGGATTGCTGAGGGCGGCTTTCAAAAAAAATGGAAGCAATTCAAAACAGCAAAATGGGCTTGGCCTTTCTTACTCTACTATATGTTGCTAATGGTGGGCATGGCCTACACTACTGAACCCAGCACGGGATGGGCTTCGGTGGAAAGGAAAATTCCTTTTTTGATTTTGCCTATAATCGCTACCACCGCACGAACGATAGACGAACGCTCTTTCCGTTTTCTAAAACAAAGTTTCATTTACTCCTGCTTGGCGGTGACATTAGTTTGCATTAGTGTAGCCGCCTATCATTATCTGTACGGAAGCACAGCAGAAAATTTTGACGCATACACACTTCAAAATTTTGATGCGCTTCATCCAGGCGTGCCCACCGCGTGGATGCATTTCTCATACATTCAACTTGCTAAGTGGGCGGGGTTGCACCCAGGCTACCTGTCGATGTATTTGGTTTTTTGTTTGGTCATTCTCTTTACAGAAAACCATCAAAGCAATACAGGGAAAATAGTTCATGCTATCATTGCATGTTTCATCGTTGGCTTCCTCGCTCTGTTAGCCATCCGCATGGCTATCATTGCTTTTTTTTGTGCCGCTATCTATCTCATTATTATAAAAAAAACTTTAAAGAATCAGCTTCAGTCAGTCGCATCAATTGCAGGTGCTTCTTTCATCCTTGCGTTTTTACTTTGGCTCAATCCCGTGGCAAGGTTTCGGGTAATTGAGGAACCCCTGACTACAACGTATCAAGCCGACAAGTCTGTCATTCAATGGAATTCAGTGAGCTACCGATTGCTGGAGTGGGAAGGAAGTTGGTCAGTAATAAAAGCAAATTGGTTGGTGGGAGTTGGGACTGGTGGTGGCGAAGCCGCGATGAGTAATTTTTATAATCACTTCAATGGCAGCACCATTGGGCTTGGCCTCAATGCGCACAATCAATTTCTACAAACGTGGATGGAATATGGCTTAGTAGGGCTTGTTCTATTTTCACTTTGCCTGTGGGCAGGGCTTTACCCAATGCGCTTCGAGCCAGCCTATGCTTGCTTTATTCTTATCTTTAGCCTGATGTGCTTGACGGAATCGGTGGCCGAACGACAAAAAGGAATTATTTTTTTTATGGTGTTTCAATCTTTGTTTCTAAGCTCAACTAAAAAGGGAAAATGAACGCGGTCCACCAACTCAACTATTTTATTGAAGAGGAAAAAAGTTTTTTCAAGACACTTTTGTACTTTGATATTTTTAGCTACCCGCTTACCGCAAAAGAGATCGCACAGTATTCTTCTGTGGTATTCAACTCATCGCCCGAACAAGTTCTCGAATTTTGGGTTTCCCAAAAAGTAGTATTTCAAATTCAAGGTTTTTATTCGTTGCAAAATAAATTTGACCTTGTGGAGAGACGGCTGAAAGGCAACCTGCTGGCCGGACAGAAAATGAAAACTGCGAAAAAAGTTTCATGGTTTCTACATCGTTTACCTTTTGTGCGGGCCGTCATGCTGTCGGGGTCTATCTCGAAAGGATTTATGGATGAGAAAAGTGACATTGATTATTTCATCATTACAGAAGCCAACCGACTGTGG
>JAYWDN010000125.1:0-3602 GCA_043780615.1 Bacteroidota bacterium | reverse complement strand
TTCTGCTTAAGCGGCTTTCTGCACCCGCTCCAATTTAATTTCTTTGTTGCGCACAATCTCTATTGCCCCAATTTTGTCGAGCACGCGGATCACCAAATTAGATCATTGCGAATTTTTTAATCACATCACTACATTACATTTGTATCAAAAGGAATCAAGCCATGAGAATTTTAACAACACTCTTTTTATTAGGCCCGTGTTTTGGCCACTCCCTCGCCCAGTCCTCTCATCACTATATTTTTGATCAGAAGAACCAACATCGGTGGCTTAGTGAATACAGTAGCTTCTTATCGATACCCAATGTGTTGGGCGATTCGCTCAACATGGTGCGCAATGCACAGCTTATTGGTGACATGCTCAAACAAAATGGCGTAAAGTGCGAATTTCTTCTTTCGGATAAGGCACACTCAGCCCCTGTAGTATATGGAGAAGTGTTGGTGCCGGGTGCTACTACCACCCTTGCCTTTTATGCGCACTACGATGGGCAGCCGGTCAATCCCAAGCAATGGGCGGAAGGATTGGAACCTTTCAAACCGGTGTTGATGAGCGACCGGATCGATAAAGGAGGAAAACCAATTTCTTTTCCAGCCGAACAAGAAACGATTCAGGCGATGTGGCGATTGTATGCGCGCGGTTCCTCCGATGATAAGGCCGGAGTGTTCGCCATTATCAAAGCGTATGAAACGTTGAGGAAAACAGGAAAGAAACCTTCGGTGAATATCAAATTCTTTTTTGAAGGTGAAGAAGAAGCCGGCTCAACCAACCTCGATGTGATTTTCAATAAGTATAAAGATAAACTCAAAGCCGACCTGTGGGTGATCTGTGATGGCCCGCGAAATATTTCCGGCAAGAAGCAAGTAGTGTTTGGTGTGCGTGGCGATGTGAACATTGATTTGAAAGTGTATGCGTCCAAGCGACCGTTGCACAGCGGCAACTACGGCAACTGGGCACCAAACCCTGGCATGCGGTTGGCACAATTACTCAGCAGCATGAAAGACAACAACGGCAACGTTTTGATTGAAGGATTTTATGATGATGTTACTCCCTTGTCAGAAACAGAGAAGCACGCACTCGCAAAAATCCCTCTGGTGGAATCAATCCTGAAAGAAGATCTGGCGTTGGGCAAACCCGATGGTGAAGGCAAAAATTTTATGGAGTTGCTCACGTTGCCAACGCTCAATATCAATGGCATGCAGAGCGGCAATGTTGGAAGTATGGCAAGCAATGTCATTCCAGCGGAAGCAACTGCAGTAATTGATTTACGCCTTGTGTTGGGCAACGAAGTGAAACGCCAGGTGAAGAAAGTGGTGGATCATATTGTCAAGCAAGGCTATTTTGTAATCGATCACGAGCCCAGTGATGAAGAACGAAAACAATATCCACTGCTTGCCAAAGTTGTGATGCGCAGCAGTGGCTACAATGCACAACGCACACCTATGGATTTGCCACTCGCACAAAAAGTGGTTAAAGCCATGGAGACCACGATCGACTATGAAGCGGTGAAAGTTCCTTCTGCGGGAGGCAGTTTGCCGTTGTATTTATTTGAACAATTATTGGATGCAAAACCTATCACCGTTCCCATCGTCAACTACGACAACAACCAACATGCAGAAAATGAAAATGTGGTGTTGCAGTATTTATGGGAAGGTATTGAGACGATGAGTGCGATTATGTTGATGAAGTGATAGTAGATTTATAATCCGCCACATATTGCCGACCTTTAGATTTTAAAAACAAGAATTATAAAAATGGAAACCAACAAAGCACTTACGGCAGATCAACTCGATAAATTAAAAGGAATAGTTCGTCAGCGGTTTGATGATCTGTATCAACGCATCGGCACCAACCGACAAAAACTAGCCAGCACGGTCTTGCTGGTCGATCAGTCCATCAACAAAGAACTCGCAAAAGAAAAGATCGATACCGCCCGCGAAAAAAAGATTCTTCGCACAGTTCGCGAAATTGAAAGAGAAGCGAACAACCAATTGCCCCATGTAAATAAAATTACTGTGCCAACAATTATTGGTGCCGAAAAGAAAGCAAAGAAAAAGTAGGATTGATAATTTAAGTTCGAAGCAAACCGAACGCATTTAAAAATCCGTATCCAATCCCAACCGCTCTTTCAATTCTTTCAGCATCGGATTTTTTTCGGCAAGCAGATCGAATTTTTCTTTGTTGGTGTAGGCAATTTTTTTTGCGTCAGCTTCCTTCATCACGCTTTCAATTTTTATGGTGGGGTTGCTCAGCCGGTTGCGCAGGTACGAAACCAAATCGGTCATCATCGATTGCAGCAAGGGCTCCTCCACCGTGTTGGCCAAGGCAACAGTAACTATTGAGCCGTTCAAATCTATTTCCCTGCTAAGGAGATGAAACTCCGCTACCTGGTCTTTGCGCAAGCGTGCGTACGCTGACCAAGCCTCGCGCAGTTGGTTTTCGGTAAGTGGTTTTACATTAATGGGCTCTTCAATTGGCGTAATCTCCACGTGTGGTTGTTCCTTCGTCTTTAAAATTGAATTGAGATTGAGCGTTGACTTTGCTCGTGTTGATGAACTATTGGGAGTATAAGTTTGAGGAGTGGGAGAAATTTTTTCGGTTGGTGATGCCGACCGAGGGATAGGTTCAGAAATATTTTCTTGAACAGTAACGGGTTGAATTTCTTTATCGATTGATGATAAAGATTTAGTCGATTCAGGTTCTAATTCAATTTTTTTTTTAATCCAGCCTCGGCTGGTGCTCCTGCTTTCGTCATCTGCAAAGCAGCGTTGACATACGCCATTTTCATCAAGGCCAGTTCTACGAGCAGTCGCTGGTTGCGGCTCGCTTTATAATTAAGGTCGCAGGTGCTGGCAATGTTCAGCCACGATAATAATAAAGAAGGTGGTGCGGCTTGCGCTTGTGTCAAATATTTTTGTTTGATGTTGTCGGGCACTTCCATCAACGTAACGGTGCGCGCATCTTGCGATACCAACAAGTTGCGCAAGTGTTCGCCCAGGCCGGTGATGAAATTCTGTCCGTCAAATCCTTTTTTTAAAATCTCATCGAGCAACAACAACGGGCCACTCGTGTTTTCGGCCAGTAGGCCATCGACCACTTTAAAATAATAATCGTAATCGAGAATGTGCAAGTTCTTGAGCACATCGCTGAACGTGACTTTGTGGTTCGAAGAGAACGTCACCATCAGATCGAAAATAGAAAGCCCATCGCGCAATGCGCCATCTGCTTTCTGTGCGATGAGGTGCAAGGCTTCGTCTTCGGCCACGATGTTTTCGCGGTCGGCAATCTTCTTCAGTTGCTTCGCGATATCCGAAACCTGAATACGGTTGAAATCAAAAATCTGGCAGCGCGATAAAATGGTGGGGATGACTTTGTGTTTTTCAGTGGTGGCCAAAATAAAAATCGCGTACGAGGGCGGCTCCTCCAGCGTTTTCAAAAAAGCATTGAAGGCCGCGTTGGAGAGCATGTGCACCTCATCGATGATATAGACTTTGAATTTTCCAAACTGCGGAGGGTAGCGCACTTGGTCGATCAGGCTGCGGATGTCTTCCACCGAATTGTTGGAGGCGGCATCGAGCTCAAAAATATTCAAGGAGTTGGACTCGGCC
>JAYWDN010000124.1:0-10144 GCA_043780615.1 Bacteroidota bacterium | reverse complement strand
CAGTTTATTTAGTTCCATATCGCGTGCGACTAACTTATCACGCATTGGGATAATTTCTTTTTCGATCAGGTCAATCGATTGAGTTGCCCAACGCTTGTAGTCCCACAATTTCAAATCGTCTTTCATAAAATCCGTCACGGCCGACCCATCCCGTTTAAGGTCTTTGATTTCCTGAAGGTCAACCATTTGGTCATGGCCTGTCTTTCCAAGTTCTTTGCTCACCAGTTTATATTGGCCAAAGGCATTCGTAGCGGAATCAAAAACTACGGTGAGCCTTTTCAAGCTGTTCAGCATTTCATCGTCTGACCGTAGAAAAAATTCTTTTTCAGTTCCATACTTAACTTGAAGTGATTTGTAAAGTGAATTAGCTTTGGTATAGGCGCCCGCTGATTCTTCAAAGAAAGTTTTTAGTTTTTTTACTCTCTCCTTGCGCTCTTTTAACGACTTCATCCTATTTTCAATATCGAGTTGCACGTCCGAAAGTTTGATCACAAACTTTCCTGTTCGCAGATCCCTACGCATGTAGGCTTCGTAGTATTCATCATTCTTTCGCAGCTCCCGGTCGGTAATGGTCTTGTAGGCCTTATCATAAAAGAGCACTGCAGAATCCGCATTGAATGAAAGAATCTCTGCCTGTGTAAGCGGATCGTTTTTGGTCGATTTTTCCTGTAAAACAATCCCCATGTACAAAAAGGCATTTGGATTATCGTCTGTTTCTTTTAAATATTTTTTCAAGAAAGGCTCGGCCTTCTCGTATTGTTTCGAAGTAAGCAGTAAAATAAGATCTTTATACTTTATCTTCTGTGCCGAAACGCTGAAGCTTGATACGGTAAGGCTAACGATAAAGACGATCAGAAAAAGTAGGCGCATTATTTGACATTTTAATTGTGGTAAGTTATTAAAATAAAGACATTTGATGAAAGGGAATTATATGGGAACAGAAAAAATGTCATTGAAAATCTTAAAACCGTTGGCCTGGATTGTGGGAATAGCCGTTCTCTATTTTTCGGGCATGTTCCAATACGCATCATCGATGGCGCAAGGAGCCGTGATTCGTTCGGGCTTGGTCAATGCTTCCACTAATAACAATAGTCGCGAAGTTTTTGATTTTGATTTTACCATCAAAGACCTTACAGGAAAAAAAATCGACTTCATCAGTTTGAAGGGCAAGGTTATTTTTCTAAACCTTTGGGCAACCTGGTGCGGGCCATGCCGGAGTGAAATGCCGGCCATTCAAGAACTTTACAATGGCATCAACAAAGAGAAAATTGTTTTTGTAATGTTGTCGGTTGACAAGGACGAGCACATGGCAAGGGTGAAGAGCTATGTACAGAGTCAATCGTATAATCTTCCGGTGTTCATGCCCTCGGGCTATTTAGCCAAGCAACTTCAAGTGCCCTCTATCCCTACCACGTTTGTGATCGCCAAAGACGGTACGATTGCGCTGAAAGAAGTAGGCATGAAAAACTACAACACGGCCAAGTTCAAAAAATATTTAGAAGGGTTGGCCAATTGACGGCATTGTTCTACACGCAAAATCTATTTTCTTTACGTAAAATCTATTTTATGAAAAATCTATTCTTTTTGCTCTTATTTATAACAACTGTTGGCACTGCACAAAATTCTCCTTTGTGGGAAATCTCAGGCAACGGCCTGACCACACCTTCTTATCTTTTTGGCTCATTGAAATTTACCCATGAGAAAAAATTCCAAGTACCATCGGTTGTACTGGCCAAGATGAAAACATCGAAAATTTTCGCCATCGAAGATCAAGTTGACCACCACGCACAGCACGAACTTAACACGGCCCTTCATTTTCCTAAAGGTGAATCCCTGGCAACGCACCTCAGCCCAGCAGAGTACAACAAAGTATTGACCTTCTTTGAAAAAGAATTTCATCTAAGCAAGTCAGGCTTCGATAGTAAGTATGGGAAACTAAAACCATTGGCATTGTCCATTGCTATGACTCGCCTTTCGCTTGGTCAGCAGGTGAAGTTCTATGACATCGAATTGTTAAACATTGCTATTAAAGACAAATTGAAGACCTTTAGTTTAGAGCCTGTTGAGCGCGAAGCGCAAGCATTGAATTCGTACCCAATGGCTAACCAAACCCGCGCACTACTTTACAGCATCAGTCACTTTGAAGAACAGAAAATGCAGTTTCAGAAATTGATGAGCGCTTACCCGCTTGGAACGCTAGACGAAATTTTTGAATATTCGCTGCACCCCACTGAAGGCAACCCCATCTTTATTGAAGAGTTTTATTTTAAGCGCAATGAAGAGTGGCTGCCCAAGTTGCAAAAGATGATGAGCGAAAGTCCGTCTTTCATTTGCGTGGGTGTGTCGCACTTAGAAGGCGATCGTGGACTCTTGGCTTTATTGAAAAACAAGGGCTATACGCTTACTTCGGTTTCGCTCAAATAATTATCCAATCCTTTTGGTCACCAATTCGGTAAGGATCAAAAGCCCTTCGCGCAAATATTCGTCATTCAATTGAAGAAGGGAATCCTCGGGGAGCCCTTCTTTGTTGGAAGACAACTTGGTATCCAATTTCCCCGAAGCTTTTTTCTTCTCGGCTTCTTCAAGTTGTTTTTTTCGTTTTGCTTCGTTGAGCGAGATGTTGGTCTGGTTCAAATTTTTACGCAAGTCTTCCGTATCCAGAATATAGTTTTTCAAACTGGGGTCATGCCTTACCCTCTCGTTGTAGGATTTGTTAAGGCTGACAATCGTTTTGTCATCGACATCGGTAGTCTTTTGAAATGATGCCGCCCCGATCACATCCCAAGGCAGCGCACTGAGGTTGGCACTTTCGCCAAAGTGTTCGGCATCAAAAGCTGACGGGAATTTTATATCAGGCACTACACCTTTATGTTGTGTGCTGCTGCCGCTCACCCGATAGAATTTCTGAAAAGTATATTTCAATTCGCCCACGGGCTCATTTTTTTCATTCATCACTTGCTTCAAATCTTGCACGCGCTGCACCGTGCCTTTTCCGTAAGTCGATTCGCCCGCGATTACCCCACGATGATAATCTTGGATGGCACCGGCAAAAATTTCAGAAGCGGAAGCACTAAAACGATTCGTGAGCACCACCAAGGGGCCAGTGTAGGCAATGCTCTTGTCGTCATCTTCGCCCACCTGTACTTGATTATTAGAACTACGTACCTGCACCACAGGGCCGTCTTTAATGAATAGGCCAGTCAAGTCAATTGCTTCTTTCAACGAGCCGCCACCGTTGTTGCGCAAGTCCATCACCAACCCATCGATGGCTTCGTTTTTTAATTCACCAATTAATTTTTTTACATCGCGCGTAGTACTTCGATAGTCGGGGTTGCCCTTTTGGTAATCTTCAAAATCCATATAAAATCCGGGCAACGTGATGACTCCCATCTTCATCGGCTTGCCATTCAACTGGTAGCGGATCACGCTTTTCTTCGCGGCTAGATCTTCCAATTTTATTTTATCGCGTGCCAAAGTAATTTCTTGCGAAGGGCCGTTCACACCAGTAGCTGATGGAAGTATTAGCAAACGCACCACAGTGCCTTTCGGTCCCTTGATCAATTTCACCACATCGTCCAAACGCCATCCCACCACATCTACCATTTCGCCATCTTTGCCTTGCGCCACGCCTACGATGAAATCATTGGCATGCAGTTTCCCTGATTTATCGGCATCGCCACCGGGCAATACCTTTGCTACTTTTGTGTATTCATTTTCGGTTTGTAGGGAGGCCCCGATCCCTTCCAGCGAAAGACTCATGCTTTGTTTGAACAACTCAGAAGCCTTTGGTGAAAGATAATTTGTATGTGGATCGTACGCTTCGGTGATGCTGTTCATATAAATATTGAACACATCTTCCGAATTGAATTGAGCAAACGATTTTTTGAAACGCTCGTACCGCTTTTTCAAAACATCCGCAATCTCTTCCTGCTTTTTGCCAGCTAGTTTTAAACTCAATGCTTGGCTTTTGATAACTTTTCTCCAAATCTCGTTGAGTTCCTCAGGGGTTTTTGCCCACGGTTGCTTGTCGCGATCACTTTCATAATACTCATCGATGGTATAATCAAAATCTTGGCCAAGCAGATTCTTAAAAAGGTAACTCATCCGTTCGTCATAGCGCTTGCGAAAGACAGCGTAGATTTCATAAGCGGGGCTTACATCTTCTTTTCTGGTAAGGTCGTCAAGCGCAAACTTGTATTTTTCAAAAGACTGGACATCCGAAGCCAGAAAATAGCTGTGGTTATTGTCGAGTTCACTGATATAGTGTTTTAGAATAGCCGCAGAAAGCGAATCATTCAAAACGATTTTGCGGTAATGATAACTGTCGAGGATGTATGAAATGATCCTGGCTTCGCGGCCATACATTGGCTTCGGCCTAAGCCCTACGGTATCTACGGCACTGCCCTCAGAAAATTGAAAAGCCAAAACAAGAACCAACAGCACGAATAACTTCTTCATATTATTTTATTTGAAATAGAATAACGAAGACCACAGGCAGGAAGTTTCGCTCCTTACTCAAGCGGTCACGACACTTTGTCGAAATCAAATTCTTTGAGGAACTTTTCCAGTTCCTCAATGGACTTGAACTCAAATGATTTTCTTGCTCCCAAAGTAGAGTGGAGGTCGATCTTCACCATATCAATATTGCGGGTGTTGCGTTGCACCTTCGGCTTTTGGAGTTTGTAGTCTTCCACCTCTTTGCGTGAAACACGGAATGCGGTGGCCCTTACATTTTTGCAGTACGAGCACTGATAGTGTTTCAACAACTCGCGTGGCGATCCATCTTCATTTCTCTCCACTACTTCTTCGCGGTGCACTTTCATGGTATAAAAACCGCAGTTCTTGCATTGCAGTGCCACCAAGTGTCCATCGTACTTTTCAATCTTCACTTCACTGGTAGTCTCATCGACCCACACGTCATAGTCAATAGAGAAAATGTTTTCTTCGGCTTGCATGCCTTCATTCAAATGCACGTCTTCTTCGTCTTCACTGAGCAGGCGCATCTTGCGTCCATTCTTTGGATTGACACGAGGGGTGTAGCGCAACTTGCGCAATTTAAAACTCAGCCTTGTAGGGTAATAATATTCAAGGATCAGTGCGGCAACGTAAGCGACAAGTGTAGCCGTAGCGATAGAAAAAAACACGCGAACAAAAAACCAGAGCCCAAGCGTGAAGAACTTATCCATCCCATACAAATTTACAGCACACGCTACCGATAAGCCAAAGAAAAAATAAACACGTTTGTACCAACGAATCTCGGTCGCATTCATGTAATCGTATTTTTCTTTGGGCTCATTAAACAGTGACACCCGCAATTGATAAAGCAAGTAAACGAGCACGGCTATGGCAGCCATTGCGATGGTGCCGAGGGTCATCACTTCGTTCCAAGTAACTAAGAAGGGTATGGGTGTTGTCTTTTGATCCATTGTAAAATTTTCGGTTAAAGTTAAATATAAAACCAACATAGGGCATTAGAATCTAAAGCACAATAGTGTCTAAATGGGTGATTTTTTATTCTGTAATTAAGTACAATCAATACCATCCTTGAAGAGGCGGGATTCAAGCAGAAATAAATGTTAATATTATATTTGTGAATTATTACACATAATTATTGCTTTATTGTAATTATTTATATGTATCATTGTGTATTAATACACAATATAATGAACCGTTACGAAGCAAAAAGACTTGAAATGGACTTTATGAATTTCGCCAACAGGAATTTTGAAAGGCCAAGTGATTGTAGAAATATTGATCAGATCAGGTTCTACGTAAGGGAGTTATGCGTAAAAATTGAAGACTATGAAAGGCGGTTCAATCACGTGCCATCATGGGCATACACACTGCTCGCACAGTACAATAACACCTACAACAAGATGGTGCATGTTCAATTTGAAAAGATGTATTCATGATGAAGTACATCCCCTCCCCTATTCCGGTAAGGTTTGACTACCTGTACAGCGCAACGTCAAATAAGTCGGGGCGCATGCAGTATCACAAGGTGCGGCCAGGGGTGAGCAAGGTGCGGATTGGCCGGAGTGAATTTATTAAAGCCTATAACGATTCATCGATCATTGCCCTCAACCCAATGCAGCTTCGTGGGCAAGAGAATGCTTTTCAATTGGAATTTTATATCTGATGATGATCTCCGAGTATCTTCTTCAAATCAGCTGGCGAATAGTTTACCGACTTTATGGTTTTATTGTCACTCTTCCGGTACACCAGCCATCGGCTGCCTTCTTCGCGGTAGTAGCACTCCGTATTATCCTTGGCTTTATAAAAAGCTACCGTTTCCATCGCCTCTCGCTCCGAGTTGCAAGCCTTGCTCATATTTGAGCGCTGCACTTCTTCAAACAGAGCCTTGAACTTGTCGCCCAAGCCAAACTCAAGCACCGCCCCTGATAGCACATACTGAATATCGCAAAGGGCATCAGCCACTTCCACAATATCTTTATTTGCGGCCGCTTCTTCCAACTCCTTGAGCTCTTCGGCAATCAGGGCAATCCGCAGTTTGCATCGGTCTTCAGTAGGGATCGCTGGCTTTTCTAAAACAGGATGTTTGAAAGTATGATGAAATTCGGCTACAAGATTGAGCGAGTCGGGCTGTTGCATCTGTTTGGTTTGTTTTAAAAACCTAAAACAACACAAAAAAAAGAGCTTTAATAGACTTAAATATTACTTCTTCAACCTATATTAAATATCAATCAATCAGATGGCTATCTCTTATTTAAGATAAATTGATTCAATTGCAACTACCTGCGTCTCTCAAACGAGAATGAATAACCAAAATTAAAACCAAAGCGAAAGGCTTGCGAAAAGTGGTCGGTGCTGATCGAACTGAAATCTTTTTGAAACGGCTGATCGATGGAGACACTTCTATAGCCGGCCGAATACCCAACAAAAGTATCGATCGTAAACCCATCCTTGGCAAGGTGCTGCATGAGGCGAACCCCAAGTTGAACCCCATACTCTACGCGCTGCTCAGTGGCAGTGGACGTAAATAAACCGTTGGGCAATGGCGTCAATTGTTTGTTTGCCGAATGGGCAATGTTGGTGAACCGGACCTCATGGGCAAAATACCACATGCCGTTTTTCATTGGGTTATAAAATTTTTGCTTGAGCGAGATGGCATATCCTCTTTTAAATATTTTTCCAGCTGGCACGCGCTCATCGGCTGTGAAGAACGGATCGCGGATGCCTTCAAAATTGAATTCGTGCCCAAGCCGTGCCTCGTTGTAAAACTCAATACCCAGAGGCAGGCTGCCCACAAAACTAAAGGCAGGGTTTCCTTGAAGGATCACGCTATGGTACTCTGGATAGCGTGGCGAAAAGTAGGCAAACGGTTTGTGCGAATTTCTTTTTGCGAGGGGCGTGGGCATTTTTGATTTCTCCACCAACGCATTGATGGCATCGGCCAAATTTTTGTCTTCATAAAATGGTTTGTAGTAGCCCGACAGCTTTCCGTCTTGCTCATAGAGTTCCCATGTGCCCACTTTGAGGTCATCTTCTATTTGCCCTTTTGTTTGCAGCGTGCCACTTGGATAGTAACCTAAATATATCCCTATGCCTCTGTTGAATTCGCACTCGCCCTCTAGTTTTCCGTCATTATAAAAATATTGCCAATTGCCCTGATCTTTGCCATCCACAATTTGTCCTTTCACTTTCAGTTTGCCTCCCGGATAATATTCACGATAATCGCCCGAGCCTTTGTTATACGTAATCTCGCTCTTGATCGATCCGTCTTTATTGAACGAGCTCCAGTAACCGTTTTTCTTGCCGCCAACAAATTCTCCTTTCGAGCTGACCTTTCCATCTTCAAAAAAATACGACCATTGCCCTGTTGGCTCATCGTTCTGGTAAACTCCCGAAGAAGAAACCTTCCCTGAAGGATAATAGAATTTCCACTCACCATTTTTTTTGCCCGTACTGTGGTCGCCTTCACCTTCCAGTGTTCCGTCTTCGGCAAACATGCGCCAGTGCCCTACATTTCTTGCGCCTGCCTTTGGGCCTTCGGCCAGCACTTTGCCAGAGTGGTAATATTCGGTGTAGCGTCCGTGGTCATCGGCATACTCGATCTCGCCACGCTTGGTGCCGTCTTCAAAAAAAGTAGTCCACAACCCCGTGCGCTTGTCAGCTGCATACTCTCCGGTCTCTTTCAACTCGCCACTTTCGTAATAGATTTTCCAAATGCCTTCACGTTGTCTTCCATCAATTGTGCCCTCCATACTTTTCTGGCCGTTTTCATAAAAATATTCCCACAGTCCATAGTTTGAATTTTGCCGGAGTATGCCGCGCATCCTCAAGTTGCCTGTTTCAAAATAAAATTCCCACACGCCTGTGGTCTCGTTGTTCACAAACTGGCCTTTGGATTCGATGTGGCCGTTCAAAAAATAAGAGACATACCGGCCTTGCAGAATATTGCTGATGGTATCTTTTACTTGATAGATGTCTTTCAGGTTTTTTTTCTCGACATCGTGGTACGAGTAACGAGTCACCGTCTGTGCAAGCAATTGCACAACCGAGAGCATACTCAAACCAATAAATAATAAGACTTTGTTCACAAAAAACTTTGATCAAAGCTAAGCAGAATTGCTCACAGAAAAAGAAATTCTCATCGAAGCAGCCTTACTTATTCATATTAAGGGCATCTCTAAAAACCTATCTTTTATTACCTCAACCCTTCACCCTTCTCAATAAGAGAAGGGTACAAGGAGTTTTTAGAGATGCCCTTAAACTTTGGCAATGAATGAAACGCTATCAATCAAAGAGTGTCAAGTTTCCAAATTGATCGGCTGGCGGAACGGGCAAAACCAACGAAGGTTTATCGAAAGAAATTATATTGAGCTGAGGCGACACCGCAAAGCCGTCCAACAGTTCGGCAGAAAACGGAACCAATAAACTGATCAATTCACTTTCTGTGGTTGATTTGTCTAACCAAACTTGCTCTTGCTCTTGGGTGAGCATCGAAGGCATTCGCTCACAGATATTAGCCACAAAGGGATTTGATGGTACTGTAATGATTGTGCACGTGTGGAAAGAGTTTCCCTCTTCGTCATCGTACTCTTCCCACATCCCCGCTAAGGAAAAAATACTTTTATCTTTTAAAGAAAATCGCCAAGGGATCAATGTCTTCTTCCCCACCTTTTTCCAAGAATAAAATCCATCGGCCGGAATGATGCAACGGTGGCTTGCCATATTTTTCTTCAGCACGGGCTTCTCCGCAATCTGCTCAGCGCGCACATTGATGATCCGTTCTGCGAGCGTTTTATTTTTTGTCCAGCCCGGAGGTTGCCCCCAATAAAAATGCGAGAACCCACGTGGCTCTTCTTGTGTGATCACAGGAACCAATTGTGAAGGCGAAATATTATAGCGTGCCTGATGGGCCGCATGCTCTTCCACACCAAAGCGTGTCGCCAGCTGAGAGGCCGAAACTCCAATCGAATACCGTTCAATCATGGCACAAAGGTTTTATAAAATCAAGCGCACGTTGCTCACTCCAATATACGCCATTTGCACCGAAGCGAGCGAAGCCGACATGCCCTCCCCTTTCGGGAAATTCAAGTTGAACAAATTGGTTTTTAATCCCGTCTGGAAAACATTCTCTGCTGAGAAACGGATCGTTCAGCGCATTCACAATTAATGTGGGCACCTTTATGTTTTCCAAAAAACCGATTGCACTGCACTGATGGTAGTAGTCAATTGCGTTTTTAAAACCATGCAACGGCCCCGTATAGCGATCGTCAAAATCATGAAGTTGCTTAATGCTTTCAAGGCCTGCCACATCAAGCCCAGGCATCGCCTTCGATTTTGCTTTTACTTTTTTCTTTAAGCTTTTCAAAAATCGGTTGGCGTAAACCCAGTTGCTAGGCCTTGATAGCTGTATGCTGCTTGCATGCAGATCAAGCGGCACAGAAAATGTAGTGATGCCTTTGATGTGACTACTCAACTTTCGTTCGCCTGCATATTTTAAGGTGAGATTACCCCCTAAGCTAAATCCGATCAAGAAAATTGTATCGTAATTTTTTGCAACCGCATGATCCACCACGCACGCAAGATCATCGGTGGCACCACTGTGATAGAAGCGTAGTGCCTTGTTCATCTCTTCACCACAGCCCCGGTAGTTCCATGCCAGCACATCAAAATT
>JAYWDN010000123.1:0-10256 GCA_043780615.1 Bacteroidota bacterium | reverse complement strand
TGCTACTTTTTTACTGTCATCAAATTTCAACTTTTCAAATACAACGATTCTACCATTTCATTGGGGAAGAGGCTCGTCAAGTCCCAGGCTTCTTTTGGGTAGAAGCGAAGCAATCCTTTTTCGGCCAGCAAGGGCGAAGGGAAATTGTTGGAATAGATTTGGCCAGTGCCAAGGCCATGCGGAAGTTTTAGATCGTACTGCGAAGTGAACTGTGCTATGGCGTTCAGCCCAATGTTAGACTCCAGTGCAGAGGTGAGCCACCAGCCGATGTTTTGTTTTTCGGCCACGCTGATCCACTCGGCACAGCCGCGCAGTCCGCCATGCAGCGTTGGTTTTAAAATGATGAACTGCGGCTTCAGTTTTTTCAACAGTCCCTCTTTTTGTTCGTGTGAATTGATGCCGATCAATTCTTCGTCAAACGCAATGGGTATGGGCGACTGCGCACAGAGTTCTTCCATCTCGGGCAAGCCCGCTTTGATGGGCTGCTCGATGGAGTGCACCTCAAAGCGTTTCAGTTGATGGATCTTTTGCAAGGCTTCCTCTTTTTTGAAAGCACCGTTGGCATCGAGGCGGATGATAATGTTGTCGCGAAAATATTTCCTGCGGATGTATTGCAGCACATCGCATTCTTTTTCAAAGTCGAGACCCCCTACTTTTAGTTTCACACACCGGTAGCCATCGCGGATTTTAATTTCCACTTGCTGCAACATAAAATCAAGTCCTCCCATCCACACCAGTCCGTTGATGGGGATAGGTGTTTGCTCCATAAATTTGTTTTTAAAGATCACCCGTTGGCCACCGTTGGCCAGATCGAGCAGCGCAGTCTCCAACGCAAATGCTACGGATGAATTTTCGAGACTGATTTTATGGGTTGCAAAGAAGTTGCTTAGCGTAGCGATGTCAAAACAGTTTTCGGGCAACGCTAAGTTTTTATTTTGAATGTCGGTGATGGCTACGGTGAGCAGCGTTTCAAAATCGGGAGTGAGTTCTTTGCTCAAGCCGGGCAGTGGGCCACATTCGCCCAAGCCATACACGTCTGGTTCTTTGTCGTCCCATAATTTTACGAACCACGAAGTTTTGTCGCGCATGGGCCCACGCGAAGTGCGCACCTCAAAGGCAAATTGAAACACAGATTTATGAACACTTGCTTGCAGCATTCTTCAAAATTCAACATTCAGCATTCAAATTCAAATTAAAAATTCAAAGAAATTGCTCAAGCGGATGGCTTGAAGCATGAAGCCCGATTGAGTATTTTTGTTTTAGATTTGACAATGACCACAATAAATAAAATATACGAATGGCTGGAAGAGGTGAAAGACCCCGAGATCCCTGTGCTGTCGCTGGTGGACTTGGGCGTGATCACCCACGTGGATGTTTCTGCCAACGAAATTAAAATTGAGATGACGCCAACCTTTGTAGGATGCCCCGCACTCGACTACATGAAAGCCGAGGTGGAGGAATTGCTGAAGAAGAAAGGCATGGAGAATGTAAACGTAGAAGTGAACTTCAAAAAAGCGTGGAGCTCGGATTTGATTTCTGAAAAAGGAAGGGCTGCGTTAAAAAAATACGGTTTTGCCCCTCCTCCATCGGCACACATCTTTGTCGATCTGGGAATTTTAGAAAATGCAATTTGCCCAAGGTGCAGCAACACCAACACTGAAATGAAAAGCCCATTTGGCCCTACACTCTGCCGCTCTATTTATTATTGCAACGACTGCCGCGAAGCATTTGAACAGTTCAAGGCAATTTAGCGTTATCGGTTAACCGTTAATCGCGTTAAGAGTCTGTTAACGAATATCAATTAAAGATTAAAAAAATGAAACGGTTCTCAGCACTCCTACTCACAACCATCGTATTCGTTTCTTGTAAAAAGGATGACGTTGTACCAACAACGCGCACCTACCGCATGGGCTTTCAGAATTCCGCACCGCGCTACGATGATCCTAAATTAATTGTTCAGTCTCTTCAACTTTGGGCGCAGCGAGCCGATGCGGCCATGATCACCACCGAAGTGCCGTGGGATTCCCTGTATGCCGGCAAGTCCATTCAAAAGTATGTGCTTAATAATTATAGCGGGCTGGTAAATTATTATCGCAACAATAATTTTAAGCTGTGGATTTACATCGATCCAGCAAATGGATTGAACCGCGCCTCGGACGCCTACACGTTGGTGGCGCTTGGAAAAAGCATTGCGCAAGACGATGTGCAAAAACGCTATCGCAGGTTTGTGGTAGTGATGGACAGCATGCTCAAACCCGATCACCTTGGTCTTGCTCTTGAAACAAATCTGATCCACGCTGCATCGCCTTCTGCAATTTATAATGGAGTGAAAAAAGCTGCGAACGATGCCGTGGCGGATGTGAGAGCAGTTGACACAACTGTAAAACTGAGTGTGAGCGTACAAGCCGATGTGGCGTGGGGCAAACTGGGCGGCAACGGGCCTTACGTGGGTATCGCACAAGATTTTATCGACTTCCCTTTTGTCGAAGAGTTGGGCATCTCCTCTTACCCTTATTTTAATTTTTCAAAGCCGGCAGACCTTCCCATCGATTATTACTCCAAACTCGTAACAGGAAAATCATTGCCTGTTTTTATTTCTGAAGGCGGATGGACATCGCAAACTTTTACCGGTCCCAATCAGGAAGTGATCACAGGCAGCACTACTCTTCAACAGGATTACATTTCGAGACAAAGCTTGTTGCTCGATCAGGCGAAAGCGATTGCTGTGTTTCAATTGCTTTTTACTGATATTGATTTGAGTAGTTTGCCCAGTACCGTAGATCCAACGATCAAATACTTTGCTTACTTAGGATTGGTGGATATTAATCTTCAACCCAAGCACAGCCTGACGGCATGGGATGGAGTTTTCAAACGAACATTGGCGAAGTGAATCGTTAAAGAGTGATTAACCAATAACGACTAACAGATCAATAGCGTTTCTTTTTTCCTCCCCAAGATCCTCCACCTTTTTTGTCAGCAAATTTTCGCTTTGGCCTTTCGCCTCCTCCACTACTACCGCCAAACGATTTTTCGCGATTACCACTGGTCATCTCCAACCGTACCTTGCGGCCACGCACTTCCACGCCTTCAAAGCCTTTCATCACTTGGTTAGTAAATTCTTTTCCGACTTCAAAGAAAGAATACGCACCCTTCAAGTCGATCTTGCCAACCTTGTCTTTGTTCAAGTCGCCATAATCACAGATCATGCCGAGCAGTGTTCCTGTTTCCAGGCCATCCATTTTGCCGATGTTGATGAAGATGCGGTCGCCCGATGAACTCGATGAGCCTGATGAGCCGCCCGATGAATAGGAGTCTCCTCGACCTTCGTCAAAGAATGTTTTCTTTTCAGATTTATTGAGGTCGCGTGCATCACGATAATATTCTAAAAAACGGTTGAACTCGATCGAGGCAAAACGTTTGATGACATCTTCTTTGCTCAAGTCTTTGAGGGCGTGATATACTTCGGGCAAGAACGAATCGATTTCTTCTTCGTTCACTTCCACCTCGCGCACCCGCTGCACAAGGCCAACAATTTTCTGCTGACACACTTCATCCCCGGTAGGGATTGGCATTTTGGTGAACTTGCGTTTCAGCATTTTCTCTACCATACCGATGCGGCTGACTTCTCTTTTGGAAACAATCGCCAACGAAATTCCCTTCTTGCCAGCACGGGCGGTGCGGCCACTGCGGTGTGTATAAAACTCCATCTCATCGGGCATGTTCATGTGGATCACGTGCGTGATGTTGTTCACATCAATACCCCGGGCCGCCACATCGGTGGCCACCAGAAGCTGCAATGTCTTGTCCTTGAAATTTTTCATCACCCGGTCACGTTGCACTTGGGTGAGGTCGCCATGGAGGGAGTCGGCATTGTAGCCATCCTTGATCAGGTGCTCAGCAATTTTTTGTGTATCAATTTTAGTACGGCAAAAAATAAGGCCAAAAATATTGGGGGTGTAGTCCACAAAACGTTTCAATGCCAAATACTTGTCGCGTTCGTCCACCACTACAAACTGGTGATCGATATTTTCATTGCCCGATTGGCGGCCTTCCATGGTCAACTCTTTCGGGTTGGTCATGTAGTTGCTGGCGATCGCGCGCACTTCGCGCGGCATGGTGGCCGAGAAGAGCCACACCTTTTTGGTTTTGGGCGTAGTCGAAAGAATTTCGTCTATGTCTTCTTTGAAGCCCATGTTCAACATCTCATCGGCTTCATCGAGCACTACAAATTGAATATGAGTAAGGTCAACTACCTTTCGCGAAAGCAAATCAATCAAACGGCCGGGTGTGGCAACAATGATCTGTGCGCCTTGCCGGATTTTACGAATCTGATCTGAAATGCTGGCACCGCCATAAACGGTAACAATGTTTAGACGTTTTACTTTAACCATAAACCGTTCGAGATCGCTGGTGATCTGCACACTAAGCTCGCGCGTGGGTGCCACGATCAATGCCTGAGTGGCCCGGTTTTTTTCATCGACCAGTTGGATCAATGGCAAACCGAAGGCGGCTGTTTTGCCAGTGCCTGTTTGAGCCAGTCCAACCAAATCAGTATCGCCTTGCAGCAAGATAGGGATTGCTTTTTCCTGAATGGGTGTTGGGGTTTCAAAACCCATTTGGCGGATCGCCTCTAAGAGTTCCCCAGATAAGCCCAGGGTGTCAAAAGATTTCATTTATTGTGTAGTAAGTAAGCGGCAAAGGTAGGGAAATAATTGAGGCTTTGGGCGGGGGCAACCGTAGTATTGGCGGAGTGTAGGTTCTCCAAAGAATTAATGGGCAAAAGGCAATTAAACGATAGGATAGCTACGTAGAATGCTATTGTTTGTCGAAGGGTGACTTGTCGAACGATTCTCGTTTCACTAATTTTCACTCCTTAACAACTCCATCGTGAAAATTTTCAAAAGAACTTTACTCGTTGTCTTTCTGCTCGTCATCGGCTATGCCTTTCAATATGGCTGGCGCGCCTTCCCCATCATCAGTGGCTATGGTGCCAAAGACATTTGTTCGTGCGTGCTACTGGCTGGCCGCACCCCGCAAGATGTGCTCGCCAACGAACTCAACAGTTTCCCGCTGAGGCTCGGCTCATTCAGCATCAACTTCACCGACTCCTCGGCCACGGGCAGTGTGTTTGGATTGGCCAAACGCAAGGCGGTGTTCCGCAAAGGTCTCGGCTGCACGTTGGTGGTGGAAATGAGCGAAGAAGAATTGCGCAGTCAGAAAATAAATTTACCGGGCAAAAAAATAAATGCCGACACGCTTGCTTGGCCAATGGGCGAAAAACTTTGCGTCTCCATCCCTGCTGCCATCAACCAAGAAAAATTAAACATCGCACTCCATCACGCTTTCGCGGAAAGCGATACGGCCTCCATAAAATTGCGGAGAACGCGTGCCGTAGTGGTGCTTTACAATGGCCAACTTGTTGGCGAAAAATATGCGCAAGGGTTTAATAAAAACTCTAAACAAATTGGTTGGTCCATGACCAAGAGTATCACCAATGCGCTTGTTGGAATTTTGGTGAAGCAAGGAAAACTAACACTCGATGAGCCTGCTCCCCTTGCAGAATGGAAAAATGACGACCGAAAAAATATCAAACTCACCGACCTAATGCACATGAGCAGTGGCCTGAAATGGGAAGAAAATTATGGGGGACCAAGTGGCGCAACCAATATGCTCTTCAAAAAGAAAAACATGGGCTTGTATGCAGCCGAGTCTCCGCTCGAATCAAAACCAGGCGAAGTGTTTGAATACTCCAGCGGCACCACCAACATCATCTCGCACTTGGTACGCCAAACTATTGGCGATGAGAATTATTACCGTTTTGCTTCCGATGAATTGTTCAATAAAATTGGGATGAACAGCATGGTGCTCGAGCCCGATGCCGGTGGCACGTTCGTTGGCTCATCGTACTCGTTTGCCACAGCCCGCGACTTTGCGCGCTTTGGTTTACTGTTTTACAACGATGGCGTATGGAACGGTGAACGAATCCTTCCCGTAGGTTGGGTAAAATTTTCTTCCACTCCCACCCTTGGTGCTAAACGTGGAGAGTACGCTGCACAATGGTGGACGAATGCCGGAGAGAAAAACAATCCAGCTAACCGCACGTATCCAAGTGTTCCCGTTGATTGCTTTCAAGCAGAAGGTTTCGAAGGCCAATATATTTTTGTGATCCCCTCAAAAAAATTGGTGGTGGTGCGGCTCGGGCTTACCAAGACCGATGACTTTGATATGAACACGCTGGTTTCAGAGATCATTAACTCCTTGCCGCCAGCTTCGGTCAACGATTAACATTTCTTAACGAGGAACAATAGCTGTCGTCTACCATAGATCATTGACTGTAGACATCTATATTTTCACCAGTCCTCTTCGAATCGCTTCAAGTACCATGCCGGTGCGGCTTTGTACATTAAATTTATGGAAGAGCGCCTCGCGATAACCTTCAACGGTACGCAGCTTAATTTTCATGAGGGTGGCAATCTGTTCGTAGGCCATATCGCTGCAGGCAAGAGAAAGAAATTCTATTTCCTTTTCGGTAAAGTGGAGCAACGCCTGCTCTTGGCTGATGAGCATCAACCTGCGATAGTTAACATGTGCGCTGTCGGAATTATAAAATCCTTTCGTGTGGATTTCGTGCAGCGCAGCTTCCAATTCATCGGGGTGTGCACCTTTGAGCAGATAGGCGCAACAGCCCGCCTTCATCATGTTGATGATGGTTTGGTCTCTATCGTTCATCGAAAGTGCCGCAAGCCGAATCGTTGGGAAATTTGCCCGAAGCCATTGTGCGGTTTCGAACCCGTTCATCTGCGGCATCTCCACATCAATGAGCATGATATCAGGAACCGTTGCCCTTTTCATTTTTTTCTGAAGGTCCAAGCCATTCACCGCTTCAACGACTACCGTAATATCTTTCATGCTTGCCAGCATCATGGCAAGTGATTTGCTGAAAAGTTGATGGTCGTCCACCAACCCGACTTTGATATTTTCTATTTTATGCACAAAGGGGGATTTGAATCGCAACCAACGTACCTGCTCCGCCCGATTTCCATTTGACCGTACCGCCCATCATGGTTGCCCTATTTTTAATATTGGTCATCCCCACCCCGTGCAGCAAAGTATCGGTAGCATCAAACCCTTTTCCGTTGTCTTCCACGGCTATGTCAATGGCCGTTTCATTTTGTTTCACTTCGATTTTGATATGCTGAGCCTTGCCGTGCTTGATCGAATTTTGAAATGCTTCTTGCACTACTCGAAAAAGAATAAGTTGTTTTTCTCTACCCATGTTCACTTCATCGGGGTGAACGAGTGTCATCACAAATTCTTTCGAAGCATTGATGCGATTGGCCTCCGCAATAAGGTTGTCAATAAAATTAAATTTCTCTAACCATTCCTTGTTGAGCGACTTGCTCAAGGCACGCAGTTCTTGAATTGCTTTGCAGATGGTTTCGTCTGCCAACTGCAACGTTTCAAGAGGTGCAGGCAGTTCGCGGTTGGCCACATTCACCAAAAGTTTGGAGCTGCTCATCAACTGCCCCACGTTGTCGTGCAGTTCGCGGCCCACGTGGTTGAGTGTCTCTTCTTGCGCCTCAATTCTCGTCTTGAGTAGTTCGCGTTGAAATTGATTTTTTAGTTCTTGCTTTTCGAGGATGTACTGAAGCTGTTTCTTTTGATAAATGAGCAGCAAAATAATAATGCCAACGGCCACCAATAAAAAGAATGCCGCCCCAATTACAACAATGATGATTTCTTGCGAAAGGTTATCCATGCTACACTGCCCAAGGTTAAAAGCGAGCTTAAAAATAGCAGAACATTGTGAACTCCCCACAGTTTTGTAAGCACATCGCGGTTTTCATTGGAATAAAGTTCGACCGGCAATATCTTTCGCGTGAAGTAGCTAAATGTAAGGAAAATGATAAAAGAACCTAAGAAATAAACCAACTGTGCCGAAACAAACCAAAAATCAAAGTTGGCACTTAGCGATTCCTCTGTAATGTTTGTGAGGATTTGGTACAAAAACATAAAAACCATGATAACCATACCGGTTGAAAGAATCACATTGCCCATGCTATCAAATACAGATTCATTCCTGATGATCCAATGATAAATAATAAAATAGAGCGTTTGAAGGGTGTAAATCGTAATCACCGTCTTCTTCATCCATGGCGATAGTAATAAGGAGTAGAAATAGGCTGCAAAACAAAGTGAAGTGATTAATGAAAACATGTCATAAAAATCAATGTTTGGTTTGCCCCACTTAAACAGCGTACCGACCATCAAAAGGAAAGCGATGGTGTAGTACGCTGCAAGGATCAGGTGTCTTTTTTTTCGCTCTCTCACACAATAGAATATAAGGGCAACTGCATAGATGAAGAAGGCTATGGACTCTAATGCGAAAGAAAAAATAAACTTTAAATGTGAGATGGCTTCTTGGTTAAGGTTGAAAATAATTAATTAAAAAATATTCTGTGCTTTTTTTATACGCCACAGGGAGGGATCGGGCAACCGGGAACGCCACTTCCGCGAATTCCTTTCTTTGATTTTGTCCATGTGCCATCGGCCCATACTTTCATCGCGCCAACTTTGCTGCCGTCTTTGGTGGTTTCTTCCACAAGGTAGCACGACACGACCACCTTTTCCGGTTTTTCATCCAACAGTTTTTGGAGGTCTTCCGGTTTAAAAATAAACTGGAATCCATTTTCTGGCTTTGTCATAATATTTTGGGTTTAAGTTGATAATGGTGCAAATACAGAAAAATATTCCGTTGATGCTACGGGGTTTTCCCCGGTATCGATACCGGGGAAAACACCGTTGACTAACACTTGGAATTCTATCCATATTTGACCAACAAAATTCATTTAGGTTTTTTCTTTTTCAAAACGAGGGCAAAATCAAAAAATGAAATTTTAGACGTGCAGCGAGATAAAGTATGTGATGAATTTGTAGATATAATAAAGGAGTAACCGTTGGCTCGAGGTGGTCTCCTTTTGAAGGTAGCAACAACTTGTCTAACGTATATGGCTCTCACTCCCCACACCCAGCCGTGTTTTAATTTCTGTTATTTCAGATCACCTGAGTTTATTTTCAGCGTTCAGCTTTCAACACGCTTCAACATCGTCTTTCCACTATTTTTTATACGAGAAAAGAAATGCCAAATGTCGGCAGGCATCAATGCCGACTGAAATAAAAACCTATCATCATGAACAAAGCACTGTTAGTAGGCATCAACAAATATCCGGGCAACGAGCTGAACGGATGTGTAAACGATGTGCAAGACATGGCCGGCATGCTCACCACCAAATGTGGATTTGCTATGGGCGACATCCGCTTGCTCACCGATGCGCGCGCCACCACGCAGGGCATACGCGAACGACTGACGTGGCTGCTCGATGGGCTCAAGCCCGGAGACCGCGCCTTCTTTCACTACAGTGGCCATGGGGCACAAGTGGCCACACGCAACCTCAAGGCCGAGATAGACGGCAAAGATGAAGTGATCTGCCCCGTGGACTTTGACTGGAGCGACCAGCACCTGATCCGCGACAAAGAATTCAATAAACTGTTTGCCACAGTGCCAGCAGGCGTAGCGTTTGTGTGGGTGTCTGACTCGTGCCACTCGGGCGACCTTACTAAGGATTTTTCCAAACCAAAAGGCCAGCCCAAAACCAAGAACCGCACCATCCTGCCTCCTGCCGACCTCGACTGGCGATTGCGCACGGCCACTCAGAAAAATATTAAGACACTTACTATAAATAAATCGGCACACAATAATAATGTGGCGCTCATCTCGGGCTGCAAGTCCAGCCAGACCTCGGCCGATGCCTACATCAAAGGCCGCTACAACGGGGCACTCACCTACTACCTGCTGGCAGAGCTGAAGAAGGCTGGAGGCCTCACCGAAAACCTCACCACCATTGTGAAGAACGTAAACATAGCCTTGCAGAAAGGCAAGTACAGCCAAGAGCCACAGCTCGAAGGCAGCACGGCAATCATTGCAAAACCATTTTTGAAATAAAAATGGTAGCACCTCTTAGTGACTTAGTGCCTTTGTGGCAAAAAAAGAAACTTAAGAGGCTAAGGTTCACAAAGAAAATGCACGAGTAAACTTTTAAATAAAACGGAGCAAGCCGAAAATCCTAAAAAGAGTAGGCGGTTAAATAGTTGAAATAGTCTATGGCTTTATTTGAAACGGCACTACAGAAAACATTGCTCAACGAGGGCGGCTATGTAAACGACCCCGATGATCCCGGTGGCGAAACCTACAAAGG
>JAYWDN010000122.1:0-24688 GCA_043780615.1 Bacteroidota bacterium | reverse complement strand
GCGAGCGATAGCGAAGCAATCTCCAAATCGGAGCCAAAATGGGATTGCTTCGGTCGTTCCTCCCTCGCAATGACGTTATTTTTAGGTTTTTAGAGATGCCCTAATGATTAAATTCGCACAAAAAAATAACTGCGAGAAGCAAACGTTAATGAAGGCGATGCAGAAAATTGCGATTAGTGTTTTTGGATTACTGGTGATGGCCGCGTGCCATCACAAAATTGCGCCCACACTTCCGCCACCCCCCAAATCGATCGACATCCAAGAAATAGATTTTGGATACATGCACGGCAAAGCGCGGCTCGTCTTCCGCGACAATGCCAAAGAGCGCGAGGTGAAGGCGCACATCCGCATCCGCAAAGACAGTGTGATCTGGATGAAGCTCACGGTGATCGGAGTGGAGGGCGGCAAAGTGTTGATCAATAAAGACTCCATCACTATTGTGAGCAATCTGGACAAAGAGTATTACGTTTTTGATTACAAGGAATTATCAACGCGTTTTAATTTTAATATCAACTATGCCGTGATCCAAGCGGCTTTATTGGGCAACCCAATCCTGCCCAAACGTGGTGAAGATGGGATTGGAGAAGATTCTTTTTTTAATCGACTGGATCAAAAACAAGGCACGGTGATGATTCAAAACCTGATCAACAAAAACACCAAAAAAATAGAACGCATTGACTTGTCTGAATCCAGCACGGGCAATTCTGTAAAAATAAATTACGCAGACTTCCAGCCTGTGGGCGATAAATTATTTCCTTACAAAGGAACGATCGATGTGGTGTACAAAACCGTGTCGGGCATTGTGAACAACACCATTATTTTTGAATACACCAAAGCCGAAGTAAGCACAAAAGAACTACGGTTTCCGTTCAACATCCCGAAGCGGTATGAGCGCAGGTAGAAATCTTTTTCTGATTTTTTTATTTCTTTCCGCCCTGCCTTTTTTTGCGTGGGCGCAAAAAAGCAAGTTGCAACTTCAAAAAGAACGGCAGCAAAATTTAGAACGGATCTCCGAGACTGAAAAAATACTGGAAGAAACTGAGGGAGAGAAAAAGAGCTCGCTGGGCGAACTCACTGCCCTCAACAGGCGCATCGAACAACAGGAAACCTTGGTGGGATCCATCAAAAGTGAAATTGACCTACTCGATGCCGACATCAATGAAGACAACCAGATTATTGAGGCACTTGAAAAAGATGTGACGCAACTCAAAGATGAATATGCAGCCATGCTTTTTGCCGCACAGAAAGCAAGCGGCAAAATTGACAAGCTCACGTTATTGTTTTCGGCTCAATCGTTTGATCAATTGCTGATGCGGCTCAAGTACATGGGGCAATATGGCAAAGCGCGACAACAACAAGCCGAAGCGATCAGTAAAGCGCAGCTGCTTTTGGGCAATCAGGTAAAAGCAACAGTAGCAAAACGCAACGAAAAAAAGATTTTGCTGAACGATGAAGTAAAACAAAACGAACAGCTCACGGGTCTAAAGCAAAAGCAAAAAAAAGTAGTGCGCAGTTTAGAGAAGGAAGAAAAAAGATTGAAGCGCGAGTTGGAGACAACCAAGAAAGCGGTGGCAGAGCTTGACAATCTGATAGCCAAGATCATCAAAGAAGAAATAGAGCGTGCGGCAAAAGCGGCCCGCGAACATGACCGCAACAAATTAAAAGAGGTGGAATCAGCCTATGAGACCACGACACTGTCCACCGCTTTTGCAGAAAACAAAAATAAATTTTCATGGCCTGTATCGGGGTTTATTTCGCAAAAATTTGGACGACAGATGCACCCAGTGCTAAAAAACATTGTTGTTCAAAATGATGGAGTGAACATACAGACCAAACAAAATGAACCGGTGCGTGTGGTGTTCAATGGCGAAGTCAGAATGGTGGCTTTCTTTGCGGGCATTGGCAATGCCGTTATTGTTAGCCATGGCGAATACTTCACGGTGTACAACGGACTGAAAGAAGTGTTTGTGAAGACTGGGCAGAAAATTTCCACAGGTCAAGAAATTGGGCGCGTGCGTTCTTCGGCCGAAGGGATTTCAGAATTGCGTTTTCAAGTCAGAAAAAATATTGAGACGCTCGATCCACAACAGTGGCTGCGTAATTAATGAGTCAAGGATCAATTTGCCTATTGCATGAGACGTCAGCACCCTCAACACACCCTAACGTCAACACGTATAGATACATTGATAAATTAATTTAGTAATTTTACCGCCATTAAATACTAATGCTATGAATGCAATCTTGTTAATTTTTGGAGGGTTGGGTGGGCCTGAGATTATCGTGATCGCCTTGGTGGTGCTTGTTCTTTTTGGTGCCAAAAAAATACCTGATTTTGCCAAAGGCCTTGGCAGGGGCATTCGCGAATTTAAAGATGCCGTAAAGGATGTGAAGAAAGAAGTGGACGATGCGGGCAAAGAAGTGCCCAAGATTGACGAGAAGTAATCGCTTGCAAGCGCATCCAATCTTTTATCTTTTGCTCCACCGCAATTCTCGTGTAGAGAATGTCAGCACCACCTCGCCCCAGAAATCATTCCGCTTAATTGTTCTGATCAAACAGTTTAGAAATCCATAGAGATGAAAAAACTGATTTTATTTTTCTTAACCGCTATTTCAGTTTCAACTGTAGCTCAGCAGAGCGAGGAGAAAGACTCTCTTGTGCTGGCGGCTCCTTTGCTCGACTTGCTGCTCATGAAAGACACCGTGAAGACAGAGCTTGTCAGCCTTCCGGCCAATCTTGAATTCATCCCTGCCGATGAAACTCCAGAACTGATCGCTGATCGGCTCAGTTGTTTGCAACGAGCTATCCCGCTTGAATACAATAATAAGGTGCACGCCTTCATCGACTACTTCACCGTGCGCGATCGAGAGTACACCCGAATGGTGCTGCGCAGAAAAGATTTATTTTTTCCGTTGTTCGAAAAAAAAATAAAAGAGTATGATCTCCCAGACGAACTTAAATATTTGTCGATCATCGAATCGGGGCTGAACCCTCAGGCAATTTCGAGAGCACGGGCGGTAGGGCTATGGCAATTCATGTCGGGCACTGGAAAATATATGGGGTTGCACCACGATTGGTTTACCGATGAGCGCATGGATCCTGAAAAAGCTACGGATGCTGCCTGCCGTTATTTGGCACAACTGTATTCCATTTTTCATGATTGGCCGTTGGCCCTTGCCGCCTACAACTCGGGGCCGGGCACGGTGCGCTGGGCCATCCGCAGGTCGGGCTACAAAAAAACTTTCTGGGAGGTCTATTCTTATTTGCCACGCGAGACCCGGTCGTACGTGCCGCAGTTCATTGCCATCATCTATGCGGTGAACTATGCCAGTGAGCACAACATTGATGAACCTGCACGCGAAGAAATTCTGCCACACGATACGTTGGCGATAAATAATTTTTTGCATTTCGAAACGTTTGCGAAACTCACGGGCACGTGTGTGGAAGACTTGCAAGGGTTGAACCCGATCATTAAAAGAAATGCGGTGCCCGATGATGACAACATGCGTGTGATCAAAGTGCCGAGAGCCGCCAAGGATTTTTTTTTGGCGAACCGTAAACTAATTTTGGATTCGGCAGCCTCTCGTAAAAAGGAAATGGAAGCTTTGGCCAAGACCACGAACGACTACACCTATGGCCGCGACCGCGATGTGTACTTGGTGCACTATGGCGATGCGCTCGGCAGTATCGCGCAACGATTTGGTGTGAGCGTAAGAAATTTAAAAGAATGGAACAACCTTCGTGGCACGATGATCCGCACAGGGCAGCGATTGGTCATTTGGGTAGCGCCTTCGGCCAAGGCCGTGAAGCCAACGTATAAAACGGCATCCATCATTCTGCCTAGCGACACCAAAACCTACACCGTGCAACCGGGCGATACGCTGTGGGACATTTCTAAAAAACTGCCCGGCATCACTATCGAACGGATCAAAAATCTCAACAACCTGAAAGGGAGCAAACTGCAACCTGGCCAGAAGTTGATTGTTGGATAAATTCCCCATTCTTTCTTCTCAAGCCACTAATTCTATTCTGTTATTTTTGCGATTGATTTAAAACCATAAAACAAACCACCATGAAGTACGATGTGTTTGGCATCGGCAATGCCATTGTAGATATCGTCACCGAAGTAGAACATGATTTCTTTGAGAAGAACAATGTTGAAAAAGGAGTGATGACCTTGGTGGACGAGAAACGCCAACAAGAACTGATGCTTGTAATCGACATGAGTAAAAGCAAACTCACAGGTGGCGGCTCGGCCGGCAACACGGTGGTAGCATTAAATCAATTTGGAGGCAAGAGTTTTTATTCGTGCTTGGTG
Source organism: Bacteroidota bacterium (assembly GCA_043780615.1). Taxonomy (GTDB): domain Bacteria; phylum Bacteroidota; class Bacteroidia; order Cytophagales; family Cyclobacteriaceae; genus ELB16-189. Next base: position 20,372 of record JAYWDN010000122.1, on the reverse strand, counting down.
GCGCACGATGAACTTGGAAAATTTTTCCTTGATGATTTGAAACATCACGGTGTCGATACCAATTTGAAATTTGAACATTGCCCTGAAGGTCACTCAGGCCGGTGCTTGGTGATGACCTCGCCCGATGCACAGCGCACCATGAACACCTTTCTTGGCGTGAGTTCTTTTCTTTCGCCCGAGCAGTTGGACGAAGCCGCTATCAAAAATTCTAAGTTTGTTTATCTCGAAGGCTACTTGGTGGCCAGCCCAAAAGGACTGGAGGCGATGAAGGAAGCGAAGAAAATTGCTGAACAAAATAAAGTGGAGGTCGCGCTCACCTTCTCCGATCCGAGCATGGTAAAATATTTCTCCAAACCGATGGAAGAAATTGTTGGGGCGAGTGTTGATCTGCTTTTTTGCAATGACGAAGAGGCCATGATTTTTACGGGAACGTATTCTGTTGAAACGGCCCGCGAAAAGTTAAAACAAGTAGCCAAACGATTTGTGATCACGCTCGGTGCCAACGGAGCGTTGGTTTTTGATGGCGACACCTTCATCAGCATCGAGCCTTATCCCACTCAGGCAGTGGACTCCAACGGTGCGGGCGATATGTTTGCTGGGGCGTTTATGTATGGCATCACGCACGGCCATAGCTATGCAGGCTCGGGCAAGTTGGCTTCGTTGGCGTCATCGCAAGTGGTGCGGCAATGGGGCCCGCGCTTGCAACGAAGCGATGTGCAAAAAATAGTAAAGGGGTTTGAAGGATAGGCCTCGCAACTACAATGAAAATTATTTTTTCCCCTCGGCTTCTTCCACGCGCAGGCCAACGGCTATAATCCCTGGAATAGTATCAAGGCGCATGAACTGCTCTAACTTCATTTGGTAGCGGCCTGGTTTTTTAAAGGAATAATTTTTCAAGATAAAAAACTGGTGATCGTACAGATCGCCAAGGCCGCTGCTGCCTAAAGGTTTGCCTGTCTTTTGATCGAAGAGGTAGGCCGCAATCATTTCTTTCGAAAGCACCGATGAATCTTTTGTCAACTTATAATTCACAAACAGCCGCGCATACGGATACTCGAGCGAATTGCGAACGTCCATCAGCAGGTTGTATTTTTTTAACGTGTCTGTTATTTGAAAATCAAACTTTGCAGGCTCAGAAATTTTCCATGCCCTTTCGGCAAATTCAATGTTGTCTTCAAAGACACGCTGATTGCCGCAGCTAAAAAATAAAAATATGAAAATGACAACAACAAAATAAATTCTCATCCTTTGCTACTGTTCGGGTTGTTGGGCTTGTTCGGATCACTCGGTTTGGGCCTATTTGGATTGTTTGGGTTGCGTGGCCCACGGTTGTCCCTTCGGCCACGGTTTTGATTTTGATTCCGGCTTTTATTGCGGCCACGGTCTTTGAATTTTTTATCAAGGCTTTCAAGATCGCTGTTCAACGTAGCGAGCGGAAGGCGTACTTCCACTTCGTTCCGTTCGAGGCTCGCAGGTTTTTTCCCTTGACGGTTGAGTTCCAAGATTTCATTCACCCGATCTACATTCAATGCATACCAGTTGTTTTCATCTTTGAAAGCAAACCACATCAGCTTGCGGAAGATGTCAGTTTTTTGCAAGCGGGCTTCGCCCTTCTCAGTAAGCAAAGGAGCATCAACAGACGGAATGTATTTCAGCGCGTCCATGTACGTCTCCAACTCGTAGTTGAGGCAGCACTTGAGGCGGCCGCACTGGCCCGAAAGTTTGCTTGGGTTGAGCGATAGGTTTTGGTAGCGGGCAGCGCTGGTGGCCACATTTTTAAAATCGCTGAGCCAAGTAGAGCAACAAAGCTCACGCCCACAAACTCCAATGCCACCCAGCCTTCCGGCCTCTTGGCGCAAACTGATCTGGCGCATTTCTACGCGCACTTTAAATTCGCCAGCTAATACTTTGATGAGCTCACGGAAGTCAACACGCTCATCGGCCGAATAAAAAAATACAGCCTTTGTATTGTCGGCTTGAAACTCTACATCGGAGAGCTTCATGCCGAGTTTCATTTTGCGGATCACTTCGCGTGCATGGTAGAGCGATGGCAGCTCGCGGTTTTTTACCTCTTCGTGCTTCTCCAAATCTTTGGTGTGCGCCATGCGGTAGATTTTTTTGATCTCCTCGTCATTGGCCACTTTTTTCTTTTGCATTTGCAACCGTACCAGTTCACCCTGCATGGAGATGTACCCAACGTGGTGGCCGGTTTGTGTCTCTACAATCACGGCATCGCCCGTGTGCAACAAAAGTTTTTCGGTGTTGCGGTAAAAATCCTTGCGCCCGTTTTTAAAACGGATCTCAACAATATTAAAACGATCTTCAGCCGGCATGTCCATGTTGCTCAGCCAATCGAACACATTCATTTTGTTGCAGCCGCCCGTGCCGCAAGCACCGTTGTTTTTGCAGCCGCCTACCTTGCCATCCTTTTTCGTTCCACACGCACAGCCCATGAGCAATGTATTTATTTAATTAAAAAGATAAAGTTACTCGGTTGGGATGGCTTGGGCAAATGTTAGGATGTGTTTGACGTTAAGAAGTGCTGAAGTGTTGAGGTTGTTATGCCGTGCATACCACTTCAACACGTCCAAACGTCAGCATGTCAGCACATTTAGAGCAAATCCTTCCCTATGTCCTTTCGGAAATAGGCATCCTCCCATTTAATTTTTTCGACCGAATGATAACTGTTGGCAATTGCCTCTGTCAATGTTTTTCCGGTGGCCGTAACAGCCAGCACGCGGCCACCATCGGTAACTGTTTTCCCATCTAGGTTTTTTGTTCCGGCATGGAATACCTGAGCCCCTGTATTTTCCAATCCTGAAATAATTTTTCCTTTTGCATAATTTTCAGGATAGCCACCGGTTGCCATCACCACGCTCACGGCAACGGAAGCATCAATTTCTATCGACTTATTTTTTAATTCACCTTTGGCGCAAGCAATCAGCAGTTCAACAAAATCACTTTGGATGCGCATCATCACCGATTGAGTTTCGGGGTCGCCCATCCGTGCATTGTATTCAATCACAAAAGGCTCTTCGCCAACTTTCATCAGTCCAATAAAAATAAATCCTTGGTAGGCGATGCCTTCTTTTTTCAAGCCCGCCACCGTAGGCTTGATAATTTTTTCTTCCACTTTTTTCATAAACGAATGATCGGCAAAAGGAGCTGGTGAGACAGCACCCATGCCGCCCGTGTTGGGGCCGGTGTCGCCATCGCCTATTCGCTTGTAGTCTTTGGCTTCGGGCAGGATCACGTAATCGTTGCCATCCGTCAAAATAAAAACGGACAACTCAATACCGTCTAAAAATTCTTCGATCAAGACTTTGGCACTGGCTTCGCCAAATTTTTTCTCTTCGAGCATTTCGCGCACGGCTGCCTTGGCCTCGGCTATGGTGACGGCAATCACCACGCCTTTGCCTGCGGCAAGCCCATCTGCTTTCAAAACAATGGGCGGCTGAAACCCTTCAATGTATTGTTGTGCTTCTTTGGTTTGATGACCGAGAAATGTTTTTGCTTTCGCTGTGGGGATGTTATGCCGCAGCATAAATTGCTTTGAGAAATCTTTGCTGCCCTCCAACTGTGCGCCCATTTTGCCAGGTCCTACCATCAAAATATTTTTCAGCTTTTCGTCCGCTTCAAAATAATCGCGGATGCCTTTCACCAACGGAACCTCGGGGCCTACCAACACCAAATCGATTTTTTGATTGAGGCAAAAATCACCTAATGAATTAAAGTTGTCAACGGCAATTGAAATATTGGTGGCAATCGATTGAGTACCCGCATTGCCTGGGGCAACAAATAAATTTTTACAAAGTGGGCTTTGTTTTATTTTCCATGCGAAAGCGTGCTCGCGCCCTCCATTGCCAATGATCAGAATGTTCATAAAGAAAGAAAGGGCAAATATACTACTACGCTCATGGTTTAGATAACAGCGCTACGTAGTACACAGTATCCCGAAAGGATGAAAGTCGTCCGACACTTTGAGTGGTAGGACGACTAAAAGGAAATTAATCCCGAGAGTTCGATCGAAACTTATTCTACAATAAACTTGTAGCTCAAACCATGTGCGCGCAGAACATGGAGCCCCGATGCGAAAGCTGCGGGAGAGAAAGAAACGGAGAGCGTTCCATCGGCATCGGTGGTTATCGTTGCCGTGCTGACTGTTGCCCCTTGCCCATTTAAGATTTGAATTTGAGACGGTGTGTTGGCTTGCAGCCCGTTGATCTCAATGGTCAGTTGCTGATCTTTTGATACAGGGATAGGATAGATTTTCACTAAATCATCGAGCGAGGTGACATCAACAGCGATGATCTTGGTGGTGGTGGAGAGGCCATCAAAATCAGTTTGGCTCAGTTGATAATAATTTTTTCCGATCGCGGGCTTGTGATCCGTGAGCGTATAGGTGTGCGCTTGATGTGTCGTGCCGCTTCCCTGAACGATGCCGATAGGCACAAAAGAATCACCACTTGAGGAATGGAGCACGGTGAATGAATTGTTGTTGATCTCAGAGGCAGTTTCCCATTTCAACACCACCCCAAATTTTTTCGCCTCGCCAGAGAAGCTGAGCAATTCGATTGGCAGTGGAGTAGCAACAGAGTTGGAGGTGGCAATCCTAAAATCACCGCTAAGATTGGCCAACGATAGACCAGTCCTGCCAGCCGTAGGGTTAGGCGCAGAGCCTGTTGCACCTGTGTGTGTGCCCACTATACCTGCGGTGGTAGCACCCGTTGAAACGACTAATCGTATGTCAGATAAAGTTCCGGCCAATAATCCAGTCATCGTAACATTGATATTGTAAGTACCTCCTGTCACCCCAGAAATTAACGTGACAAACTGTGCATCGTTCTTGCGTAATACAGTTGTAACCCCATCAAGAAATGTAGGCGCGAGATCCGTTGAAGTGGTGGCATCGGTATGCGTAACACTGTAAGAGCCTGTGGCCGTTGGGTTGAGTGTACTATTGATTTCTACAGGGCGATACGAAGAAGCGGTTGCTGCTCCTACCGGAAATAGCCCATAGAAATTTCCTGCTGTACTTGAAATTGCTGTGGCGTTAAGCCAAAAGCGTTTAAACGTTCCGCCATACATCCAGTTGGTGGTAGCACTCGCTGTTCGTGCAAGTGTTGAGGCCGTTGCGCTTGCACCTAAAGTAAATGTGAAGCCCGCAAGGTTCACAATACCAGAAGTCATGGTGAGCTGATTGACCGCAGTTGTGTTGATGCCCAAAACAATTTGAGGGCTTGTAGCAAAAGTGTTGTTAAGCGTCAGATTGTTAAATGAAGTTGATGATGTTCCCCCTACTGTTTGCGAAGCCGTGGTGCTGTTAAATGTAACCGTAGCTGTGCCTGGCGTAAACGTACCGTTGTTGGTCCAATTGCCCGCTACGGAAATACCAAGGTTATTGGCTGTTAAAGTTCCAGAACTGATCGTAACATTGTTCGAAACCGTAATGGCCTGTGTCTGAACTTGCGCATTGGCATTGGCACTGTTTACCAACAAATTAAAAATAGGAACGGTAGTGTCTATTCCTATCGTGCTTGCAGCAGGCGTTGAAGCATCTCCAATTTGCAATGCGCCACCCGTAAATGTACCTCCAGTGGCAGAATTTAAGTATCCTTGGGTGCCATTGGGCCGCTCGACTATTATGGTGCCACCCGTCATATTGAAAGTAGAGGTTGTGGTACTCATATCAAAAATCCAAAAAGATGTTGCGCCAAATGTGCCAGCGGTCAATACACCACCCGACATAACGTAATTCCAATCAGCACCTTGTCCTGTTATCCTGCCAGCTACGTTTAGAGCCCCACCTGAAACGTTAACTGTTCCTACAGCTCCTGCATTGAATGGTACCAGCAAGTCATCAATAGCTATCCCATGATTAACTGTGCCGGCACTAATTTGTAGTGTGCCACTGAACCTCCAGCGAATACTCGCGGTGCTATTCATGGTTCCCCCATTGCACCAAAGTCGGGAGTTAGAGCCAAATCTCGGATCGGAAGTAAAGGGCACAATGGTAGAAGCACTGGTCAGTTTAAAAGTCCCGCTGGTAAGGGTCAACCCACCGTTACTCATGGTGATCAAACTTTGCACATCCAAAATATTTGCCTGGCTTGCTCCTTTATTGACGGTTATGCCACCACCAAAAGCGGAGGTAGAAATGCCGGCAATAATATTACTGGTTGCACCTGTAAATGTTACTCGGCCTGTCCCTTGGCTAAAAGTTCCACTATTAATAAAATCTCCGCTGATCGAAATAGGAACATTGTTAGAAGTATTGGTAAAAGTGCCGGTGCCACTGATGGTAACGCTGGCAAAAGATTTTGCAGCTGTGCTTCCTGTGTTAAATGTTAGTGTGCCGTCTATCTGGGTAGCACCACTTACTGCCAAGGCGATGTCTTGGACGGTTGGGGTTTGCAAGGATGGTACTGAAAATGCACCTCCTACATTTATTGCCCTACTTGCACCTGTTCCTTGAATAAGGCCCGTACCTAACAGGGTTAGGCCATTTGTGATTGTTAAAGTGCTAGCATTTGTATTCAAATTCAAAATTGATCCAGCGTTTACCGTAAGGCTATTGCAAGGCTGGTTAGTTGTTAGTGTAACCGTGCTGCCCAGTGTTGTTGCAATGACAACATCATTTGCTAAAACGGGCACAACACCTCCAACCCATGTTGCGCCAGCATTCCAGGCACCTCCAGTGATGGTACTTGTAATGGTTTGCCCAAAAGATAGAAGTTGGATGCCAACAAGCGCAATTGTTATGAAAATTGTTTTTTTAAGGGAAAAGCTTGAGCTTATGTTCATTGCATTTGTTAGAGAAACAGCTAATTTATAAAGGTAATGAGATTTAATTTAAAGGTTCTACTTCTTGTGGTGAATTTGTTCGGATTTTTACATTCTGGTAGAAAATCAATCCTCTTTCAACGATTTTGGAGGACACCTAGCATTTTTCACCAAATATTTACCACAACATTCCCAGTAGAACCAATTTAAATAATTGGCAATTATTTTCATTATCAATTCATTATCAATGAACTAAATCCATTTTCAAACTTTGTCGTAACCGATAAAAACGATTTACTTCCTACTATAATTAGGTGCCTCTCGTGTAATGGTCACATCGTGTGGATGACTCTCGTGAACTCCGGCAGCAGTGATTTTTACAAATTTAGCGGACTTCAGCTTCAATAGGTTTTTTGCCCCGCAATAGCCCATGCCGGCTTTCAATCCACCTACTAATTGATAGAGTACTTCAGCAACCGAACCTTTAAAGGGAACGCGACCCGAGATCCCTTCGGGCACTAGTTTTTTTATATCATCTTCAGCATCCTGGAAGTAACGGTCTTTGGAACCATCATCCATGGCTTCCATCGAGCCCATGCCGCGGTAGGATTTAAATTTCCTTCCTTCATAGATGATCATTTCACCAGGCGCCTCTTCGGTACCGGCTAATAATGATCCAATCATTACACTGTCTGCCCCTGCTGCCAATGCTTTCGTAATATCGCCAGAGAAGCGGATGCCGCCATCGGCAATAATTTTTACGTCCGAGCCCTTCAGGGCTTTCGCGGATTCGTAAACCGCAGAAAGTTGTGGCAATCCTATTCCGGCAACGATGCGGGTAGTGCAAATACTGCCCGGGCCCACACCCACTTTAACCGCATCGGCACCCGCTTTCGCCAGGGCTTTGGCGGCTTCACCAGTTGCAATGTTTCCTACAATTAATTCCAACTCCGGAAATTTTTTCTTCACCAGTTTTGCCGCCCTGATAACATAAATTGAATGGCCATGTGCGGTATCAATGCTGATGACATCCACACCAGAATTTTTTAATGCCTCAATACGGTCAATAATATCTGGAGTGACACCTACGGCCGCGCCTACTCTCAACCGGCCATATTCATCGTGGCAAGCGTTGGGTTTGTTTTTCTTTTTTAAGATGTCTTTGTAAGTAACTAATCCCGTAAGCTTTCCTTTTTTACTGACGATAGGTAGCTTTTCAATTTTATAATTCTGCAAAAGTATTTCTGCCTTTTCCAGTGTGATACCCTCGGGTGCGGTGATCAGATTTTCTTTGGTCATGATTTGCTCAATGGGCATAGCCATGTCTTTTTGAAAACGCAAATCGCGGTTGGTGATAATGCCTACCAGCTTTCCGTTTTCATCGATTACAGGAATACCACCGATTTTGTGTTCACGCATTATTTTTTCTGCATCGCGAACGGTAGAATTTATCCGTAGGGTGATCGGATCGAGGATCATCCCACTTTGCGATCGCTTCACCTTTCGCACTTGCTCGGCCTGCTGCGCAATGGTCATGTTTTTATGAATGAAGCCTAACCCGCCTTCCAATGCCATGCTGATGGCCAACTGAGTTTCAGTAACCGTATCCATGGCTGCTGAAATTAGCGGAATATTAAGTTTGATATTCTTGGTTAAATGGCCCGCTGTGCTGGTTTCGCGTGGCAAAACATCACTGTAAGCCGGAACGAGAAGCACATCATCATAGGTAAGTGCTTCGAAAAGGAATTTGGAGGGGTCGTGTGCCATGGCAAATAATTTACGAGTGATTATTTGCCGGGCAAAGCTAAACTAATTAATCGATTTGAAAATTAGTCGATTTGAAAATTTGAAAATGAGTGATGCGATCATGGTACGCAACCTTCAAATTTTTCAAATAGATTACTTTTGTAGCTATGCGTTATTTCTTTGAGATTACTTATGACGGAACAAACTACCACGGCTGGCAAAACCAAGCCAATGCATTGGGCATACAACAAGTGGTGGAGAACGCCTTGAGCAAATTACTTCGCGAAAAAATTTCTATCGTGGCCAGTGGCCGCACCGATGCGGGCGTGCATTGTACGCAGCAGTTTTTTCATGCCGACCTTGAAAAAGAATTTGATCGCGACACGTTGTTGCAACGGCTCAATTCATTTTTGCCACCCGACATTGCCATCCGCTCCATTGCTAAAGTAAAGCCCACTGCCCACGCCCGCTACGATGCCCGCACGCGCACGTACCAGTACCACATCACCACCAAGAAAAACCCGTTGCTTGCAGGGCGCGCCTTTTATTTTTTTAAAGAAATGGATGTTGAGTTGATGAACAACGCGGCTGCGATGCTGCTGGGCGAGCACGACTTCACCAGTTTTAGCAAAGTGAAAACCGATGTGAACCATTTCAGGTGCACGATCACAAAAGCACACTGGAAAAAAATAGGCGAGCAACTAGTCTTCACCATCACGGCCAACCGTTTTTTGCGCGGCATGGTGCGCGCAGTGGTAGGCACGCTGTTGGAGGTAGGCACAAAAAAAATTTCGATGAAAGAATTTCAAGCCATCATCCACAGCAAAGACCGCAAACGTGCGGGCATGAACGTGCCGCCCGAAGGACTTTATTTAACGGAAGTAGCGTACAAGAAAAATTTGAAGGTGAGGTGATTTGATACTAAACGGAAATGTTTTTTTTGGATTTTTGTGTCAACTGGATTTTCTATATTTAATGGAAATAGTTGCTGAAAAAAGAGAGACAATAATTAAAAAGTGGAATGAATACTTCAACTAACCCCGCGTGGAACTTCGACCCAATTGATAAAATGATTTTTGAGGACGGGATAAAAATCATGTCCGTTTATTTCCATAAAGAATTAGACGTGATGTTGATTTTATTAAACAACAGGAAAATCTTGGAACGCAAAATCAGTATGACCAAGCGGTTAGCTCACGCAACAGATGCCTGTTAGCGCGCGTTTGCAACGCGTGCTATTCCAAATTTTTTTCCAGTCAACGTATTCCTTAAATTTTTAATTTTGGTGCCATGTCTGAAAAGTATAAGTTCATCGATGGGCAAGGCATGTACTTCGTAACGATGGCCACCGTTGGCTGGGTAGATTTGTTTACCCGTTGGGAGCTGAAGCATGTAATCATTGATTCACTCCGTCACTGCCAAAAAGAAAAGGGACTAGTGATACACGCCTGGTGCTTAATGCCAAGCCACCTTCATATGATTATAAGCACAAGAGGAGAGAAGTTGCCAGACATCCTGCGCGATTTTAAAAAATTTACTTCAAAAGAACTGATCAAAGTGATGAAGCACATAAATGAAAGCCGCAAGGAATGGATTTTAGGGTTGTTCAGCGAAGTGGCAGATCATTTAAAACGAGTAAGCAATTACAAATTATGGCAAGACGGAAATCACCCTGAGTTATTAACATCGGCAAGATTCACTCGACAGAAACTGGATTATATTCAGAAGGGCACGCGTTGCAAACGCGCGCCAACTAGGGGCGGGCATGAACGTGCCACCCGAAGGATTGTATTTAACCAAAGTGGACTATAAAAAAGGGTTGAGGATGAGAATATAAAAAAGAACTAAGGGTTGACGAGTAGGCTCAATCAATTTTCTTTCTTTTCTTCTTCGCCTTTTACTTGCATCTCCGCGGGCATACCATAAGCTGTTGGGTGCAAATATCGCCCTCTATCTCCCTGTTAGCGCGCGTTTGCAACGCGTGCTATTTGAGATCAGGATAGCTCCTGAAATTTTCTTTCAAGCTTCGTTAAACGCTCCTCAAGGTTGAAGTAATTGGATTCGATGAACTCATAAAATTCATAGTTTCGTTTGTTCAGGTTCTCGAAACCTTCTTGTAGAAATCTAATGCTCGCATCAATCTGATTCTTATGACGCTCCAATTCCCTTTTTGAATTCATTTTTTTCCATCTAATAATGATACTGTATAATTTGTCAGAAAATGTCAAACAAAGCATTTCTGATAATGAGATAAATTGAACTTCACACTACAAGCTACTTTTTCTTCCCCCCACTCGCTTCCATCCCCAACGCTTTTTTGATGTTGGCGATTTCAGATTTTAACCGGTTGAGTTCGAGTTGCGCGGTGGTTTCTTTTTTAGATTGCTGTGCTTTCAACTCTTCAATTTGTTTTTTCAGATACGCTATCTGTTTCTGCTGTTCCTGAGTTGACTTCACCAGGATGGGTGTTAGCCCTGCATAATCAACACCCCATGGAGCAAAACCAGACCCCTTAGATGATTCCGCATTTCCTGATCCGCTATATTCTCCGTCATCTCCTTTTTGAACGATTTCCGGAATGACCTTATAGACCTCTTGTGCAATAAATCCTATTTTTTTGTCTTTCTCTTTCGTAGTCCTAAAGTTAAACTCCTTCACCGAAAGCCGCAGAATCTCGTCAAGCCCATAGGAGGTCTCCACAATATTTTCCTTGAGACGCCTGTCGGACGTGGAAGTCCAGTTAACGGCTCCGCTGGCAAGGTACACCCCAGTCAAATTGCTGGATCCTGCATTGGTCACATACAGGTTGCTGTTGACCGCTCCAAATCTGTGCATGTGCGCTTGATATGTGTTGCCGTTGACCCAAACAATACCATTGGCAGCAGTACCATCGACCGCAATATTGCCACCCGCAACATGAAGTATCCCTATGGAAGAGGGAGTAACCGTTCCAATGCCAACATTGCCTTGCACAAGGAGACCATTAGAGGGGGCGGTATTGATTCCAGCGTAAGCTGATCCAACAACCGCTCCGCCAGCAATATCTAATCTGTTGAGCGGGGTAGGTGTGCCAATTCCTACTCCACCCGTATTAATTCCACCATTATTTCCTAAAATAGTCATTCTGGCCCCGCCAGCAGCAGTATAAATAAAAAATGGATGATCTGATTGGGTACCGATAGCTCCTCCATAGGCTCCTCCGTTACCAGCGTAAGTGCTCATCACTACAGTTCCATCAGAATGATTTAACCCGTACGCATTAGTTGGTGTTTTAATATCCAGTGGGAATGAAGGTGTGACAGTGCCGATCCCCACATCCCCTAAGGCATTTTCATAAATTCCAGAAGCCACCAAGCCGCCTGCGCTTCCTTTGGGCACTACGTTGGGGGTGGTGAAAAGTGCCTGTGCTGTCCATGATAAATTGCCGAGGTTATCGGTTTGGAGAAAATTTCCTGTGGTGAGAGGCAGACTTGGCCAAGTGTACGAGAGGCCACCAAAAGTAGTGGTACCGCCCACCCCGACAGTAAGTGCGCCCGTGGATGTAAGTGCGCCTAAGGATACAAGGTTTGCTGCGCTAAGGGTACCACCTATTGATGGATTGGGTACAATATTTCCACCTGAGATAGTGCTAGCGGCAATTTTAGCTCCTGTGATTACTCCTGGGTTAATAGTAAGTGAGCCAATAATTAAAGAAGCATCGCCAGAAAGTGCGGTTGCTGCATTTGTAGCTCCATTGCCAGTTAAAATTTGGCCATTGCTTAGTATGAGACCACTTGCAGGAGCGGTCCATGAAAGATTGCCTACGGCATCACTGGTAAGAGCACCTGCACTGAATGCTGGCAAGACTTTGCTGTTAAGACCCGTAACTTTTGTGATCCCAGTGTTCGTAGAAGCGATGTCTCCACTCAGAGTAACGGGCGTCCACACATTACTGACACCATTGTACATAAGCACTTGACTATTCGATGGAGCAATAGCGGCAACATTTCCTTTCGAGATTTGAATTGGTATGGATTGAAGTACACTGGTTGTATTATCTTTTAATGTTATAGAGTTGAAGGTGTTATCAAACCCTAACGTATAAGTTGTTCCTGATCCGCCACCGCCCCCAACAGTTGCCCATGCAGTTCCATCAAACACATATACTTGCTTGGTGGCTGTATTAAAGACAATCATGCCTGTTTCGTTTGACCCAGTTGAAATTTGAAGGTGGTCTGTAGTAGTGGGTATAATTAATCCCTGCTTACCATTTCCAAATAATAAGAGAACTGCATTTGGATTGGTGCTTGAAGTGCCAATCGCCACCGCATTATTTTGCGAACGTGCGGCTACTGACAAGATTAAAAAAGCAATTACGGCAAATGAAGTTTTATAAAAAGTCCTCATGGGTAAATAAGGTTTTGTGAGTACAACTTTCAAAGATAAGGTTTATACCGAAAACTCGTAAAAAATAACCGGGGTGATTACTGCGCGTCATTGCCCTAAAGGGATGCCTTTGGCACGAGACCGTCCCGAAATAATCGGGACGGGCGAAGCAATCCCCAAGGCAACCGTCATTGCGAGAACGATGTTGCCCGTCACTGCGAGCACCAACGTTGGATTGTGTGTAGGCGCGAAGCAGCCTCCCCGGATGAAACACTGCCTTGGGGATTGCTTCGTCCCACCCGCCTGCTCCACGGGTACTCGCAATGACGGTTTGAATGGGGGATTGCTTCTCCCGATAGCCATCGGGATCGCAATGACAATGTTGCCCGTCACTGCGAGCACCAACGTTGGATTGTGTGTAGGCGCGAAGCAGTCTCCCCGGATGAAACACTACTTTGGGGATTGCTTTGCTCGTTCCTCCTCGCAATGACGAACTCGCTCCGCAATGACGACCCCTACCAAAACCTGACCTCCTCCTCAAATAAATCTCTCCAAAGCGGGTTCATCGCATTGATCAAGTCTATTTTCTTTTGTCTCGATCCTCCTTTCAGTTGCTTTTCGCGATCAATGGCCTCATCAATGGAAGAAAAACTTTCATGATAGACAAGCTTGTGCAGATTGTACTTTGCCGTAAAACTTTTAGGGTAATAATTTTCTTTATGTTCCATCACACGACCCAGAAGGTTGGAGGTAACGCCCACGTACAACGTAGTGTGGTGTTTGTTGGTCATGATGTAAACTGTGCCACCGTGGTTCATACCATGAAAATATGAAAACGTCACTGCGAGCACCAGCGTTGGTTTAGTGCGGCTGTGCGAAGCAATCTCAGAGACAACCGTCATTGCGAGAACGTTTCGGGCGAAGCAATCCCCAAGGACAGAGACAATTTTTGGAGATTTGCTTCGTTCCTCGCAATGACGATGTAAAAAAATTACTTCAAACTCTCTGCCCAGTCCACCACCAACTTGATTTGCGCTGCGGTGAGCAAGGCATTGCCGTGCATCAGCGTGTAGCTGCTCAGGGGCATTTCGCCACCGCGTACTTCGTCTGCAATTTCTTCAAACTTGTGTTTCGCTTTTTTTTCAGGATAGGTGGCATACTCCGAAAAGTTCAGGTGCTCCTTGCCATCGTTCACGTGCCAGTTTTGAATCCACCAGCCCACGGGCTGCACGTTGGCATACCACGGGTAGGTAGTGTTGTTGCTATGGCAGTCGTAGCACGATTGTTTTAAAATCGATTGCACTTGTTCGGGCACTTCATATTTTTTGGTGATGTCGTTGGGGGTGTCGCCCGAAGAAATATTGGGCGCTGGGCGGATGAATTGGATGGCAACCAAAATAATGGAAAGCGCAATCAGGATTTTTTTAGAAAAGGTCATGGATCAAATTTTTTTTGATGACTGAATAAATGGTAAGTTGACAAAGCCAACAATTGACAACATTTTTGCCAACGGTCAACTGCTTACTGCCTACTGATTTCACTGGCTTCTAAACCTTCTCACCATCGCCATCGCAAAGCCTACCATCAGCACGCCCGTGCCCAGCCACAGCACATTGATGTAGGGCTTCTCCAATGCCTTGATCACCACCCAATTTTTTTGCCGAGCGCTGGTGCTCAAAAGAAATTCATTGGTCTGCGGAAAAATATTGAGCAACGAAATGCGCACGCCCAGATCGTTCACATCGGCAGCGATGCGCCCCACTTGTGTTTTGCCTTTGATCACAAAAACAGGCTCGGCATAAAACGGTTCATGCTCGCCTTCGATTTTTATTTTTGCTTTCACGGCCACGTCTTCGGCACTGAGCTCGATGCCTTCAATTTTTTCTATGCGTTTGATCTCTTGCAGCACGGCTACATAGTCGTTGACAAAAAACGGTTTCCCGATTTTCACTTTTAGTTCTTCGGGCTTGCCCCATTCGGCTTCTTCTTCGTGGTTCATCGCCAGCGAGACGTGCGTGTAAATGTCGCGGTCAAAATTTCGTTTGATGTCGGGCGAGGCGAGGAAGCCGCCCATGGCCGGGTTCACTTGAATGCGCGGATACAATGTAGCTGCCACCTTTCCGTCTTTGCGCATTTCAATTTCGTAAAAAGTATTTTCTGGATAGATTTCAAACGTGTCTTTGGCGTTGTACAATTTCTTTTCGCGGAAGAGAATATCTTTTTTGGCGACCACGCGGTACGGATCGCGGGTGGGTTCCACCTCATTTTTTTTGACGAAGCCGCTCTTGTTTCGCAGCTCCAAATTTTCGCTTCGGTATTCGATGTCGTAGCCCGCCATGGATTTGGTTTCGTTTAAAAAAAGCAAAAGATTGTCGCGGTTGAAGTCCGTGCCTTGGCCTTTGTTCACAATCAGTCCGCTGCTGTTGAGCGACACCACGCGCGAGTAGCCCGCAGAAAAAAGAATGCCGATCAGCATCAGCCCCACGCCAACGTGGGCCACGGCTCCGCCCGAGAGGCCCGGGTTTATTTTCGATACCGAAATAAGAACTTTTAAATTGGAGACGATCAAATAAATTCCCGCCAAGGTGAGCGCGAGGTAAATAGGGTTGTAAACTTTAGCGATGGAGATGATGATCGCGAAAAGCACTAAGGTGATGAGGAGGGGCGCAAGGATTTCTTTCTTCAGTTTTTCTTTGTCCATTTTCTTCCACCAAAAAAACTGGCCTGTGCCAGAAATCAACGCCACGGCCACACCAAACCACAATTGAAATTTAGAATAGAATTCGATTTGGTTGGCAGGAGGAGCCAAGTTAGAGTGGCCACCAAACAACTCGATGATTTTGTTGTACACAGGGATGGACGTGGGCATCAGCACTTGAAAGCCCATCAAGCACAATGTGGTTGCGCCAAGGAAAACCCAGAACTCGCGCGAGTAAACAGAAATTTCTTTTTCTGTGGATGGGATTTCTTTCCATCGAAAAAAACAAAGGACAAGGGCGGCTATGGTAAAGAACAAAAGGTAAAGGAGAAGCTGGCCGGAAAGGCCAAGGTCGGTAAACGAGTGCACCGAGGCATCGCCCAGAATTCCACTGCGCGTGAGAAAAGTGGAATACAAAATCAAAATGAAAACCGTGAGGCTCAAGATGATCGATGCCTTCAATGCCGAGCCGCTATTCTTGTACGACATCATCACGTGGATGGAAGCAATGAGCACGAGCCACGGCACATACACTGCGTTTTCCACAGGGTCCCAGTTCCAGTAGCCGCCAAAACTCAGCGTTTCATACGCCCAGTAGCCGCCCATCAAAATGCCGAGGCCAAGCACAGCACCACCGAGCAACGCCCACGGCAGCGCGGGTTTGATCCACGCTGAATATTTTTTTTGCCACAGCCCGGCAATGCAAAAGGCAAACGGAGGCAGCGTGAGCGCGAAGCCGAGGAACAACGTGGGCGGATGGATCACCATCCAATAATTTTGCAAGAGCGGGTTGAGGCCGTTGCCATCTTTGGGAATAAACTCAGGATTGATTTTGAAGATGGGGTCGCTGAGGGCATCGCGCAGCAAAATGAAAGGCGAGCTGCCGATTTTAAAATCAACAACAGGAATGACAACACCCAAAATCATGGAGGCGAGGAAGGCTTGCACCAGTGCAAACACCACCATCACAGGGGCTTCCCAGTCGCGCTGGGTGTTCATCAAAATAATGCCAATCACGGCTTGCCAAAACATCCACAACAAAAAACTTCCCTCTTGGCCTTCCCAAAAACAAGACACCATGTACTGTGCCTGCAAGTGCAGCGATGAGTGACTGTAGGCGTAGTGGTATTCGAAATAATGTTGGTAGATGATGATGAACAAGACCACCACAATGCCCAGCACCGAAATGCCGTGCATGTAAAATGCAGTTCTGGCATTTTTTATCCACGCTACTTTTTTAATGCTGTCGGTTGAATGGAAACTTTTCCAATACGCAAACGCGGCAACCACCGAAGCGACAAGCGAAGCGATAACAAAGAGATGGCCAAGGCTGCCGATGATATAATGCATTCGTTAATCGTTAATGGTTGATCGTTTGTCGTTAATAGTAGTGAGGGGGTGCCAATTAACTGATAACGATTAACGGGCAACGAGTTTTTTATCTTGGTATTTGCTGGGGCACTTTAATAATATTTTTTTGGCGATGAATTGATTGTGCTGGTAGCTGCCGATCACCACCACCTTTTCGCTGCGCAAAAAATCGGGGGGCATGGGCTCGTTGTAAATAACCTTTTGTTCTTTTTTGTTTTCGTCAATCAACACAAACGAAAACGAAAGTTTGTCGGCACTGTTCTCCAAACCGATGATGTGGCCGCCATCATCTTTTTTCAATCCGCCTACCACGTGTAGGGGAGTATCGTTGCCTTCCGTTGCCATTTGATAGGCCGTGTCGAAGTTGGAGTACGTGCTGGCATCGCCTGCTGTGGCAATGATGATGCCGATGGCCGCAGCGATAACAAGGATGGCAATGATGTGGGGAAGTTTCATACAGAATGATTTACGATTTATGATTTACGAGGTACAATTTAACAGTGAGTGCAATCGTAAATCGTACCTTGCAAATCGTAAATTTACTTAATTCGTTCTTCTAATTTAGTGACCTTAAGATCGGTATAAATCATATAGCCAATCAGTCCAGCAAAGATAACGAGGAGGATGGCCACCACTACATAGATTTTTCCATTGCCGCGCAGGGTATCGGCCATCTCAGCCTCTTGTGCAAAGAGCATGTTGCTGAACAGGCACAGTGCCAACAGCAATAAATTAGTTTTGTTTTTCATCTTCTTGTTCAATAATTTTTTCTTCTACCAATTTTATCCGGATGCGCAGTGAGGCAAGCCAAACACCGAGCAATATCCAACCGATCACGGCAGGATAAAATACCATGCGCATTTTGCTGTCGAGGTCGTACATGTTGAAGCCGGGGTTGCCGCCACTGCCGGGGTGCATGCTGCTGGTCATGCGCGGAATGATGAAGATGAGCGGCACCATGGCCACGAACGCAAAAATATTATAGACTGCGCTGAGGCGCGCACGTTGCTCTGCGTTGCCCACCGAGCCGCGCAAAATAAAATAAGCGAGATAGACCAGCAGGGTAATGGCTGCTCCGTTTTGTTTGGGGTCGCCATGCCACGGTGTGCCCCAGGTGTAGTTGGCCCAGATCATGCCGGTAACAATGCCCAGCATGCCAAAGACCAAGCCCACATTGGCAAACTCAAAAGCACGCACATCGGTTTTAAAATCGGGCTTGCGCAAATACGCAATGGAATAAAAAGCCGAAGTCAAAAAAAGAGAGACCATGCCAAACCACATCGGCACATGGAAATAAAGCGCACGGATGGTTTCGTTGACAATGTTGAGTCGGGGCACTTCAAAGAGCAACCCACCAACGATGGTGTAGGTCAGCAACACTACACTCAATATTTTCCACCAATTGGATTTCATTTTATTATTAGATTTTTCACACAAAACGCGAAGTCACAAAGAAAGACATTCAATAAATTTCGTAAGCCAGATTAATTTGAAATTCTTCGGCCAACAAAATTAATCATTACCACCAACAAGGCATCAATTTCTCCAAACAAATGGAAAGAGCAAATACGAAGCAGCCGTGACCAGAAAATTTATCGCCAACAGCGAAAGCATTGGCTCGTAGCTTACGCTGGGGTCCAGATCGTCAATGCAATTTTTTGTCACCTTGATCGCCATCAGCAAAATGGAAATCACTACTGGAAAGCTAAGCACTGCCATGAGGATGGCGCTGTTGTTGGCCTTGGCGGCAATGCCCGAAAGCAAGGTGAGCGAAGAGGCAAACCCAGCGGATGTCAAGGTCAAGGTGAGAACAAAAACAAGTTTGTTTTGAACGGGGTCATTCAAGAAAAGCGTAAACAAAAAATAACCAACCAGCGAAAGGAGCAGGCACAACAAAAAATTATAAATGATTTTAGAAACCAAAATGTGCGTGGGGCTGGCGATGGAATAAAAATAAATGTCGAGGCCACGCTTTTCGCCAATAAAACTTTTGGCCACCGTGTTGATGGCGGTGAACAAAAGCGTGATCCAGAAAAGTGCACTCCACACCTGCGGGCCGATCAAGTTTTGGCGAAGCGCAAAAGCAAGGTAACAGATAAACACCATGCTGACCAAATACAAAGCCAAGCCCGCCACCACCGACTTGCGCCTGAGCTCAAGTGCGAATTCTTTTTTTAATAAAGTGATGATTGGGGTCAACGGGTTTGGGTGTTGGCTAATTTTAGGAGATAAGTGAAGGTCAATATCCCGATAGCAATAAAAAGCCCTCCAAAAAAACCGAAAGAAAGCATCAAAGAAAGCCGTAGCCCCAGAGGCTTTTTGAAAAAAGTAAATCCTTCTACCATTTGAATGTCATCCGCAATTTCTAATTTTCTTTTATACTCCGCTAATTCTTTGTGAAGGGTCATAACATGGGTAGGATCGACAAGGACCGCTTCAGTTTCTTTGCTATTACCCCCTTTTTTTAGGAAAATTTTTTTCAAACTATCCATTGATTGGATTTCATGCTCTGTTTTTTCAATCAACGTGGTGTACATTTCTTTTCGCTGCCGTACTTGGATTTTTACAAAATCATTATTGCGTAGCATTTGGAGAATGCCGCTCTGTAGCTTCGTAAGGACTTCTCTATTGGTGATGTTGGCAGTAACAATGAAAGTTCCGTCTTTTTGTACGGCAGGATCTTTTTTTACTTTTTCGATCTTAATGAGGGCAACCATTTTTACCCCTGCCTCAGGCAGAGACAGTTGTGACGATAAGTCCTTAAAGTTTTTCTCATCAATGAGATTGTTTATTGTTTCAGTGAATTGTTTAACGTAAGACTCATTTAGAATATCAGACTCAAAAATCATTTTGCTTTCGTACACACGTGGCGTGAACATGTGCACGGCAAACGCCACCGTCATGCCCGTGCCCGTAAAGACCAGAATAAACGTCAAATGTTTTTTAAAATAACGAATAGCGGCTACGGCAAGCCCCACTAAGTCGATTTCGTCATTGCTGCTGGCTTCCATGGTGGCAAAATTTTTAGCAATGTTATTAAAACATGTTCATTTCAAGAAATAATTGGGTTAAGAAAGCACGCATGGAGGCCAACCTGAAATTTTTATCTTTGCAGACTTAATAATTCGACTATTGTGAAAAGAGCATTAATTACTGGAATCACAGGGCAAGACGGTGCCTATTTGGCCGAGTTGCTGCTCGCCAAAGGATACCAAGTACATGGACTGAAAAGAAGGAGTTCACTTTTCAACACCGACCGCATCGATCACCTTTATCAAGATCCGCACGAAGAAAAGGTGCAACTCAAACTCCACTACGGAGACCTCACTGATTCGGTCAACGTGATCCGGATCGTACAAGAAGTTCAACCCGATGAAATCTATAACCTCGGTGCGATGTCGCATGTGAA
>JAYWDN010000121.1:0-24861 GCA_043780615.1 Bacteroidota bacterium | reverse complement strand
TGATTAAAAACTGGAGGATAGCAATCCGTGCAGGATGCCCCAATGCCTTGGTCAGCGTGGCCAAGGCAATATGCGTTTTTTTAAACTGTTCGGTTTTGGTAAGTCCCATGGTGCTATTAATCGTAATTTTACGATTAAAGTTTCATAAGGATAAAGAAAATTGAAAAAAGATTTTGTGAGCATTACCATTTCGACTTACGAAAAATATGAAACGTCATTGCGAGCACCAGCGAAGATTTGTGTGATGGGGCGAAGCAATCTCCCGATTTTAGGATTGCTTCGCCCCCCGCATTCCATCGCGGACACTCGCAAAGACGGTTTCATTTTGCGTAAGTCGAGTTACCATTTCATCTCAGTTTTTCCCAGAAACGCAGCAATCCCTTTCTTGCAATCGGCTGAGCCGCGCATCTCGGCATTCTTTCTTGCCGCATAGTCCAATGCTTCATTCAGTGTCATGGATTGTACTTCATCAATCATCTGCTTGGTGAGTGCCATCGAATGAGCCGAATTACTTTTTATAAGCTTCTGTGCAAACTCTTCGACTTTGTTTTCCAATTCTGTTTTTGAAATCAAAAAGTTGACGAGGCCAAAATTCATTGCTTCATTTCCTTGTACCAATTCACCACTCAGCAGCAAATGCTTGGCGCGCTGCTCCCCTATTTTGCGAATGAGAAAAATCAAGACCATAGCGGGCACAAAACCGATCTTCACTTCGGTGTAACCAAACTTTGCCTCGGGCACCGCGAAAACAAAATCGCAAACGGTTGCCAACCCGCAGCCTCCGGCCAAGGCGTGGCCTTGCACTTGGGCGATGACTACTTTTTTTAGTTGATAAATTGTCAAAAACAATTCTTTCAAATGATTGGAGTCGGCAATATTTTCTTCCAAAGAAAATTTTTGAAGTTGTTGCAAAGAAGCCAAGTCTGCTCCCGCACAAAAAGAATCACCGTTGGCCCGAAGCACAATTATTTTAACGGCAGGGTCGGCTTGAGCATGTGTCAATGCTTCTTTCAATGCGGCCACCAGTTCGTAGCTCAGTGCATTTCTTTTCTGAGGTCGGTTGAGGGTGATGTAACCGATCCGTTCTTTTGTTTCGTACAATACTAAGTCCATAATATTTTATTGAATGATGAATGAGCCTTCGTGCAAAACTGAAAATGGTTTATCCAATCGTTGGGTCAAATCTTCGGCAAGTCTTTTTGAATTACTCCCGTCAAAAATAACGGGATTGAATTGAAGTGCTGTCAATTTTTTTCGACCCAGTGAATTGTTGCTGATAATCCAATAATCAACTGATGGGTAGCTTGGAAGTTGACTGGCTTTGTTGCTGACCACTGCAATCGTTTGGTGATTCCACCGAAAAAAGTCAATGCCTTTTGCTTTGACATGAAAGGGTGTTTTCAATTCGGTTTTTGCAACTCCATGCTTTAATCGGTTTGGCAAAATATGAAACCGGATGCGGTCGGCATCGTGGTGCAAAGTTGAATCGGCTACAAAATAAGATCGCCCTCTATCGATAAATTCTATTGCCCGATGATTGTTGATACTGTACACAATCATTTGTTTCTGATTTACATCTTCAAAAAAATGTTGCCATTCTGCTACAGAAAAAATAATAGCGAAAGCAAATGAAACATAGAGCCATTGGGCAGACCTGAATTCGAAAAGCAAAATCAACGCGATCAATATTCCCATCAGCAGCCAACATTGAAAGATAGAGATGTGGATGCCGTTGATCAAACTCATCGGCAATGCTTCTGTTTTGAAAACAATCCAGTTCAGTGCTTTGATCAGCCACTCTAAAATCATGCCCACAAAAAATGCAACCGAAGAAATAAAACTCACACTCAATAAAAAAATACCGGCCACAAGTACCAATGTAGAGAGCGGGATGACAAACAAATTGGAAACCAAAAAGTAAGTAGGAAATTGATGGAAGTAAAGCAGGCCAAGTGCAAACGTGGCCAACTGCGCAGCAATGGAAACACACGTGATCTTCCACGTCCAGTCGCCAAGAGGGTTTTCAATTTCCCACAAACTGTACAGTGGTCGTTGCAAGTAAACGATGCCGATCACCGCAAGGTAAGAAAGCTGAAAGCCTACCGACATTATTAAATACGGATTGTAGAGGAGCAGTACAAAAGCCGAAGCGGCAAGGGTATTGTAAATGTTGGTGCGCCAGCCGAGTGGCCTTGCCAACGCGATGAACGAAAACATGGTAACAGCCCGCAGCACCGAAGGAGAGTTGCCTGTGACAAATGAAAAAGACCAAAGCAAAAACAAACTGATGATGGCCACTGTCCATCGGCTCCATTTAAACTTGCTCAGCGGCTTGAACAAAAAAAGTATGATGGCGTAGATGATGCCCACGTGCATGCCCGACACCGCCAACACGTGCATGGCACCGCTGGCCGCATAGGCATTTTGCAAATCGTTGTCGATGCCATCGGTCACGCCAAGCACCAACGCGATGGCAATGGCGCGCTCATTTTCGCCATGCACATATTCGTTTAATTTTTTCATCGACCAAGCACGTGCCTGGTGCGAATAATAAATAAAACCTTTGCGGGAAGAGGGTGATAAAAACTTTACCTCTTCGGCCTGAACAAACTGCTGGTGCGAGATATTTTTAAAACTCAAGAATCTTTTAAAATCAAATTCGCCAGGGTTTGCCGGAGAACGTAGCTCTTGCGGATTTCCTTTCACTAAAATCTTGTCGCCATAGTGCCAATTGGCCGCCACAAAATTCTTCTTAGAAATATAGAGCAACACTTTTCCTTTTGCAAGCTGCCAGCCTGCCTGCCGAAGTTTTGATGAAGGCAGGTCGTTTGCTTTAACAGAAGTTACTTCAACTTCAATTTTCCATGATTTTACTTTCGCTTCGGGCACACTTCTTACGATGGCTTCATACGCTTCGATTGGCTGATTGATTTTTGATAGATGATTTTCGCTTCTTGAATCCGTAAACAAAATCAATCGTGCAAAGCCCAACAAAAAAATTGCCGCCAATCCAAGCAAACCTAAAGTGAAACCAAATCGGTTTTCCCTCGAATAAAATTTAACAGCGAAGAAACCAACAACACAAATAATGATTAACCCAGGGGTAAGTTTAAAAGGAATAGCTTCTGGAAAATAGATACCCAACAGCACACCACTAGTAAAGAACCCAGCAATCCGCAACATTGGATATGGCAACCACTTCATTTTAGATTGACGATTTCAGATTTACGATGTACAATTTGTAATCTTCAATTTGCAATTTGTAATTCTATAGTCCTTCCACTAAAATCATTTTTGATTTAGCAGTACGATGACGGAGTGCTTTCGCGGGTGTATACTCTTCCGAGGCCCACCAATTCTTGGCCAATGTTGCATTTGGAAATTCCAATACAACAATGCGCTGCGGATCCCAGTCGCCTTCCAGCGTTTCGGTCTTGCCGCCTCGCACAATAAATTTTCCTTGATACTGCGCTAGTGAAATCGGTGTGAGTTTTTTATAATCCTCGTATTGAACGGGATCGTGGATTTTTACTTCTACGATGATGTATGTTGGCATAGTATTTTAGTTAATCGTTATAAGTTAAAAGTTAACCGGTGTTATGTCATCAGGTAGCGCACTTTAAATTAGGGAGTTCTGACCATTAACTGATAACTTATCAACTAATAACCTTCTCATCAACTCCCCGCCTTTCCATACGCCTCAATAATATCTCTGACTAATTTGTGCCGCACTACATCGCGCTCGTTGAGTTCTACAAAGCCAATGCCCTTTGTTTCGTTGAGGATACGCACAGCTTCTTTCAATCCTGATTTTTGGTTGGAAGGCAAATCAATCTGTGTGGTGTCGCCCGTCACAATCATTTTAGAATCCGGCCCCATGCGGGTGAGGAACATTTTCATTTGCATGGGCGTTGTGTTCTGTGCTTCGTCCAATAAAATAAAAGCGTTGTGCAGCGTGCGTCCGCGCATGTAGGCGAGCGGTGCGATCTCAATGATTTCGCGCTCCATATAAAATTTTAATTTCTCATTCGGCAACATATCGTTGAGCGCATCATAAATTGGCCGCAGGTATGGGTCGATTTTTTCTTTCAAGTCGCCCGGCAAAAAGCCGAGGTTCTCCCCTGCTTCCACGGCTGGTCGTGTGATGATTATTTTTTTTACGGTCTTATTTTTTAATGC
Organism: Bacteroidota bacterium; assembly: GCA_043780615.1. GTDB lineage: Bacteria > Bacteroidota > Bacteroidia > Cytophagales > Cyclobacteriaceae > ELB16-189. Next base: position 20,682 of record JAYWDN010000121.1, on the reverse strand, counting down.
CTTCACTGCAAGGGCCACCGACACAAAAGTTTTGCCGGTGCCTGCTGGCCCTAGCGCAAACACCAAATCATTTTCCTTCACCGATTGTACCAACTTTTGCTGGTTCACCGTCTTCGCTTTGATGGGCGAGCCTTTCGTTCCATAAATAATAATTCCGTCTGCCTGATCGGCCATCGGCTCGTGCTGCTCTTGCGCAATGTAGCCACGCACGTTTTCTTCGGTCACTTTTCCAAACTGGTGAAAGTGATCGACCAGCGAGTTTAAAATGTCAGTGATCAGTAAGATGTCTGGCGATTCGCCCTTTACTAATATCTCGTTGCCGCGCGACACGATGCGGCTCTTGGGAAAAGCGGCAGACAATTCGTTGATGTTTTTGTTCTCGATGCCGAGGAAATCCAGCAGCGGAACATTTTCGAGGGTGATGGTTTTTTCGATCAAAGAAGTAAAGTGGTTGAAATGGTTTATTTTTGAAAAGTAAATTTAATAAACGGATATTACGCAAACTAATATCCGTCATTGCGAACACCAGCAAGAAAGTGGCGGAGCGAAGCGATCCTTCAACGAGACTGCTTCGCTCAAACGCACAACCAGCGCAGGCGCTCGCAGTGACGTAAAATTTATGTAGGATCAATTTAATAAAAAGTTTCGCCCCGATGGCCATTGTTACACTTCTCACCGACAGCGGGGAAACCGACCACTACGTGGCCGCCATCAAGGCAAAAATACTAGGGATCAACCCCGGCCTCACCATCGTTGACATCACGCACAAAATTTTGCCTAGCGATATTGCCCACGGGGCGTTTGCGCTCAAAAGTGTGTTCCGCGATTTCCCGAAAGGCACAGTGCATTTGGTTGGTGTTGACGCAACGGGATCGAGTGATGGCTCTTCAATTGCTATTCAGATTGAAGATTATTTTTTCGTTGGTGCCGATAATGGATTGTTCGGACTGATCACTGACAAGCCTCACCAGCAATTAGTGGACATCAATTCGGTCAACCCAATCAGTTCATCTTTCCCAGAGAAAGAAATTTTTGCGCCCGCGGCCGCTAAGTTGGCAAGCGGTGTGACCATCACCACCTTGGGCAAACCGATGAGCACGTTCAAAAAAATGATTGGGCGATCGGTGAAGGCCACGCGCAAGTTGATTGCTGGCCATGTGGTGCGGGTAGATAATTTTGGAAACCTGATCACCAATATTTCTAAAACAGATTTTGATATTCTTAGCAAGGGAAAGACTTTTACGGTGCAGTTTGCGCGTGAAAAATTCAGGCGCATCAACACCAACTATTTTCAAGCCGACCAAGGCGAATGCTTTTTGATTTTCAACAGCCTTGGGCTTTTAGAGATCGGTATTTATAAAGGCCGCGCCAACGAACTGCTAGGAATGGAATATGACAGCGCGGTGAGTATTTTGTTTGAGGAATAAATAGGTATTGGGACTTTAGGTTAGCAAAGAAATCGCAAATCTTAAATCACAAATCTAAAATGATCATCCGAATCGTACGTATGCACTTCACCGAAGCTGGGGTTGAAGAATTTTTGCAAATCTTCGACAAGCACAAAACAGCGATTCGTAATTTTCCAGGTTGCTCGCATTTGCAATTACTGAAAGATGCCGATGACCCCAACACCTACACCACGCTCAGTCACTGGGACGTGCCCCAAAGTTTAGAGAACTACCGCAAGTCGGAATTGTTTGGGCAAGTGTGGGGAAGGGTAAAAACTTTATTTGTGGAAAGAAGCCAGGCGTTTTCGCTAGAGAAGTTTATCGAAGTCGAATAGCTAAATCTTGAAAAAATAACCAGTTGAGAAGGCGAGATAATCTGCATGATCGCCATGCGCCTTCAAAGAAAAGCCGGCATACCAATTTCGTCTCATCTCATATTCTATAAAGTAACGTTGAAATAAAACTCTCTTGTACCCCGTGTTTGGGGTAACAAACCAAGCGAGTTGCTGGCCGAACAAAAGTTTACCAAAAAATAAATAATGTTGGACGTTCACTGCGGCAACTACAGTTTGAATTGATTGCCCTGACCGTTGTTGGTAAACTGAATTGATGCCATCATAATAAAATTCACCCCCGGCACCAACTCCGTTTAATCGGCTAATACGTTTGATTACTCCACCGTTTGAACCCAGTACCAGTTGTCTTTCTTCAGGCCAAACTCCACCTGCCCATGCCGTGCGCAGATTACCGAAAGTATGAATGACAACACCAACCGATTTACCTGTAAATTTTTCTTTCGTTCTCCGTTCAAGTTTTTGCCGATTGATGGAGTAATCCAATCCAATGGTGAATCCTGGAAAATTCATTCCTTCGTTGGGGTCGCGCCTGCCACCGTTTGAAATGTGGTTGAATTGAATCGATGTTTTGAATTTTAAATACTCATTGATCTGCCACGAGAAATTTGTTCCCAACATCAGCAGGAAACTCATTTTCGTACTAAAGAAAATATTTTCACGGTTAGCAATACTGTCATAAACTTTGTTGAGAAAGGCAAGCCCCATACCACCTCGCAGAGAGATTTGAAAGCGTTTTGACAATAACAAATACGGCTCTGCAAAACCCGCTACCGTAAATGCTTTTCCAAGTTTAGATGGGTTCGCGAAATTAATGTAGCCAAAAGATAATCCGCTTTGCGAATAACAATGGCAATAGTTCCAAGCGTATTGAGTATTTTTTAAAACACTAAAGTCGATTTGCGCAGACCAAGGATGATCTTGCGTAAACTGGTGAAGTGATTCCCTGCCCGTCCAGATGGAACTATAGAGAATTTTTCCAGACAAGTTGTAAATAATATTGGAAGTATCGGTCTGGGCAATTTGAGAATAGCCGTTGAGGGTCGTAATGCACAAAAGAAATATGAAAGTGCGTGCTCTCACATTCAAATTTACTCATTGCGCTAAAGGTGTCCTATTTTAAAGTGTAAGATACCTAAGCGTTTTTCAAATCTCTTCACTTACTTTTTTTCTGCGCAGCTCGGATGGAGGTAAATGGCCCATACTTATGCTGTGTCTCCGAATAACGATCAGCATACGGTCCGAAAGGATGATCAACAGGCTTCTTGGAAATATCTGGCCAATCTTTTGAAAGATCTTTTTCGGGTCGAGGCAATGAAAGAACGTAAGCGGAAACATCCCAAGCTTCCTCATCGCTCAACACTGGTTTTTCGTAAGTGGCCAAATCGCTGGGCATGTTTGCTTTCACATAACCCGCAAATCTTGATATTCGGAACAGGCCCGCGCCAATGCTGAAACTATTTTTCCCATTAAGAGGAGGATACTTCCATTCCATTCCATTTGCAGTTGCAACTCCTTTGCCTTCTTGCCCATGACACCGAGTACATTGATTTTGATAAACAATTTTTCCTTTTACGGAATCGGCTGACCGTTCCAAAAAAATAGGTCGCCATAGCCCTGCACCTTTAGGAGTACTGTCTTTGGGTACATCTTTTCCTACCCATTTGATATATGAAACTAACGCTCGCATTTCTTTGCTTTCATCTTCAATCTTTTTTCCGTTGAGGCTTCGCTCGATACAATCGTTTACGCGCTTCTCAATCGACTCGACCGTACCAGACCGCGGGCGAAGTTTTGGGTAGGTCGATGCCACAGCCGAATAATTATTTCCGAATGGTACTGTGCCCGCTTTGAGATGGCAGTTCTGGCAATTCATTCCATTGCTGATCGCTTTCACTTTTCCTTTTGGCCCGAGGTAAACAGATGTATGCGAAACCAATTCACGGCCATATAAAATTAATTGTCCATCAGGTGTTGACGGAATTGATGCAGTATCGGGCGGATGCCAAAGATCATTTTTGCTTTTGGAAATTTCAGGCTGCTTTTTTTCGGGATGTTTTGGCGCAAACCAGGAAGGGTTTGATATCACGAAGACGATGCCAACCATCATCATCAACACGACCCATGCACAGATCAGCGCATAACGAGTAGAGCTTACAATGTTCTTGTCTTTGGCCATTGTTTTCAGGTTGGTCAAAGTTAGTCAATCTGTAAACGGCTATCGAGTGCCGGAATTGAAAATTGTATTAGAGCAAAAAAATTAATGGTGCGCTTCCTTGATGTAGCCCCAACCCTCGGCCTGTTTGTTTACGATTTCGAGAATGCCATCAGGAACAGTGCCAACATTTCCTACCAACTGCGATTTATCAACCTTATAACGCGCCATGGTTTGCTCACAAACTTTGAACAAAACATTAGGGCTGCTTTCCATTTTTTGAATGGCTTTGCTGACGGTAGATTTACCTTTGACGAACATGGGCATCGCACTTCCGTAAACGACAACTTCAAAAGTGGATTGAGGATACGCAACGGCCATGCTGGAAACATGCCGAAGCACAGCTTGATGCGTCAACGTATCGGCACTGGTCACATCAAAAACAATTTTTACCGGCTTGGTTTGTGCTTCAACCTGAAGTACAAATGCAATGCAAATAGTGGTGAAGAGTGTTTTCATTTTTGAATCGAAGAGAAGTAAAATTTGCCACGGAAACACGGAAAAAAAATCCAGTGCCTCCGTGGCAATGAATTTTTAATTACCCACCGGCATAGCAGTAGGCGCATTTATGTTCCTGAGCGCGCCCAACAGCCCACACGCCCGAAGGCACTACTTGCACACCGGGTATCAATCCGCTCACCCATTCTTTTTTCACTTCTTCAGGGTTACCGTTTATGGCTTTTGCAGCGAAGCCACTAAACACAGTAAGGGCTACATCGCAAACACAAAACATGACGCCACGTGCAATGAGAGCTTTAATTCCTTCAATGCCCAACATTGTCCACATCGGTTCACTCGTTATGCTATAGATATTTTTGATGGCAGGTGCATTGGTGGTGCTGTCGGTGATCTTAAACATCTCGCCAAACTTATATTTCTCCCACAGCTTGTCATCCATCGCAAGTGGAATGGCTCCATGGCGCAACACAACAACCGCGGTCATATCATTATCCAATGTGCCCGTAGCATTGTTAGTCTTATAAAAAATGTATGCCCAGGCTACCGGAAACCCTCCATAAGGTTCAGATGCATCGTACATGATGCGGTGCTTGCCTTTTACTTTTTTAAACCATTCGTCAGCCTCGGCCGGTGATACAGTAGGTTGAACTGCGGCCTCTGCACTTAGCGAGGTCAGCAATGCTGGGAGAGCAAGGGTTGTCCCTGCTCCAGCTACGAGTTTTCCCAAAAATTCTCTTCTTGGGTTTTTCAAATCAGTGATCATAATAATTAAGGGTTGGTTGGTTATTTATTTTTTTAAGAACTTACTTAAGGGCATCTCTAAAAACCCAAACGTCATTGCGAGCGATAGCGAAGCAATCTCCAAATCGGAGCCAAAATAGGATTGCTTCGGTCGTTCCTCCCTCGCAATGACGTTATTTTTAGGTTTTTAGAGATGCCATTAAATGAAAGTCAAGCAAACATTCTCCCCTTCAGAAACATTGATCGGCACATCGAATATAAATATTTTATCGGATTCCATCATTTCTAAAAGAGGATTGTTGTCTTTGGATAATAAATGCAAAGTTGCTCACACTGATCGTGAATGGCTGGTAATGCCGCACCAAAATCTGGTAAAAATGTTCCATGCAAATAGACCACAAGAACAAACTGGTTCTTTAAATGGAAAATAAGCATCAATCCAAATTATTTCTTAGCATTGCACAACAAAATGGGAATGCAAAAAATTAAAAAACTATTGGTGGCCAATCGGGGCGAAATTGCATTGCGCATCATGCGAAGTGCCAAAGAGATGGGCATCAAAACCGTGGCCGTCTTTAGCGAGGCAGACCGCGCTGCCCTGCATGTGCGCTTTGCCGATGAGGCCATTTGCATTGGCCCCCCGCCTTCATCCCAATCGTATTTGGTGATGGACAAAATCTTATCGGCAGCCAAACAAACCAATGCCGATGCGATCCATCCTGGCTACGGTTTTCTTTCCGAGAACGAGGCCTTCGCACGAAAAGTAAAAGAAGCAGGCTTGATCTTCATCGGGCCCTCGGCCGAGTCGATGCAGCTCATGGGCAGCAAGCTTGGCGCAAAAGCGGCCGTAGCAAAATTCAATGTGCCCTTAGTGCCGGGTACAGCCGAGCCGATCACGGATGTAGCTGCGGCAAAAAAAATAGCAAAAGAAATTGGCTATCCTATTTTGATAAAAGCCAGTGCAGGTGGCGGTGGCAAGGGCATGCGCATTGTAGAAAACGAAAATGAATTTCAAGAACAAATGGAGCGCGCTGTCAGTGAAGCGGTTTCTGCTTTTGGCGATGGGGCAGTGTTCATTGAAAAATATGTAGCGCAACCGCGGCACATCGAGTTCCAGATTTTTGGTGATCAGTATGGCAATGTAGTTCATCTGTTTGAGCGCGAGTGTTCGATACAGCGCAGGCATCAAAAAGTGATTGAAGAAGCACCTTCTTCCGTGCTTACCCCTGAACTCAGAAAAAAAATGGGCGAAGCCGCGGTGAATGCCGCCAAGGCCGCGAAGTATTATAATGCCGGCACGATCGAGTTCATCTTGGATGACAAAATGAATTTTTATTTCTTGGAGATGAACACGCGCTTACAAGTGGAGCACCCGGTGACAGAACAAATAACAGGGCTTGATCTGGTGAAACTCCAAATCAGAATTGCCGAAGGCGAAAAACTTCCGTTCCAACAAGAAGATTTAAAGATCAATGGCCACGCCATCGAAGTCCGCGTGTATGCTGAAGACCCTGCCAACAATTTTTTGCCCGACATCGGCACGCTAAAAACGTACAAGAGACCACAGGGTCACGGCATCCGTGTGGACGATGGTTTTGAACAAGGCATGGCCATTCCGTTTTATTACGACCCCATGATTGCCAAGATGATCTGCCATGATGAAACTCGCGCACTGGCAATCGAAAAAACAATTCGTGCCATCAGTGAATACGAAATCACGGGAGTAGAAACTACGCTTGGCTTTTGTGATTTTGTGATGAAGCACGAATCATTTCGTTCAGGTAATTTTTCTACCAAGTTTGTGGAGCAATATTTCAAACCTGAATATCTGAAAGGAGAATCTACAACAGAAGAAGAGATGATCGCTGGCGCGCTTGCTGCTGAATTAATATCTACCTCAAAACAAGAGCAGACAACATCGACATTACAAACAAGTGAAAGTAAGTGGCGGAAGAGTAGGCAGTAGGCAAATGGCAATGTATAAACATCAACACGTTAAAAAATTTTAATCTGAATTTGCAATCTTGAATTAACTCATGGCCGAAATCAAACCCATCCGTGCTTGGCGCTACAATGATCAAATCATAAATGATATAGGCTCTGTGGCTGCGCCTTTGTTTGATGTTGTCTCTGAAAAGCAAAGAGCTGCTCTGTACCAAAATCCACTTAACTCCATTCATCTCTCTGTTCCGCAACAGCCTAATGCTGCCAACCGCGCCAAAAAACTTCTATCCAACTGGAAAAACGATGGCGTGATTCTTCAAGACAAGCTGCCGGGCATTTATGTTTACTATCAATATTTTAAACTCGCTGGCGATGCCAAGGAATATTGCCGCAAGGGTTTTGTGTGCCACATTCGCGCTTATCCTTTTGAAGAGAATATTATTCTAAGGCATGAGAACACCATACCACAATCGGTGAACGACCGCATCGAACTGTTGGAAAAAACTGAACTGCACGTGAGCCCAACCCACGGGCTTTACACCGATGGAAATTTTGAATTGGAAAAATACATGGACGAAGCTATTTCCAATCCAATTTATGAAACCGAAGATTATCAGGGCGTGCGTGATGTATTGGCCGTGATCCAAGACGTAGAAGTGATCAAAAAATTTATTTTAAAGCTCAAAGACAAAACGGTAATCCTTGCCGATGGCCACCACCGCTACGAAAGTTCATTGGTGCACAGGCATCGGTGCGCTGTCGCTAATCCTAATCACACTGGAAATGAAGGCTACAACTTTCACTTGATGTACCTGACCAACACGGAGGCTGGCGACTTGCGGATATTGCCTACGCATCGGTTAATCAAAAACCTGAAAAATTTTGATACGGAAAAAATCATTCAACACCTAAGTGATGATTTCATTGTTCGCGAAATAGAAGATGCCGACACACTGAATGAAATTATCGTAGGCAAAAAATGGGCGTTTGGAATTATTCTTAAAGACAAAGCTTTCAAAATAAAGTTAAAGCCCGAAGCCATCGCCACCATGCGTTGGCATTTCCCTGATGAAGTAAAAGAGTTAGACCTCACTGTTCTTCATTATTTTATTATCGAAAAAATTCTTGGTATCCTCGGCAAGGATCAAAGAGCTTCTGAAAATATTGCCTTCGACCGCAGCTTTGGCGATTGCCTCACCAAAGTGATCAAAGAAGAAGCACAGATGGCCATCATCACACAAGAAGTTTCGATCGATGAAGTAAAACAGGTTTGCCGCAGCGGTTTCACCATGCCGCAAAAGTCAACATACTTCTACCCCAAGGTGATCTGCGGATTTTTGTTTAGTTCGATAAAAGAAGATGAATTCCACTTGCCCGAGTATTCGCCATTTTGAATACGTCATAGCGAGAAACAGCGTTGACTTGCGGGTGGGGCGAAGCGATCTCCTCGAGAAAGATTGCTTCACGCCATTTTACAAATCCACGCTGGCGCTCGCAATGACGTCATGTCAACACCGCTGTTCGCATTCGGCTTCCGAAATTTTTTCTATTTGAATAGTGGTGTGGTCGATCTGAAACTTTGAATGAAGATAGTCGTTGATCTGCGCCAACGAAGTCTTTTCTAGTTGATTGGGGACTACTAAGTGAACGGTTAAGGCTGTTGCGTTGGTGCTCATCGCCCAAATGTGAAGGTCGTGCAAACCCGTAACTCCATTGATGTTTAATAGATATTGGCGGATGCCCTCCAAGTCTATTCCGTTTGGCACACCATCCAACGAAAGGCGGATAGAATCTTTCAGCAACGTCCAACTGCTCACCACGATCACCACAATGATGATCAAACTGATGGCGGCATCCAGCCAAAACCAGTTCGTATAAAAAATTACAATGCCCGAAATCAAAACACTCAGTGAGACCAGCGTATCGGCAGCCATGTGCAAGTATGCTCCCTTTGCATTCAAATCTTTATGCTGGCTTCGCATAAAAAGTAGAGCGGTAGCTCCGTTGATTATAATGCCAGCCAGTGCCACCCAGGCAATCGTTTGGCCTTGCACAGCATGTGACACATTGATCCTCCCTACCGCTTCCCAACCAATGGCACCCACCATGATCAACAGCGTAACAGCATTTATCAAAGCCACAAGTATGGTACTCTTTCCGAAACCGTACGTGTATTTTTTGGTGGGTTTCTTTTGTGCCAGCCGGGTTGCGATGACCACCAACACCAGCCCCGCCACATCGCCCAAGTTATGCCCTGCATCAGTTAACAGCGAAAGGGAACCGATCCACAAGCCAATGCCCGCTTCGATCAACACGAAAATAATGTTGAGCGCAATGCCAACAATGAACGCCCTATTCATCGAAGCATGGTCGTGGTGATGATGGTTTTCGTGATGATGTGAATGGCTCATGCGTACGGTTCAAATAAAATTGCCGCTCACAAAAATAAGGATACCGTTTTTATAATGTACGCCAAAAATCATAGAATACTTTCACGAAATTCTCCGTAACATTGCCGTTGCAAAACAATGTGGCAAACACTCTTTAAAGTACATTCTCCCACCAGCTTTAATCCCCATGCAGAAGATACCTTTTCTTTTAGTGATGCTCGTTGTTATTTTAGTTGGGGGCTGCCGAAGGGGGAAACCCCAAAAGGCACAAGTCAATTATATTCTTGAAGGAGATGAGATTATCATCCCTGACAGCTCCAATATCAAGCCTCAGATAAAATTAGCCCAAGCCACAAAAGAACCGTACAAACTTCAATTGTACTCTGCTGCCAAAATTAAAGCGATACCAAATAAGTATGCAGAAATCTCCCCTCCGTTCAACGGGCGCATCATGCAATCCTTTATTAAATTGGGACAAGATGTGGAAACAGGCACTCCATTATTCAGCATCTATTCATCCGAATATACCGATGCCCAGAAACTGTTTCTTCAAGCAAGGCAGCAATATTTATTGACCGAAAAAGATTACAAAAGGCAGAACGACCTTTTGGATAATGGGGTGGGCGTGCAGCGCGACTTTGAAACAGCTAAGACTCTTTTTGAAAACAGTAAAAGTGAATTTGAAAAATCACGATCCAGCATACGCATTTTTGGCGTTGATCCTGACGCGATGATTTTTGGCGAGCCTTTAGTGGTGCGTTCGCCCATCAAAGGACAGGTGATTAAAAATTCAATTGTGGTTGGGAAATACCTCACGGACAATAGCAGTGCAATCATTACTGTGGCCGAAATATCTTCGGTATGGATTACTGCATCGGTAAAAGAAAAAGACATACGTTTTATTCAAGAAGGCGATGTGACAGAAGCGCAGGTAATCGCCTATCCGAGAGAAAAATTTAATGGGCTAGTTTACCACATTGATGAAATTGTTGATGAAGAAACCCGCTCCATCAATGTGCTGATCGAATGCCCCAACCGTGGTGAAATGCTAAAGCCTGGCATGTATGCAACTGTAAAATTTACTGAGCGGCCAGTGCCCACGGTGTTTGTCCCTGCCACTTCATTGTTGCAATTCAATGATCGGAATTTTGTGTTCGTGCAAATCAAGCCGGGCAGGTACAAACGACAAATTGTATCCACTGCAGAAACGATAAACGGAAAAACAGTAATCTCCGAAGGCCTTGAAGGAGACGAGACGATCATTTCAGAAGGCGGTTTTTATCTGCTTGACGCCAAATAACCTGCTATGGAGAAGTTGATTCTAACAGCGATCAAAAAGCGTTGGCTGATCATGGCCATGTTTGTGCTGCTCGCATTCGTGGGCTACTATTCTTGGAAACAACTTTCGATTGAAGCCTATCCCGACATTGCCGATGTCACTTCGCAAGTGGTGACACAAGTGCCCGGCTTAGCCGCAGAAGAAGTAGAGCAGCAAATCACAATTCCAATCGAACGTGCTCTCAATGGGCTTCCGGGCATGCACGTAATGCGGAGCCGAAGCACATTTGGACTTTCGATGGTCACGCTCGTTTTTGAGGATGGCATTGAAGACTATTGGAGCCGACAACGCATTGAAGAAAGGCTTTTGCAATTGAATTTACCTAAAGGTGCAATCCCAGGGTTAGATCCGCTCAGTTCACCAATTGGGGAAATCTATCGATACATTGTTGTTAGCAATAGGCATGATATTCGCAGCTTAAAGAACCTGCAAGATTGGGTCATAATCCCTCGCATCAAACAAGTGCAAGGCATTGCCGATGTCGCCAACTTTGGCGGCATTACCACTCAATACCAAATAGAGATTGACCCTAAAAAATTAGAGCAATATAAAACCACACTCAACGAAGTAGAAACAGCAATCATCAATAACAATAACAACGTAGGGGGCAGCATCCTTGTTCGGGGAGAATTAGGCTACGTAGTGCGAGGAATTGGCCTTCTAAAAAACCTCGATGACATGGGCAATATCGTTGTAAAAAGCCAAAAAGGAGTGCCCATCTTTTTAAAAGACATAGGCACATCAAAATTTGGTATTCTTGAACGAAAAGGAATTCTCGGTTATACCGATCATAAGTCCACACTTTCAGAAAGCATTGAGGGAATCGTATTGCTTCTCAAACATGAGAATCCATCGCATGTTCTTGAAGGCGTACACAAGGCAGTCGATGAATTAAATAATGGAATATTGCCACAAGGTGTAAAAATTGTTCCTTACATGGACCGCACAGGGCTGGTGCATACTACACTCAATACTGTTTCACGTACGCTGATCGAGGGGATCACACTTGTCTTAATAGTCCTTATTCTTTTCTTAGGGAATTGGCGTGGTGCCATGCTAGTGGCTATCACCATCCCGCTTGCGCTGCTCATTGCATTCATCCTCATGCACGTGACCAACATACCAGCCAACTTACTATCACTTGGAGCAATCGATTTTGGTGTGATTGTAGATGGGGCTATTGTGATGATGGAAACAATCCTCAAGAACCGAGAAGAAAATGAACGAGAAGAGTTGGAGGAAAAACATATTGGTGTGCAAGCATTTCACGTTGCAAAGCCAATTTTGTTTGCCACGCTCATCATCATTACCGCTTATCTTCCTTTATTTGCTTTTGAACGAGTCGAGAAAAAATTGTTCACCCCAATGGCTTTCACTGTAAGCTACGCCTTGATTGGTGCGTTGTTGGTGGCCATGCTGCTGATCCCCGGTTTGGCGTATGCCGTGTACCGCAAGCCTCAAAAGCTTTACCACAACAAATGGCTTGAGAAGCTAACCACGCTCTATCACAACCGCATATTAAAAATTCTTGAAAAGCCAAAGCAGGTCTTTGCACCTTTGGCTGCGGTTTTGGTTGGCGCTGTTATACTAACCAATGTTGTAGGAAAAGATTTTTTGCCACAACTCGATGAAGGTTCTATTTGGCTTCAAGTAACGCTGCCCCCCGGCATCTCGCTAGACCGTTCAAAAAAAATGGCAGATACGTTGAGGCAAGTAACCTTGCGCCATGAAGAAATCACTTACATGGTAACACAACTTGGGCGCAATGACAATGGCACCGACTCATGGACACCTTCGCACTACGAATGTTCCATCGGCATTAAGCCATACGATGAATGGCCAAGGGGAAAGGATAAAAATGATTTGATCAACGAGCTCGCAGCCGACTATGCGAAAATGCCGGGTTACACCGTTGGTTTTTCGCAACCGATGATCGATGGCGTGATGGATAAAATTGCAGGAGCTCACAGCGAACTGGTAGTGAAAGTTTTTGGCAATGATTTTATTGAGACGAGACGTATTGCCGAAGATGTGCTGCGAACCTTGAGGTCGATCAAGGGTGCCGTGGATCTTGCCATAGACCAAGAACCTCCCCTGCCCCAACTACAAGTGAAGATCGATCGCGAAGCAGTAGCACGTTATGGTTTGAATGTTTCAGACGTGGCCGACTTGATCGAGGTTGCTATTGGAGGAAAGGCCATCTCACAAATATTTATAGGCGAACGGGTGTATGACATCACCTGTAGATTTAATCAAGAAAGCCGAAGCACACCCGAAGCCATTTCTAATTTAATGTTAACCACACCTGATGGTGCGCGCATTCCTGTATCACAAGTGGCCGCAGTAGAACTGAACACAGGCGAAAGCACCATTACTCGCGAAATGAACAAACGACATTTGACCGTAAAGCTAAACCTTCGAGGCATTGACCTCACCGCATTTGTAAAGCAAGGCCAAGACAAAATAGAACAGGATGTAAAGTACGATCATGAAAAATATGTGATCAAATGGGGCGGGCAATTTGAAAACCAAAACCGTGCCTATGCCCGGCTCACCATCATCGTGCCATTGGCATTGGCCATCATGTTTGTTTTATTGTACAGTGCATTTGGCAGCTTTAGACAGGCTGGATTAATTCTATCCGTAGTGCCTTTAGCACTCTTTGGAGGGATGCTCGCACTCAACATTCGCGGGATGACACTCAACGTTTCTTCGGCAGTTGGTTTTATTGCGCTCTTCGGTGTGGCCATTCAAAACGGTGTGATTATGATTTCTAATCTCAACCAGTTAAGGGCGGGCGGTATGGAATTGAAACAAGCCGTGATTGAGGGGACTAAACTTCGTTTTCGACCAATTTTAATGACTGCCACGGTGGCTATCCTTGGGTTGCTTCCAGCATCGTTGGCAACAGGCATTGGATCAGATGTGCAACGACCGTTGGCCACGGTGATTGTTTATGGACTTTTCTTTGCTACCGCCATTACGTTGTTTGTGTTACCTGCCATGTATTATTTAGTGGAGAAAAAATGGGGCGATGATTTTGTGGTGGATTTGGAAATGCCAAAAGATGAACACGCATGAAAAGGCTTTCCCTTCTATTGATTTTGATTTCCTTTTTTTCGCGCATTCTTCAATGCCATGCTCAAAGCGATACGCTCTTTGCTCGAAAAACGATTCGCTATCCACAATACCTTGAAAATGTGGGCAAAGACAATTTGCTATATGCTGCCCAAAAATTTAATGTAGATATCGTATTTGCCGGAATAGAAATCGCCAAAATTTTCCCCAACCCAGAATTGTACTATGGTTATATTAACATGGGGCAAAATCGCTTAAAAGCCGGCTACGGTTATTCAGTCAATGCGAGTACCACCCTTGAACTGGGAGGAAAGAGAAAGGCGAGGATAGATTTAGCTAATAATTCAACTGAACTGGCCAAAGCCCTATTGGTAGATTTCTTTCGTAACCTGCGGGCCGATGCAACCCTGGCCTATCTAAATGCACTCTTCCAAAAAAATAGCTTGAAAGTTCTTAGCAATTCCTATATAAGTATTAATCGATTGGCCAACTCCGACAGCATTCGGTTCAAGCTTGGTTCCATTATGGAAATCGATGCCAAGCAAAGTAAACTTGAAGCAAGATACCTTCTCAATAGAGTTATTCAAGCAGAATCAGACTGGAAAGTCTCCCTGACTTACCTCAATTTATTAGTTGGGAAAAAAAGTGCGGATACACTTCTTTATCCGATTGGAGATTTTTCAATGTTCGATCGCGATTTTGTTTATCACGACTTAGTTACTACCGCCTTAAGTAATCGTTCGGACCTCTTAGCGGCATTAAAAAACAAAAATGTGGCGCAAAGCGCATTGAGGTTAACTAAAGCAAACCGTATAATCGATTTGGGAATCATCCTCGGCTCAAACAACACTTCGGTAGTCACCAATTTCGTTGAGCCCACCCCTTCCCTCACGGCCATCTATGGCGGCATATCCATTCCTTTAAAATTTTCAAACAATTACAAAGGGGATTTGAAAATTGCTCAATACAATATCGAACAGGCTGATCTTCAATACCGGCACGTAGAACTTCAGGTTGAAACGGATGTTTCCCAGGCCTATTATACCTACATGGCGGAGCGCAAGCAGGTACAGCAATTTCAATCCGGGCTGTTATCAGAAGCCAAACGCGTATTGGATGGAAAGGTCTATGCCTATCAGCGAGGAAAAACTTCGCTCCTCGAAGTACTAAATGCGCAACGGACCTTCAACAGCATTCAATCTGATTACTTTAGTACGTTGTATTCTTATGCCGCAGCGCTGGTTCAATTGGAAAGGGCGGTAGGGATTTGGGACATCAATTTTTAAAAAAAGGATAGCCATGAAGATCGCATTACTGAGTGTACTTTTTTTTATAGGTTGCCTCGGTTTATACGGCCAAGGTGAAACGAAGATTGGTATTAAAGCAGGCTTTACTTCGGCCAATGTGTATGGCCCTGATGTAAACCAACTTTCATCGGGTGGAAGTCCTGCGGCATTAAATGGGTTTCATTTTGGTCTCTTTATTAATTCAAAAATCGGCAAACATTTTTGGATTAAATCAGAAGTGTTGACGGTTCAAAAAGGAGGAGTACTGCAAATCAAAGACAAGTGGGGTCAGCAATACAGTGGCAACTTTAAAAGCCAATACATAGACGTTTATCCGATTTCACCAACCTTTCATTACAAAGGATTTCAATTGCTGGCAGGGCCTTATGTAAGTATGTTGCTTTCCGCAAGTATCCAGCAGAAGGATAGTCTTGGAATACTTCACACCAACTCCTCCATATTTGGTTCCGCACCACCGCTATCCAATTACATGCAGAAACTTGATGCGGGTTTTGTTGTTGGAATTGAATATGAATTGAAATGGGGGATCAGTATTGGTGGAAGATATACGCAAGGGTATGTGCCTCTTATAGAAAATGCCGCTGCTATTCTGAAAGCAAATGCGCCCGAATTGCCTCAACAAAAAATATTCAACAAAAGCCTTAGTGTTTCTTTAGGTTATTCTTTTGGCGGGCATAAGAGCCAATCAGGGAAGGCAAGAAAATAATAGAACTGTGCTTGGGTCGTTCAACGGTAATTCTGCAGTAACCAAAATCATCGTTGTCAAAAACCTTGCAGTAAGGGGTTTTCTTTTCCGTCTCCATAAACTTCTGTAATTCGTTTTATAGCTTTCTCATGTATTTACTTTCTCTTGTTGCCAGATCGTAGCCCTCAACAAATACTCGGCAATAATAGCCTCCTGTTCTTGGATATTCTTTTTGATTTTTTCATCTTGTTTACACGTTAATTCGTGTAACCCTATTTCAGGACGAGACTCATTCGGGTTGACATTCTCATTCTAGCGTCCATTCACTACTTTTGCGCCATGCAGAGAGTTGTCTTTTATCTTGTTTACCCAATCTTGTATTTGATCGCATCGCTACCTTTTAGAGCACTATACCGATTGTCGGATGTGCTCTATTACCTTTTTAGATTGTCGGGCTATCGCAGAAATGTAGTGCTGGAAAATTTAAGGAATTCTTTTCCAGAAAAAAGCAAAACGGAGATCGCCAAATTGGCCAACAACTATTTCAGCTACTTGTGCGACCTAACATTAGAGACGCTGAAGACACTGCGGATGACCGAGCAAGAAGCCAAAGAACATTGCGTGTTTCACAAAACAGATTGGTTAGACAAAATGTATGACGAAAAAAAAAGCTTTATCATTGTGATGGGGCACTACGGCAATTGGGAATGGGCAGGCCCAAGTTTCACCCTCAGCAACCATCACCAACTGGTGGTGATTTATCGTCCACTTACGAATCCCTATTTTGAAAAAATGATGGTGGGCATGCGCACCAAATTTGGCACGCGCATCACACCTGTTAACCAAACCCTGCGCGAGATGGTGGCCAACCGAAAAAATACTACTGCCACCGCCTTCATTGCCGACCAAGCTGCGGTCACTGCCAATTCGTACTGGACTACTTTCCTTAACCAAGACACGGCCGTTTTTAATGGGCCGGAAAAGCTGGCGACAAAATTTGGTTACCCCGTAGTTTACATGCGGCTGGAGCGCGAGCGCAGAGGCTTCTATCATTGCACGCCCGAACTGCTGTTCGACAGCCCATCCGCCACAGCTGAAGGAGAAATCCTAGAAACGTTCACTAGGCGGTTAGAAAAAGATATTCTCCTCGACCCTACGATCTGGTTGTGGTCGCACCGCAGGTGGAAACTCAAGCGCCCGCCCAATTCCATTTAGAAATAGAAGTGGTTTTCGATACCTTTGTGCCTGACCATCTTTAAATTATTTATAGTCATGCGCTCTGGCAAAGAATTGATTTCTTTTAGTAAAAACTTTACTGGCGAAAACCAAAACAGGAGCTGGTTGGAGCTGCTCGGAACAATCTTTCTTGCCGCACTTTTATTTTCAGTCTCTTTTCTTAGTTCGTTGCCCCTCGCCTTGCGCATAGCCTCCAGTATTGGGTGTGGCCTGATATACGTTCGCTTATTTGTGATCTACCACGATTACCAACACCGTGCCATTTTGCAAAACTCAATCATCGCACATTGGATCATGGTTGCGGTAGGGATTTATTTGCTCGCGCCAGAAACCATCTGGAAACGATCGCACGAACACCACCACAACAACAATTCAAAGTTGACCCTTAGCGGGATTGGCTCCTACCCCACTGTGAGCAAAGTAAGGTTTTTAAACCTCAACAAAGGCGAACAGCGCCTCTACTTGATCAACCGGCATCCGCTCACCGTTATTTTTGGTTACGTCACATTGTTTATTTATTGGCTGAATGTGAAATCATTTTCTGAAAGCCCTAGGCGTCACTTCGATTCTTTTTTTGCCATCGTATTCCATGTTGCCTGTGGCACTTTGCTTTGGTATTTTTTCGGGACTACTACTTTTGTTTTGTGTTGGATATTCCCTTTCTTCTTGGCCTTTGGCATGGGCTCATACCTTTTTTATTGCCAGCATAATTTCCCGGGCGCACAGTTTCGCGAAAATAAAGATTGGGCTTACGATCAAGCAGCTCTTACTTCAACCAGCTGTATGATGATGAACCCCGTGATGCAATGGTTTACAGGAAATATAGGCTTCCATCATGTGCATCACCTGAACTCACGGATTCCATTTTATCGTTTGAAAGAAGCGATGAACTCTATGCCCGAGTTGCAAAATGTGCCCACCACCTCGTGGCATCCTGCCGAGATGATCCGGTGCTTCCGATTAAAACTTTGGGATGCCGAAAACGGAAAAATGATCACATTGCGGCAACTTCAGCCTGATTAGACTTATGACGAATTCGAATCAGATTTTCTTGAATTAAATCAACTCGCTTTTCTTCGCACTATTTTCTTCTCTTCAACCTTGGTGTTGCCTTTGGCTTTCTCCATCGGTTTCTTTTTGGCGGCATCGATACTTGCCCTTAGTGCCGTCATAATGTCCACCACTTTCGGTTCTTCTTCCGTCATGGTTACGATTTCTTTGCCGGCTATCTTGGCATCGATAATTGCTTTGAGCTTATCAAAGTAATGATCTTTCATTTCAATCTGCGTAAACTTCACCGACATCGAGTCAACGAGTGTCTTGGCCAATTTCATTTGCTGCTTGTCGGCCTTCACTTCCAGTAACTGCGGCACTTCGCGAATGTTGCGCACTTCGTTGGGGTAGCGCAGCCGGTACATGAGCATGCCGCCCTCGTGTGGCGCAATCAAAACGGGAGTCTCGCGATCGCGCAACACCACTTTGCCTACTCCAATCTTGCCACTGTCTTTTAGCACTTGACACAAGAGGCCATAGGCTTTGGCAGCGATGTCGCCATCGGGGCCAATGAAATACGGGGTTTCAAAAAGCGTATGATGTACTTCTTCCGACTTCACAAAGCCTTCGATCTCCACCACTTTTTCACTCTTGAGTTTCACTTTGTCAAAATCTTCAGGCTCAACAATTACATATTGCCCCGGCTCGTATTGATAGCCCTTCACAAGGTCTTCGTTGCGCAGCGGTTTGCCCGTGACTTTGTCTTTCTTTTCGTAGCTCACAGGGTTGTGGCCTTCGCGTGTCAGCAGATTAAAACTGATGGTTTGCCCTGTGTCGATGGCATTATAAACCCTGACGGGAATAGTGACCAACGAAAACTGAATGTGGCCTTTCCAAATTGCTCGCATGGCTAAGTGGATGTTAGTTTAAAAAATTAACTTGAAGCCACTAAAATATTGATAATGAATCACTTTTGCAAGACGCGTTCTAAAAATTGAACTGCCGACTTTCAATTGATTGTAACGAGGGACTCAGAAGCAGCGGGATTGAACTGCCGACCGCAAACCAATTGTAGCGAGGAGCAGATTTGAACTGCCGACCTTCGGGTTATGAATCCGATGCTCTAACCAACTGAGCTACCTCGCCATTTTTTATCGGGTTATGAATCCGATGCTCCCGATAGCCATCGAAGACTAACTTTGCCTTAAAAAAGAGGCGCAAACATACAAACTTTAACGGTTTCAAACCACCCGACAATTTAACAACGAAAAGTTTATTTGCCGTTGCAGAAAAAACATTATAACTTAAAATCAAAACAAGGGCAAAGTATGGCTACGGCAACGAAAAATTTATTCACCACCGATTTTGAGATCCATGCGTCCGTTAAGCTGTTGTATCCCTACATTCAAACCGCCAGTGGCCTTGCCGAGTGGTTTGCCGACAACGTGACCATCAGCCCTGAAAAAGTTTTCACCTTTGTGTGGGACAACGAACAGCACAAGGCCGTGCTTGCCGCCCACCGCACCAACCATTTTGTGCGCTTCGAATATTTGCCTGAGTCAAAGACTGATGAAAAAGACCCTTCCTATGTTGAACTTCGCCTTGAGGTGAACGAGTTCACCCAAACTACTTTCTTGAAAGTAAGCGATTACTCTGACTTTGATGATATGGAAGAGCTTCAAGACTTGTGGGAGGGCCTTGTGGAAAACCTGCGAAAAGTTGTGGGTGGATAAATTTGTGCCTGCTCCTCTCCTATTTTAATTTTCCATTTTAATAATCACATGCTTACTTCCATCAATCCAGCAGAGACTGCGGCTTGGCACAAACTCACCGTCCATTTCTTGCACCTGCAGGCCGTTCACCTTCGCGAATTGTTTGCCGAAGACCCCGCTCGTTACGAAAAGTTCAAAATCGAATTTGAAAACATCTTGGTGGATTATTCTAAAAACTTGATCAACCAAGAAGTGATCGATACGTTGATCGAGCTCGCCAATGAAACAGAATTGAAAGAAGCCATTGAAGCGATGTTTGTCGGCTCACCGATCAACCAGACAGAACACCGTGCCGTGCTCCATACTGCATTGCGAAACAGGTCAAACAACCCAGTGCTGGTTGATGGCAAAGATGTGATGCCCGAAGTGAACCAAGTACTCGATCAAATAAAAAAATTCACTGACGATATTTTAACTGGAGCGTGGAAAGGCTTTACAGGAAAAGCAATCACAGATGTTGTAAACATTGGCATTGGCGGGTCTCACCTTGGCCCGTTGATGGTGACGGAAGCACTCAAGTCGTATCATAAAAACATCCGTCCTCATTTTGTATCGAATGTGGACGGCACCGACCTTGTAGAAACTGTAAAACATCTTGATGCAGAAACAACACTCTTTATCATTGCCTCTAAAACATTTACCACACAAGAGACAATGACCAATGCGGAATCGGCAAAGAAATGGTTTCTTGAAAAAACGAACGGGCAAGACGATGTGGCCAA
>JAYWDN010000120.1:0-3780 GCA_043780615.1 Bacteroidota bacterium | reverse complement strand
GAAATATTCGAGATGGTATTTGTTCAATAAATAAATGGCGTTGGTGATTCCGATCGTTACGATCACCGGTGGGATGAGCCCGCTCAGCAGCGTGATCTTAAAACCAAACAGCGCCAATGTGCCCATCACCCACACTACCACAATGCCGATGATGACCATCGAAAATAAAACGGCACGCACGGAGCGGAAAAAGAAAAACATGATCAGCCCGGTAACGAGTGCCGAGAGGTAAAGAAAAAATTGCATCTCTTGCCTCACTTTGGTGGCCATGAGTGTGCGGATAAACGGTAGCCCTGCGTAGTGCAATTGTATCCCCGTAGCTTTAGAAAATTCACTGCCCGCCTTCACCAACGCTTGTGTTAAGTTTACGCGCTTGGCCGAGTTCATGATTTCCTTTTTTACGGAGATGAGCATGAGCGTAGCACCATTGCGCTCGTTCACCAACTGGCCCATATAAAACTTTTGATTGCGCAGCACCTCCATCAGGCTGTCGAGTGCATGTTGGTCGATCACCTCTTTTGGGAAAAGTGCATCGACTTGAAAACGGGTATGGGCCGTGTCTTTGCGGATGATCTTCACTTCGGGCAGGCTGAACACATTATTCACTCCTTCAATATTTTTGATCGCTTGGTTCAGTTCGCGGAAGCGATTAAAATTTTGTAACGAATAGACTGCGCTGTCTTTGATGCCCACGCCAATGATGTTGGCATCTTCGCCAAATTGTTTTTTGAATTGCTGCAAGAAAATCATCTCGGGGTCATCGGCCGGCACGGTGCGAGCGAGGTCGTAGCTCATCTCCACCTTGGTGGCGTAGTAGCCCATCACCACCGTGACAAGACCGATGATCACAATCAATAATAAACGAAAGCGAATAATGAAGGCAGCGATTTTATCCCACATGATCTTAAAAAAATTTAGCTGGTAAAGCTAAGGATTTTTAGAAATTGAACGGCAAGTTGCCACCGCCTTGTGCCATGACTAATGCTAAGGCGACACGCGGTCAGGCTGTGGGCTAAAAGCAAAGACAGCACCCCCAAGGTTTCAGCACTTGAATTATTTTAAAAAATATTTAGAAGTTGAGATTTCTGAATCCACCTTGTAGGGGCTGAAGCCCTAAGAAAAATAGTTTATCAAACTTATCCTCGGCCTGAAGGCCGTGGCAACTTGATGATTTGATTCCGAATTATTTTTAAGGACATCAATTTTTTGGAAGCCCCTGCATGTCGTCCGCCAAGTTCTTATAAACCCACCAAGTGCAAACAACCGTTGAGGTGAGGAAATAAAAGGCCAAAAAATAGTGGACACCGGGCAGCATCGCGCTTGCGCCAAACCAATCTTTTTGAAGATAGATTATTCCAAGGGCAATCACATTTTTTATAAACTCCCATACGATCGCATACTTGCTACGGTCGAGCAGTTCGGTGTAGGCGTAGATCGAAAGAAAAACTATGGCTCCGTACCAAAACATTCCGGGCACACCGATCTTGGCAATGTTGCCAAACAAATAACTGACCAGTAGCAACATCATCGTCATCTGCACCCAACTCCACGCCATCAACCCAGAAGAAACTTTCGGGTCGTACTTTTTAAAATTATTAACGTCTTTGATTTTATAAATCGGAAATTTTTCTGCCACATCAGCTGGCCGCCAGCCTAGCGGCATAAACCAAATCCTGAATTTGTCTTTAAAGTTATCCGTGTGCCACGCATCCTGGATCAACAACCACAAATGGATAAAATTTATTTTGATCGGGTTCCAGGTTTGCACGGGGCGAGTCACTCCATACACTGGAGGGATGCTTGGCATCTCTTCTTGAAACGTTCCGAAAAGTTTATCCCAAATAATAAATATCTGTGAATAATTCCTGTCCAAATATTCTGGGTTGATGGCATGATGCACCCGATGATGTGCGGGGGTAACAATAATTTTTTCGAAGATGCCCATCTGGCCGATGTGCTGCGTGTGGTACCAAAACTGTGCGAACAAATGCAAAGGCGCAACGATGGCAATAATTTGAGCCGGAACACCCAGCAATGCCGCGGGCAAAAGAAACAACGCAAAAATCTTAAACACCACCGACACACTTTGCCGCAGTGCACACGCCAGATTAAATTCTTCACTGCTATGGTGGATGATGTGGTTGTTCCAAAACAGATTGTACACGTGCGCGATGCGGTGAACCCAATAGCCCGCAAAGTCGAGCGCAATAAATGCGATGAGGAAAACTGCCCCTGTGGCTTGCACATGAACGATGGCGATTTTATCAACGAGCCATTCGTAAGAGATGATAGCCACACTCAACCCGAGAACATCCTTGGTTACGTTGGTCACGCCCGAACTCAGGCTCGAAATCATATCGTTGTTGCGCACGGTGTCGTTGCCTTTGCGCCAGCCCCACCATTTTTCAAACAGCACAAGAAGTAAAAACGAGGGCATCGCGTAGAGCAATATTTTTCCGTAGGTTTCCATAAAAAATTAGCCTACAAAATTAGTTATTAACCACATAGAAACATAGAGTACAAATCATAGTCTTCAGACCGCTTAGAGCGGTCACACGACTGAACCGCAACATTTCCTATGTGTTTATAAAATTACAAATTGGAAATTCCAAGAAATACGTCTTTGCGAGGGAGGAACGACCGAAGCAATCTATTTTAGAGATTGCTTCGCTATCGCTCGCGATGACGGTCAACTCAAACTGCAATTCCTTTGATCTTTCTAAAAAGGCTCAATGCGTGGCGATCCGTAAGCCCAGAAATAAAATCGACAATCAAACGCAGCATAGAATACGTATTCTCTGGCCGCTGCGAAAGCTCCCAACGGATTTCTTCTGGCAACATCAGTTGAAGGTTCTTGTACTTTCGGGGGGCATTTGTGCCTTGCAACGATTGCCCGGTAGTCACAAATTCTTCCAGTAAACCGGGCAACACCGCATGGCCACTGGCTTCAATATCCACTACGGTGCGTGCCCGATAAATTTTCTCCATCGAAATTTTTGAGATTTCTTTCAATGCGTCTTTTGAAGGAATCGAATCGGTCAATGCCTGATCAAACTTTCCTTCTAAAATATTTTTTTCTTCATCGAGGAACAAAGCCGTGCACTCATCAATCAGTTTATTAATCGTGAGGGCGCGCAACACACCCAGCTTTTCAGTGATGCCAACAATTTTATTTGCTTTCTCTTTATTGAACTGCTCTTTCAAAATAGCAGTCATCAACTCCACAGCTTCATCAATACTCACTAACCCCAAACGACAGCCATCTTCTAAATCAATAATCCCATAACAGATATCATCGGCAGCTTCCACTAAGAATGCAAGCGGATGACGGCTCCATGAATTGTCACCGATCTTTTTCAAACCAAGCTGCGTGGCAACAGTTTCAAAAATTTCTTTCTCCGATTCAAAGTATCCGAATTTCTTCTGGCTCTTTTTTGATTTATCGCGATCAGGAAAAAAAGCCGGACAAGGATATTTTGTAAAAGCTCCAAGTGTGGCAGCCGTCAACTTCAATCCATATTGCTTTTGATTGAGCAAACGAAAGCCTTGTGCGTTGCCTTCAAACTGCGTGAGGTCGGCCCACTCGAGTTCAGTTACAAATGGCTTCAACGATTGGCCTTTCGGATGTTGCACAAAAAAATCTGAGATCGCATCTTCACCGGCATGGCCGAAGGGCGGATTGCCCAAATCATGTGCGAGCGAAGCTGCGGCTACGATCGCGCCAAAATCAAACAGCGAGAATTTTTCATTCAATTCTGGATGGCGTTTCAAAATTTGTTC
>JAYWDN010000119.1:0-56200 GCA_043780615.1 Bacteroidota bacterium | reverse complement strand
GGGCATCGTTGTTCAAAGCGGAAGCATCACGCAACTGCAAACCCTCGATACTGTAAATATTCCTGGTCTCGACAAGGGCGACTATCAAATCCGCTTGTTCCAAGATCAATCGGTGGCAACGGGTTGTGTTACGCCCATCACATCGGCTTTCAAATTGTTTACCATCAAGGGCCCAAGTGCAACCTTGGATACTTTGTTTGTGAACAAGAAATTTGCGTTGCCGAATTTGCCGACAGGCGAAATGCTGGTGGGCATTAAAGAAAGCCAAGAGCAACCGTATCAGTTGATGCTGAAATTGTTGGCTTCTCATATTCAAGGGCAGAAGAACAACAACTTGTTTGATTCGGTATTTGTGCACGTTTCACGCAACACACAAAATCTATTGATGGAATTTGATGCTGCTAATTTGTATGCAGGTAGTTACCGATTGTTTATCCGCGATACGTTGGGCTGTACCAAAACGTACGACCTCAACATTGATTTTGATAGAGGCATCTTCATTCCTAATATTTTCACGCCCAACAACGATAGCAAAAATGAGACGTTCTATATTTTGAATCTGCCACCCTCAGGATCGAACTTAGTCATCACCAACCGATGGGGCAAAGAAGTTTTCCATTCGAGCAGCTACAATAACAAGTGGGACGGTGGTGCTGAGGTGGATGGAGTTTATTACTACCGGCTCAGCACGGGTGGCTCTGTGTACACCGGCTGGGTGGAGATCATGCGCGGCACGAATTAGATTGCCTGCAAAAAACTCAGCGTGTCAACACCATCGGCATAATCATTGACCACAGGAAATTGAGCTTCGCCAAAGGCGAGGCTTTTTTTGTACCATCCCTTTGCCGAAACAATGCACTGTATCTTTTCCTCGTGCAATTTTAATTTCGAACTCAGGTCGTTTTGGTCTTTGTAACTTTCGTAATAGACCGTAGAAATAGGGGAGACCAAGTTTTGATTCTGCGTGAGCAGTACATACCCTGTATCGTAGAAATGGATTTGATTCACCAACAAAATTGATTTTTGGTAATCATAGTTGTTCACATACTTGTGGTGATGGATGATGGGCTGATAAGGTTCCCAACTGCCCAGCATCGGAACGAAATCAAAATGCTCGGGCACATAAATTTTTGAAACATTGCGGCAGCCCAACCCGAAGTAGCTGAAAATATCTTTTGCCAATGAAAAAAAATCTTCTTTTGATTCTTCGCCCAGTACCACCGCGCACGAAGACCTATTCTTGCGCAAGAGGTGCGGCACATGGCGGAAGTAATATTCAAAATAACGAGACGTGTTGTCGCTGCCGGTGGCAATGAGGGCGTCAACATGATTCAGCCGTTCTTCAAATAATATTTTTTCAGAAAAAGCCGGGTCAATCTCTATTAGCGAATTTTTGATGAAATGCATCAGCACTGAATCTTGCGAACTGATCTTGGCCACGAGCTGATGCCCGGCCAACAACACACAGAGTAAATCGTGAAACCCCACCAGTGGAATGTTGCCGGCCATGGCCACTCCAATTTTTTTAGAAGAAATATTTTCAAGGGAGTAATTGCCCGTCCATTCTTTCAATACCTGATGATCTAAAAATTTGACAATGCCGTTTAGCGAAAGTGCTATGTTATCGGGCGTGAACCACGGATTTTCATTGCGTATTTTATCGCACAATTCAATCTTCTCATCGGCCGAAAGGCTTTTGATTTTTTCACCTAAACGAGCGAAAGCGTCAATTCTTTTTGCGGGTGTCATGGGCAGTGAACCTTTAGGCTTTGGATTTGTTTTTTGTAGGATAAAATCCTCGTATTTTTGCAGTGAAATTATAGAAAACATAGGCCATGGCCATCAAGATCACGGAAGAATGTATCAATTGCGGGGCGTGCGAGCCTGAATGCCCTAACACGGCCATCTACGAAGGCGGCCGCGAGTGGACGTGGGCGGGTGGAACAAAATTGACGGAAGTTAAATCGGAAGACGGATCCCTCACAGATGCCAAGGCTCTTCAAACTCCGGTCTCTAATGAATTTTATTACATCGTGTCGGGCAAATGCACCGAGTGCACAGGCTTTCACGAAGAACCACAGTGCGCAGCCGTTTGCCCTGTAGATTGCTGTGTCCCCGATCCGGACCATGTCGAATCAAAGGATGTATTGATGACCAGGAAATCGTACCTGCACAATGAGGAGTTGCAGGCGTAAATCACCAAAAAATAACTTTGTAGGCTCACCTTGCAATTTTGTTGCACAACAAAATTTCCTCGCTAAGAAACTAAATTTCTTTTTTGATGTGCTATCAAGATATTTAATAAAAAACTTGTTGGTCAGGCCAACGAGAATAGGGTAACACCACTGCCCAAGGTTGGTGTTTGTCACCAACCTCAAACGAAATCACCTCATCTTCGCTCGCTTGATCAGATACGCTTGCAGCACTTCAAAGTAGTTGCTTTGGGCGTTGGCCGAAATGAAATCGATCTTGAGCTGGTTGCATTTCATTTTCAACTCGGCATGGATCAAGTTCAGTTGCTTCACAAATTTTTCTTTTACCTCGGCCGGGTTCAGTTTTAGTTTTTCACCACTTTCCAAGTCGATGAATTCGTACGGGCGTTCTTGAAAATTAAAGGCCAGTTCGGTGTCGTGGTCGGTGATGTGAAAGAGCAACACTTCATGTTTGTTGTGCTTGAGGTGCTGCAAAGCCTTGAAAATCTCATCGTGGTCTTCACCCTCAAACATGTCGCTGAAAATAACCACGAGCGATCGCTTATGCACTTTCTCTGCAAGCGTGTGCAATACTTCGGCAATGCGGGTAGATTTTATAGCTGGTGGACTACTCAATTTTTGATCGAGCAAATTAAAAAGTTTATCAAGGTGTGCAGGGGTAGATTTCACCGTAGTCAACTCGTCCAATTGATCGGAGAACAAAGCAAGCCCCACCGCATCGCGCTGACGGCAGAGCAAGTGTGCCAACGCTGCTGCACAATAAATGCTGAACCTGATCTTGTCATTGTTGGGCTGCGGATAATACATCGAAGGCGAGCAGTCGAGCGCGATGAGGCAGCGCAAGTTGGTTTCTTCTTCATACTGTTTGGTGTAGAGCCTGTCGGTGCGCGCAAAAACTTTCCAGTCGATGTGGCGCGTGCTTTGCCCTTCGTTGTAAAGTCGGTGCTCGGCAAACTCTACCGAGAAGCCGTGGTAAGGCGACTTGTGCAGGCCTGTGATGAACCCTTCCACCAACTGGCGCGCCAGCAGTTCCAGCCCTCCGGCTCTTCGTATTTCTTCAAAATTTATTGAGGCCACGTTTGTAAAAATGAAAAAGCCGTCTTTGGTTCAGAAAAGTAAAGCTAACGTCAGAATGGTTTTATTGGCTACCGTTTGCAAAAAAATAAATAAATAGTACCTTCGAAAGACCTAAAGACAAACTGACCAAACTTACGAACTGTGGAAGAGAACAAAAACAATGTCAGGGATGAGATTTTCTCTGAGAAAGTGAAGGCCGGCAAACGCACGTATTTTTTCGATGTGAAAGCTACCCGCGCCAACGACTTTTATGTGACCATCACCGAAAGCAAAAAACGGTTCAACCAAGACAACGAGGGCTTCACCTACGAGAAACACAAAATATTTCTTTATAAAGAAGATTTCAATAAATTTATGGACGCACTGAACAACACGGTGAACCACGTAAAAAATGAACTGATGCCCGATGTTGATTTTTCTTTCTTCGATCATCAACACGAAGAGAAAGAAACGGTGGGGGCAGAGAAACCGGCCACAGAAACTGAACTTCGCTGGGACTAACGATTTTTTCTTTTACCTATACCTAACCTGGATTAATCCTGCCGCAAGGCAGGATTTTTCTTTTATCCAACGAAGTCTCAGCGAAGGTGGGGTTACCCACCGAAGTTTTTTTAATCAACCGAGCTTTAACGTAGTAGATAGCGCAGGTAGGTTTTGTCCATGAATCTTTAGCGCAGGCCTAGCTGACCGGGTGCATAATAAATTGTCACGTTTCAAAATAATTCATTGAGCAGGAACTAAAGTTGCCACGGCCTTGTGCCACCGCTAAAGCGACACGCGGTCAGGCCGTGGGTTAAATAACAAAGCATGGCAAGGCTTCAACCCTTAAATTTATGCTCGAAAAAAAGATAGCGGTTTGAAACAAACTGAATTGCATGAATAAGGGCTGAAGCGTCAATTTGTTATGCACCCGGCCCGAACTTCTTTTCGCCAAAGTTTCCCAAACCAATTATCTTTGCGCCTCAAAAAAAATTATCCATGAGTTTAAAGTGCGGAATTGTCGGCCTTCCCAACGTAGGCAAATCAACCCTGTTCAATGCCATCTCCAACAATAAAGCCGAGGCGGCCAACTTTCCGTTTTGTACCATCGAGCCCAACGTGGGCGTGATCTCAGTGCCTGACGAACGCCTAAATATATTGGAGGGATTGGTAAACCCGCAGCGCGTACTGCCCACCACTTTTGAGTTTGTGGACATTGCCGGGCTGGTGAAAGGCGCCAGCAAGGGCGAAGGGCTGGGCAATCAGTTCCTCGCCAACATTCGCGAGGTGGACGCCATCGCACACGTGGTGCGCTGCTTCGATAACGACAACATCATACACGTAGGTGGCAAGGTTGATCCGGTTGCTGACAAAGAGATCATCGACACCGAACTGCAATTGAGGGACCTCGACTCTGTTGAGAAAAAAATCAGCAAGGTAGAGCGCACTGCCAAAAGTGGCGATGCAAAAGCAAAGAAAGAATTGGCCGCGCTTGTACAATTTAAAGAAGCATTGTTGGCCGGGAAAAATGCACGTGCACTGACGATGGATGCCGAAGACCGCAAAGCTATTGAAGACCTTCAACTGCTCACCGACAAGCCCGTGATCTACGTGGCCAATGTGGAAGAAGAATCGATTCATACCGGAAATAAGTACGTGGATGCCCTAAAGAATTTAGTGAAAGACGAAGGCGCGGAGGTGGTGGTGGTTTGTGCCGCCATCGAAGCACAGATTGCTGAACTTGAAAGCGAAGCCGACCGTCAGGTTTTTCTGGCGGAGTACGGGCTGAAAGAGTCGGGGCTGAACCGATTGGTTCATGCGGCCTATCATTTATTAAACCTCATCACCTATTTCACGGCTGGGGAAAAAGAAGTACGGGCTTGGACTATCCACCGCGGATGGAGAGCCCCTCAAGCGGCAGGCGTCATCCACACCGATTTCGAGAAAGGGTTTATCCGTGCCGAAGTGATCAAAATTCCAGATTACCAAAAATACAAAACCGAAGTGGGCTGCAAAGAAGCTGGAAAATTGAGCGTAGAAGGCAAGGAATATGTGGTGGAAGATGGTGACGTGATGCACTTTCGCTTCAATGTATAGACACAATAACTCAATAATCCTTACACGGCCCCGCACATTTCCATTGACTTTTAGTATTTTAGCCTTCCGCTCGAAGTGAATTTTTTTATAAAGCGGGGTTAGTTAGCACGTATTTTTTTACCCCTAACAAAAGAGGCAGTGAGGATCAGGATTGTTTTTTCCCTGAAAAACCGTGGCGCGTATGTGCCATTTCATCACCAGTTTTTGCTAGCGCAAGCGGTCAAGGGCTTGGTGATGCTGGGGGGCATGAGCGATTTTTTTCCGTTCCATCAATATAATTTTTCGGGACTGAAGGGCCAGATCAAAATCAGCCGCAAAGGCCTCCACTTTTTTTCTTCACGGGTCACGTTAGTTTTTTCTTCTTCAAGCAAAGAATTTATCGAATACTTTTTATCGGTTTTGTTTACACAAAAGGAATTGCTCATTGGCAATTTGCAATTGGTGCCCGAGTCGCACGAGAACGAAGAGCCTGTGGTGATTGGCGAAGCTGTAAAGTTTTTGTGCCTCTCACCAATTGTGTTGGTGCAGGCATCGTTCAACGATGAGCAAGGCAAACGGTTCATCTCGCCCGAAGGCGATGAGTTTTCGGATTTGCTTTACGACAACACCATGGCGCGGATGGAAGCCAGCGGAAAATACCAAGTGGATAAGCTGAGCGATTTTTATAAATTCCAATTAGTGGCCGACTACGAATACTTGAAAAAGATTCAAGCCACGCACAAAAAATTTGCACGCATCTATCCGCTCTACGATGCGGATGTGAAGTACGAAGTGCGCGGCTATACGTTTCCGTTTACGCTCTATGCCCCGCAGCCCGTGCAGCAGTTTGTTTATGAAAATGGCCTGGGTCATTTTTCGCACAAAGGCTTTGGTATGCTCGATGTGGCCAATGCCAGTTCCATCGCTAAAGAAGAAAGCATGGAGATGCACGCTTAAGCAATTTGATAATTTGAAAATTGGTCGATTTGAAAATTTGAGGATAGTACCTAGCATTTATTTTCAAATCTTCAAATTAAATAATTTTCAAATTAGCTATCGCGGGTTCACAGGGATCAAATAATACCCGATCAACAGATCGGCATTGGGGCGGAAGGGTCGGTTGTAGATGGCGATCTCATAAACATTTTCGGTTTCAAAGTGCGCACCTTCGATGGCCGTAGGTTCCATCTTCTTGGACTCAACAACATACTGATAATCGTACCAGCCTTGCTTCACCAATTGCCGCGATTCATAAATTCCAGTGGATGAATTATAATGCATCAGGTTGTCTTCTGCGCGCGTGTAGTCGTTGAACTTGCCGATGAGATAGACCTCGCCATCGTATTTAAAATTTGACTTGAGGGCGAAGTTGACATACAAATAATTTCCAGTGATGGCCGGCTCGCCATAGTCTTGGTTGTCGATAAGAAAACTTCCGTCAATATCTTTGTATTGCGCATACACACTCTCACCACGGGGCACATCGGTGAGCAGATAAAGTTCGTACGGTTTGATGGCTTTGTTTATCCTTCCGGTATTTTGGCCAGGATAATTAAGCGAGCGGAAATCGGTAAAACGATATTCGTTGCCACCACTAAACTGACGGCTGTCGTCAACGGATTTGTATTCCAGTTCGCTTTGGTCATCGCGAATAAAACTCGGTTGAATGTTGAACTTGGCGTTGTCCCACCGTTGGTTTTGGCGAATGTTCACATGCACGGTTTCCAATGGATTGAGAATTTGAATGTCGCCATAGTCAAGCACAAAGTTGAATTGCTGCATGGCGCGATTGAGCGTGGCGGAGCCAATAAACTGATCGTCTTTGGTGAGGCCGATCTGTGTATCGTACACCATCATGCGCTTGGTCAAGATCAAATCTTCGCGATCGTTGCGATAGACCATGAGCAAATAATTGCCTGGAAGTTTTACGGGCGGAATTTGAAATCGGTAGTGGATATAGCGAAGATGCGTGTTGCTCGATTGCGCATAGTCGGTGATGGTGTATTCGTTGTAATTGTCCATGAAATCCAAATCGGCCAACTGCGATTTGGTCCAATCGTAATTGCAATGGATTAACTTCACGTAATAATTGTTGCGCTGGTCTTGCAGGTCGTCAAACTCCAGCAGCAAATTTTGTTGTTGCACCGGTGTGGACGATGGCAATAAAAAATCCTGAGTGCCGCCCGTGTTCGGATAAAGCTGAACTGTTTTGATTTGTGTTTCGTAAATTTTGTCGGTGAAGGACAGTTGTTTTTGACCAAAGAGATGGAGTTGAACGAAAAGCAGAAGCGCAAGCACACTCAACTCGTTCTTCAAACAAACTATTTTTGATTGGAACGATGTCATCATGTTTTCAAAGCTAAATGAAATAATAAGCAATTGGTATTCCAACTTTTTCTTTTTTGGTGGTGTCAAACCACCGACAGCAAATCATGCTCAGTGAAAGAGAGCTAGTAGAAAAATGCGCCAAAGGCGAGCGAGCTGCGCAGCGCGAGCTCTACGAACGCTATTGCCGAAAATTGATGGCCATATGTTTGCGCTATGCCAAAAGCGTGGCCGAAGCGGAAGACGTTTTGCAAGAAGGTTTTTTGAAAGTGTTTAAGGGAATAAAGAATTTTCGGTTTGAGTCGAAACTTGAAACGTGGATGACACGCATCATGGTAAATACTACCCTCAATTGTCAACGGCAAAAATTGTACATGCTTCCGATGGTGGATGTGGAAACAGCCGGCTTACAAGAAGACGAAAAAATAGGTTTGGCAGATTTTTATTTATCTGAATTGATAGCTGTGGTGCAAAGTCTGCCCGATGGCTGTAGAGTAGTATTTAATTTGTTTGCAATTGAAGGTTATGGTCACAAGGAAATAGGAGAGATGCTCGGTATCAGCGAGGGTACTTCGAAATCGCAATATAATCGGGCCAAAATTTTATTGCGCTCAAAATTAGAATCGATGAACAGCAATTATGAAAGAAGAGGGAAAATTTGAAGGCGAATGGAAAAAGGTATTTGACGGAGCAGAGGCTGTGCCGACTGAGTCAGTATGGGATAATATTGACCATGAACTCGCTCTGGCTGAAGGTGTGGTGATGAAAAAAAGAATGGCAACCTATCAACGAATAGCAGCTGCTTCTATCTTGTTTGCTTTGCTGGCCGGTGCATTTGGAGTTTATCATTGGCTCGACAACAAACAGGCTGCGCATCTTCAGTTTGAAAAAAGCACCTTAACGATAAAAAAGAAGAGTGATGTAGAATTGAAAGTTGCGCAAAAAGACAACTTACCAATTTCTGCTACCCATGAAAACGAAAACATCATTCATAGCAAAGAGGCCACCATGAAAAAAAGTGATTTTAAAAATAATTTAACAAAAAGCACATCAAACGATAATTCACTCATTTTGAATGCTAATACTGAAAAGAAAAGAGCTTTGACAAAAAGAGATATTGCGCCAAGCAAAATGGATGAAATGAATCAGGTGAAAAATATCGAGCCCAATGAAAATGAATTGGGCAACAATCTTTTAGCTGGAAATGAAATGATTGAACTGCCTCATTTGTATTTATTGCCGATTGCAAAAATAGCGGGAGAGCCTATGGTTATTGAGTTGACAGGCACACGCACTAATTTATCAGAATCCATAATTAAATCTTCACAAGAAAAAAACAAACACGAGCAATGGTGGGTATCATTGACGGCTTCAGGAAATTTTCAATCTAATGGTTACAGCTCAAATGCCTACGCGGGTGTTAATACCAAATTGGCGCACTCCACTTCAAGCAGCTTCTTGGGTACATCTTATTCGTTAGGGTTGATCTTGGGGAGGAGAATTAGCGAGCGTGCCGTATTGCAAGTTGGCATTCAGTATTTGAACCAATCATCAACTAATAATTTTATAGTAGGCACTTCAGCCCTTGCTTATTCTCAACCCAATTCTCAATCTGCTCGTCTTGCATCCTATGTAAACAATAGTATCGTTAGCACCAATGAATTTATAGCTGTGCCTATTCAAGCCGGGTATTTGCTCAGCAATAAAAAGAATGGTGTGCAATTCAATGCCGGTGTATCTACTGATTTTCTATTGCGCAACACCTTGCACGACTCCAGTGGAAATCTTCCCAACTATACACAAAGTGCTGGCGAAGGCTCTCCCTATCGCTTGGTCAATTTTGTTGGATTGCTAAACTTGGAATTGAGCAGAAAGATAGGATCACGTTTTCGCATGTCATTTGTGCCGGGTTACAGATATCCACTTAACTCAGTTGCAAAAAATAATTCATCACTCAATTTTAATTATGGTTCAAGTTGGGACCTCGGCCTTCGGCTAAGGTATATCTTAAAATAAAATCCTTAGTAAACTCAACGGCATCACAACTTATTTTACTGCACAGGTGTCTATGATGACGAACCTAAATTGTAGAATATGAAAACCGAAGGTATTTTTAGAAAGATAACAATAGCAATTTCACTGCTGGCCATTTCATTGATACTGTCGCGATGCTCTGACAAATGCAGGATCAAATCCACTTACATTTATTACAAACCCGTTTACACTACCCTGGCAGAAATCAAAACAGCAACTGGGTGGAAGAGCGCACAAGCGTTGTCTTCGGTGGGGAAAATTTATTTAAAAGACAAAAATCTATTTATCAATGAAGTAGGCAAAGGCATCCATTTGTTTGACAACACCAATCCATCTTTACCCAAAGCACTTGGCTTTTTGAATATCCCCGGAAATTATGACCTCGCTATTTTTGGCGCTACGTTATATGCCGATAGTTATGTTGACTTGGTGCTATTTGATATTTCTGATTTGTCGGCTATCAAAGAAGTCAATCGGTTGGAAGGTTTTTTTAAGAATTATAATACCTTGGGATTTTATGTAGATCCTGTTAGGGGAGTTGTAACCAGTTGGGAGAAGACCAGTAGTGTTACTGTTCAAGAAAATAACTGCGAGCCCAACCAACCACTGGCGTGGGGTGGAATTTATTACGACAAAGGAATAGCTATGCCTTTTGCAAGCGCATCCAGTGCATCCACACTCAGCGCACTGCCTACCAACCCCACCACGGGCATCAGTGGATCGTTGGCGCGCTTTGCCATTGCCAATAATTATTTGTATGCCATTGATGGCTCAACACTTGCTGTAGCAGACATTAGCAACGCAACGCAACCCCAGCGCAAAGCAGATCAAACACTTTTAACATGGCCCGAAACTCTTTTTCCAAGCGGACAAAATCTTTTTGTGGGGTCGCGCGCAGGCATGGCCATCTACGATCTTACTTTACCAGATCAACCAACTTTGCTGAGTAGTTATCAGCATGTTTATAGTTGTGACCCCGTGGTGGTGCAAGGAAATTTTGCCTACGTGACATTATACAATGGCGACATCTGCCACAACAATACCAACGAACTACAAGTGATAGACATTACCGATCTAAAGAACCCAGCACTGCACGCCACCTACGCCATGACAAACCCTCATGGGCTTGGTATCGATCAGAGTACACTTTTCATTTGCGATGGCAGTGATGGATTGAAAGTGTATGATGCCACCAATCCCGATAATATTGGATCGAAACTATTGGCACACTACCCGAACATCAACGCGTTGGATATCATCCCTTTTCAAAATATAGCGATGGTGATCGGCACCGATGGGCTTTACCAATACGATTACACACAAGTGAACAATATTAAATTGTTAAGTAAAATTGCCATTGTAGAATAGCACCGATGAAAAAAACAATTCTTTTGCTAATGATGGCTGCTATTCCTTCGGTGTCGATGGCACAAAACTATGAGGCCGATTCGGTTTACTACACGCCAATCCCAAAGCCACAACCTAAAACAAGGAAAGTAAAAGCAGAAGTTGAACTTCCTACAAAACTGTTTAGCTATTTCTTCAACCTGCAGATGGGTGGGCTGTTTGGCAAAGAAGTGACGTTCACCACCACTTCGGTGCATGGTGTTACCATTGGCAAAAAACTTCGTGTGGGTTTTGGTATTGGTTATGATTACTATAAAAATTGGCAAACGACACCCGTGTATGGAATGGCAAGTTGGGATTTGATTGGCAACAGAAACAAAAATGCGGTGTTTTTACAAATGGCTTACGGCTGGGCAAGTCCGAGTTATATGAGTGATGCTGGCTATACGTATTATTATAATAATAATCCAACCGCATGGTGTGGAGGAAGAATGATCAACCCGCAAATTGGCTACCGAATAAAATATTACAATGTGAAAATAGCAATGGCGATTGGGTATAAGTTTCAACGGATTTTTTATAAACAAAATTCAGGGATTGTCGATCCTGGTTTTTCGCAGTTTCGTTATCCATACACTGCGCTTGATGTCACCCAAGACCTAAGCCGCGTGCAATTGATTATGTCTGTAGGATGGAAATGAGGAACGCCTAATTTCTAATACCTCCTATCCCTTCTCCACCTCTTCAATCTCTATCGCAATCGATTCCCATTTTTTGTTCTCACCTTCCAATTGTGAATCTACTTTTTCAAATTTTTGTTGCAGGGCGTTGAGCAGATTGGCGTTGCTGTATACTTCGGTTTTGGCCAGTTCGGCTTCTACGGTTTCTTTTTCTTTTACCAAATTTTGAATGGCGGTTTCTACTTTTTTCAAATTGCTGTAGAGGGCATTGAGTTTGTTTTGGTTCGAGGGCTCAGCCGCTTTCTTCGTTTCTTTTTTCGGGGTTTCTTTTTTGGCTACGTGCACAACCGGTGCAGTGTTGGCTTCGTTTTTCTTGCGCCAATATTCATACTCATCATAAGTGCCCGGATATTCTTTTAGCTCGTGGTTTTCGATGTACCAGATTTTGTTAGCAATGTTTCCCACAAAGTGGCGGTTGTGGCTCACGGTTACAAATGTACCTCGGTATTGCTGCAACGCCTGGATCAAAATATTTTCCGAAATAAAATCCAAGTGGTTGGTGGGTTCATCGAGCAATAAAAAATTCGCTTCAGAGATCAGCGTCTTCGCCAACGCCACGCGCGATTTTTCTCCACCCGACAGTACTTTTATTTTTTTAAACACATCGTCATCCGAAAACAAAAAACAGCCCAGCACATTTCGCAGTTCTTGTTCGGTCTTGCCACTGCCTGCCTGTTTCAATTCTTCCAACACTTCATTATCTACATGCAACGACTCTAATTGATGTTGGGCATAAAAACCATAGATTACATTGTAGCCAATAGTGCGCTCTCCGTCAACAGGCTCGCTGTCGGCAAGGATGCGGAGCAGTGTAGATTTGCCTTTGCCGTTGGCACCGATCAGCGCGATCTTATCGCCACGCTCAATGGTAACCGTAGTATTTTTTAAAATATCGAGCGGGCCATACGATTTTGAAACCTCTTTGAGGGTGACCACTTGCCTACCCGAAGTTTGCTTGAACGTAAACCGAAAATTTACTTCGGCCACATCGTTCACCACTTCCTCAATTTTGTCCATGCGGTCCAATGCTTTCACGCGCGACTGCACTTGCTTCGACTTGGTTGCCTTCGCACGGAAGCGCTCAATGAACCGCTCGGTCTGTCTGATTTTCGCTTGTTGATTTTCGTAAGCACCCTGCTGAATTTCTTCGCGCATTTCTTTTTCTTGCAGGTAGAAAGAATAGTTTCCTTCGTAGGTCACCAACTGCTGATTGGTGACATCTACGGTTTTCGTAATCACGTTATCCAAAAAAGTGCGGTCGTGCGAGACTACAATCACTGCGCCTTCGTAGTTGCGCAAATAATTTTCCACCCACTCGATCGAGGGAAGGTCCAAGTGGTTGGTGGGCTCATCGAGCAGGAGGCACGAAGGTTTTTCCAGCAGCAGTTTTGCCAGCATCACGCGCATGCGCCAGCCGCCCGAAAACTCGCGCAATGGGCGGTGCAAGTCTTTCGTGGAAAATCCAATGCCCTCCAAAATCTCCTCGGCCTTCGATTGCATGGTGTAGCCATCGAGGTGTTCAAATTTTTCTTGCAACAGGGTGAGCTTGTCCACCAAGTCATCGGTGTATTCGGTTTCTAGTTTGTGCAATACTTTTTCGATCTGCCGTTGAGTTTCCACCGCTTCTTTGAACGCGCCCATGGCCACCGTGAGGATGGCATCATCCGTTTGAAAGGAGAGGAGATCCTGATTAAGAAAGCCGATCGTGCAATCTTTTGCTTTGCTGATGGAGCCTGCGTTCACGCTCAGCTCACCATGGATGATTTTAAGCAAGGTAGATTTGCCACGGCCGTTCAGCCCGATGAGCCCGATTTTGTCGGTGGGGCGGATGAACATGGAGGCTTCTTCGTACAAGGCGCGCCCGCCAATGAAATAAGAAATATTGGAAACGGAGATCATAGTTTAAAAATCGCGCAAAGATATTGATAATTCGATGATGAATAACGATTCATTGATTCGGCAAAGAGTTGATTCGGGTAGTGGCTCCCGCGATCATCACTGAATTACCGAATCAAAAAATCAGCTTACATTTTTAATGCGTATTCACTACATTTCGCTTAAATACTTCACTCATGAAAAACTTCCAACCTGCTTTCGTAATCCTGTTGACAACCGTTGGTCTGCTCTGCACCCAATCGACTACTAAAAAAATAAACCTTGACCACTCCTCTCCGGCCATCACCGGGGCGAGCGCGGGGCTGCCGTTGCAAAAAATAAAATTGCCCAAGGGTTTTTCGATCAGCGTCTTTGCCGAAGTGGACAATGCGCGCTCACTCGCGATAAGCCCAGGCGGAACAATCTTTGTGGGCAACCGCGATGAAGACAAAGTGTATGCCATCAAAGACACCGATGGCGATGGCAAGGCCGATAAAAAATGGACGATCGCCAGCGGACTGAACATGCCCAACGGAGTAGCTTTCAAAGATGGCGATCTGTATGTGGCCGAGGTGAGCCGCATCCACAAGTTTGCAGGCATTGAAAAGAAATTGGACAACCCGGGCAAGTCACAAATTATTTATGATAAATATCCTACCGAAACGCACCACGGATGGAAGTACATTGCCTTTGGCCCTGACGGGAAACTGTATGTGCCGGTGGGCGCGCCTTGCAATATCTGCGAGTCAAAAGATCCCATTTATGCCAGTATCACGCGCATGAATGCCGATGGAACAGGATTAGAGATTTTTGCCAACGGTGTGCGCAACTCGGTAGGCTTCACGTGGCATCCGGCCACAAAGCAGATGTGGTTCACCGACAACGGCCGCGATCTATTGGGCGATGATATCCCTCCGTGCGAACTGAACACTGCGCCCAAGGCGGGCTTGCATTTTGGTTATCCGTATTGCCATGGCGGATTTGTTAAAGACGAAGAGTTTGGAAGTAAAAAACCGTGCAGCGATTTTGTAAAGCCTGCACAAAACCTTGGCGCACACGTAGCTCCTCTGGGGTTGAAATTTTATACCGGCAAAATGTTTCCTGCCGAATATCAAAACCAAATTTTGTTGGCCGAACACGGATCGTGGAACCGCAGCAAGAAAAGTGGCTACAAATTAAGTTTGGTAAAAGTGGATGCCAACAGCAAGGCTACTAGTTACAGCACGTTTGCCTCTGGCTGGCTCGATGAGGTCGCGCAAAAAGCGTGGGGCCGCCCGGTAGATGTGCTGCTCTTGCCCGATGGCTCGATGCTGGTGAGCGATGACCAAGCCAATGTGGTGTATCGGATTGTTTATAAAGGGTAACGATATTTTTAGCCGAGGCACAAAAAAATCTGTGATTCCGAAGCAGTTTTTTTATTTTCTAGCCATTGTTGGTGTTGCGCGGGGAATGTGTGGAGGCTCACCAACAAAAATGGAAATTAATTGTAAACAGGTTTTCGTTGGTGAAGAACACCGAAGGCGGAGAGTACAGAATCACTTACAAAAAATATTTTTTTTAGTTAAAAACGTAGTAATGTTAACCAAGTTGCTTATTGGTTTTGTTGTGCTTTGTTTGTTGGTCTATGTGGGCATGATGGTGATTGCCTATCTGGCCATGAACGGAAATAGAAAAGAGATTGAAGAAGTACAAAGGCTGCACACCATTCTTGCTTCACGGCCCATGCCTGAGATGCTCCAAATGGCAGCCAAGGAGGCTGGTGCCCATAATGTTTTTCCAATTAATGATGGAAATAAAATTTATATGGTTGAACGGACACTTACCCGTGAATTCATAAAATATAATGTAGGCGCAACACGCACCACGGGCGAATTGGTTTGGCGTACAGAATTGTATTCACACACATTTGCCCCCTCTATCGAAGCGGACAAGCAATACGAGCGCGTGGTAGATTTTTTCTTGAAAGAAAACTTGGTGGTTGTCAAATTAGAAAATTCCCCCGCCCTTCAGTTTGAAAAAAGTACGGGCAAGAAAATTATGCCTTGACATATTTAAAACCAGCCTTCGCAAATTTTTCCCACAGCTCTTTGTGGTGGTAGGGCACTTGCACCCATTCTTTCATCGGCCTTTTCTTCCCCGAGGGGTCAAACAATACCGCCCCGTCCAAGCTCAGGGCTTCTTGGTGTTCATCGCCTGTTAATTTAAAAACCATGCAGTTTTGAAAAAAACAAACAAATGCTTTTGCATTGATTTTAAAGCAGGGCTTGCCAAACATTTTGCTCTGTTCAGCACTTTTTATTTTCTGCCCAACCAAAATGTAGTGTGACTCTTCATTGCCCATAAGTTCGTGTTAAGTGAAGAAAGAAGGATATAAAATAGTGAGCGACTCTATTTCTTCTTAAAATCCACGGAAGTGGAGTTTACACAATAGCGCAACTTGGTGAGTGTGGGGCCATCGTCAAACAAATGGCCGAGGTGCGAACCACATTTGGCACAAACAATTTCGGTGCGCACCATTCCATGAGAGTAGTCCGTAATTTTTTTGATTTTTCCGCCCACAATCTCCTTGTCAAAACTTGGCCAGCCGCAGTCTGAATCAAACTTCATATCGGAAGAGAAGAGTTCATTGCCACAAGCAGCACAAGCGTACATGCCTTTGTCTTTGGTCAAATAATATTTTCCAGAGAAGGGAGCGTCTGTTCCTTTTTCGCGCAGCACATGATATTGTTCGGGGGTGAGCGTGGCTTTCCACTCGGCATCTGTCTTGGTCATTGTTTTGGTATCGGTCATGGTATTATTTTTGGTTTGGCTGTAGCCCGAGCAAGAAAATAAAAGCAGTACGGCTGAAATTAAAAGTAGCTTTTGCATGGTTCGTGTTTATGGTTCGGTGAATATACGGAGAACAGTACCTGCAAAGTTTTGCTTCTTCATCAGTATGTCATGGCCTTGACAAACTTTGCTGTAAAAAAAGACTGCCCTTTGGAGGCAGCCTTTGATTGTAATTCACATTACTGGCCTTAGTTATACCCTTCGTTTTGAACCAAGTTAGGATTCACAGTGGTTTCGCGTTGTGGGATTGGAAATATAAGCTTGGGCGAATCATAGGGGAGTGCGCCTACCGATGTGTTGGTACGTTTATAATCAGCTAACCATTGCCCTTCAGCAGCCAATTCGAAATGGCGTTCAGTCAATATCTGATTTAAAGTTACTGAGCCTAATGCAGGAAGATTTACTCTTGCCCTAACACGATTAATGTCATTTAATGGGGCATCACCTGTTGTTTGGCTCAAACGTAAGTTGCATTCTGCCCGTGTGAGGTACATTTCGGCCAAGCGTAAAATCTTAATATTCCCGTACACATTGTCGAACTTGTTGGTATAGAAAGTTGAACCGCTTCCATCATCAGTGAATAAATTAAAGCGATCATCATTGGCCTCATAAGTTGCCAAGTACGAATTATTTGCTTCGATGTCACCCCGTCCGCCCACATCGGGTGAGGCATAAAACGTATTCATATTGTTAACTCCCGATTGCTCTGAAACTTGCTGGGCAAAAATGTCTTCGGAGGTATTGAAAATACGTACACCCCTTCCTGTATAAGGGAATTCTTCTCCATAAGTATTAGTCAGCTTATAATGCCCGGATGTAATTACGCGATTGGCTGCATCACGCGCATTGATATAATCTTGTTGGGCGAGGTAAACCCGCGAAAGCATTCCGGCTGCAGCACCAGGCGTTGCATAATAGTAGGTAGCGTTATTCGGTGGTTGAAGCTTCGCCTCCGCATCGTTCAAGTCGCTGATAATTTGGGCATAAACTTGTGCAACAGTATTTCGGGTCGGCTTCTTCTCTGCATCGGCAAGAGTGTGTGTAGGAGTAAGAGTCAGAGGAACCCCTAAATTTGTAGTTGGGGTTTGGTCATTCCAGGCTCGCCCAAAGAGTTTCACCAATTCAAAATACATACACGCTCTGATAAATTTGGCCTCGCCCTCTACCTGATCCTTATCTACCGGGTTGACCACGCTCAAGGCGCCTAAAACTTCATTCGTAGCATTGATCACCGTATAAGCTTCCAACCACACACTGGCTACAAATCCGTTATTGATGGGGATATCTTTATTACTGATTTGTGTCAACCCTTGGAATGTCCCGAAA
The DNA here is from genome assembly GCA_043780615.1 of Bacteroidota bacterium. Taxonomy (GTDB): domain Bacteria; phylum Bacteroidota; class Bacteroidia; order Cytophagales; family Cyclobacteriaceae; genus ELB16-189. Next base: position 38,379 of record JAYWDN010000119.1, on the reverse strand, counting down.
AAGGAGAACTCGTTGTTGAAGGCCAATAAATCTGAGTAAACCTGGATACCGCCAGAATACAAATTTCCACTTCCCATATTGGAGTAGGCTCCAATCAATGCTCCTTTTACATCTTTAGAGGTGAGCAAGGCATTGCTGGCATCAACATTTTGTGCCGGTTTGATGTTGAGTTGATCCCTACAGCCTGTAATGCTAAGAGCAAAGACTGCTATGAGAGTAATTCTGTGATATATCGTTTTCATAATAGTGTCTTATTTTTTTGTCAGAAACTTAGATTGATACCCGCTGTAAAAGTTTTAGGCTGTGGCGCAGAGTAGAAGTCAACACCCTGGTTGATATTGCTTGCCTGGAAGTCCGCATTTACTTCGGGATCCCAGCCTTTGTAGGGCGTGAAGGTGAATAAATTTTGACCAGTGACATAAACCCGGACGCGATCTACTTTTAATCGGGAAGCCACTTGCTTTGGTAAATTGTAGCCAAACGTCACTGTTTTTACACGGAGGTAAGAACCGTTGCTCATATAGCGGTTAGATGGATTCACCCCATTGGCGAAAAATAATCTTAATTCCGGCACATTGGTTTTATCTCCGGGATTTTTCCAGGCATTCAACTGATCCGTAGTTTGGTTATCATACCCATTGCTGGCACTGGATGACATGTATTGCCCCCCTTGATTATAGATTTGATTTCCTTGAACACCCTGTAGAACCACCGTTAGCTCAAACCCTTTGTATGACAAATTATTGGTGATACCGCCATACCATTTTGGATTCGGGTTGCCGAGTACTATCTGTTGCGCTGCATTGAAATCATTAGTAGTTCCCTTATTAAGAGTTCCATCTGCTTTTTTTGTATTCAACGCATACACTGCATCTCCATTGGCTGGGTCAGCCCCTGCAAATTGCCTTCCGTAAAATACTCCAATAGGTTGGCCTTCTATAGCCCGGTTCAAATCATTGGTACCTAGAATCTGCCCGCCCAAGTTGGTGATTTTATTTTGAGTGGTAGAAATATTGAAACTCGTTGTCCATTTCAATTCACCCACTAAGTTTTGACTGCTGATAACCAACTCATACCCCTTGTTCTCCAAATTTCCAATGTTTTGCAGGAAGGTGCTAAATCCAGAAGTGCCAGATACATTTTTTAATAGCAAGAGGTCTCGGGTTGCTTTGAAATAGTAGTCGGCCTCTACTGAAATTCTTCCTTGCAGGAAACTAAAATCAAGCCCGATATCTGTTTGGGCTGTGGTCTCCCATTTCAAATTATTGTTAGCCAACTGAATAGGGATTTGCCCGCCCTGACCAACGTAATTTGCGGGGCCGTAAAGACCTCGTGAGGCAAAGTTATTACCGATCTCTGCATTGCCAGTTAATCCATAACTGGCTCTTAGCTTGAGCAAGCTTAAAAAAGAGAGATTCTGCATGAAGGGTTCTTCAGATACAATCCAACCGGCCGAAGCCGCTGGGAAAAACCCATATTGATTGTTGGCTCCAAAGCGGGAAGATCCATCCACTCTTCCGCTTAATGACAAAAGGTAGCGATCCTTGAATTTGTAATTTCCTCGGGCGAAGTAAGAAAGGAATGTAAAATTTGTGGGGAATGCAGAGGCGCTAATGATTTGAGCTGCAGAACTTATGGTTTTAAAGGCGTCACTAGCAAATTGTTGCCCGGTGATGGTACTGAAACTGCTCTTTGATTTCTGAAAGCTTATGCCCCCGACAATATCAAAAGTATGAGCATTCAGGGTCTTTTCAAACTTTAAAAAATTGTTGGTGGTGTAGTTTACAATCTGCGTTATCGCATTGAATCCCTGCCCATTGGCCGTGCCCGTATTTCGTACAGTAGCCGAACCCAAATATTGATCTTCGGTTTGGAAAAGAAGATCAGCTCCTACTTCACTGCGAAAAGTTAACCCTGGCAAAATGGTATATGCCGCATAGGCATTGCCGAACATCCGATAGACCGTTGCAATGAAACTCGCATTATCCTTACTTATCAGGGGATTATAATAAACCGGGTAGTTGCTGTTGGGTGCTCCGGTGGCAGGATTAAGAAGGCCACTTATCAACCCTGTGCGAGGATCGATTTGTGGTGTGATAGGAGACAAGGCCACAATTTGAAGTGGGGTAGAAAAAGCATCGTCATTGGAGAGCCGATGGTTTTCTGTTCTTCCAAGTTAAAATTTAACCCAAAGGATAGTTTTTCAGTCGCTTTATGATCAATGTTCATCCGGGTGCTCAAACGCTTTAAACTGTTGCCGATAAGAATTCCATTTTGATCAGAATATTGACCGCTAATAAAAAAACGAGTTTTTTCAGTCCCCCCCGAAGCACTGAGATCAATTTGATTAATAGGTGCAGCCCGAAATGCCAAGTTCTGCCAATCAGTATTTACTTTGCCCGTCAGATAGTCGGTATTTCCTGCAGAGTACCTAGTGAGTCTGCTTGTGTTAAGGCTAACGTAATTAAATGAAGGATCACGAGCGAACGCTCTTTGTGCTGCCTGTGTTTCCACATCAACATATTGTTGGGAATTCAAAAACTGCCTTCTACCTGTTTCGTGGCTTATTCCTGTAAAGTAGTTGATAGAGAAATTGGTTTTACCGGATTTCCCTCTTTTGGTAGTGATAAGTACGACACCATTCGCAGCGCGCGAACCATATATTGCAGAAGCGGAAGCGTCTTTTAGAATATCTACAGAGGCTACATCATTAAAATTCAAGTCGGCCAGAGGATTGGTCTCCGCCCCGTTGCTTGATTGGCTTGCGGAGGTAATGGGGATACCATCTATGACATAGAGCGGTTGATTGCTGGCAGAAACTGACGATGCCCCGCGGATACGAACTTTAATGCCTTGCCCTAATTTTCCATTTTGTGATTCGATGAATACGCCCGCTGCCTTGCCTTGCATGCTTTGCTCTATGCTTACCACGGGCACATTTTGAAGGGCAGCGCTTGAAATTTGAGCAATACTTCCCGTAACGTTTCGCTTCGCTTGGGTACCATACCCCACCACCACTACTTCAGACAACTGCTTGGTGTCAACTTGCAGGGCAAGGTCGATGATGGTTTGGTCGCCCACGGCCACTTCTTTGGTGGCGTAGCCTATAAAACTGACCACCAGCACATCGCTGTTGCTGACCGATAAGCTGTACCGGCCTTCGGCATCTGAGGTAGTACCATTGACAGATCCTTTTACAACGAGGTTTACCCCAGGCAAAGATGAGCCGTCATCGGAGGACGTCACCTTTCCTGTAATCGTTTTGGTTTGTGCCAGCAATTGGCTTGAACACATGACCAATAATAGAAATTTGAGTAGTAAAATTTTCTTCATAAGATTTAATGTTTGTTTTAAATGTAACTCATTATTTCGGTGAATGCTTAATAAACCAAAGAAAAGCAAGCAAAAAAATCTAAAAAATACCGAAAGAAGTAGGGTATTTTTACAGGTCAAATGATATAATCGCAATCGAAGGAATGGAAGCCGTGATTTTCCATTTTTGGAAATCTGTCTTAACATTGTGTTTCGATTTAAATTAAAAAATACATGGACAAGAAAAGCAAAAAATTCCTTTACGAATACCTCAACAATGCCTCGCCCACCGGCTTTGAATCGCCTGGCCAACAAATTTGGCTGGATTATATCAGGCCCTATATCAATGAGCAGATGGTGGATGTGTATGGCACGGCCGTGGGCATTGTCAGCCCCAAGGCAAAATACAAAGTGGTGATCGAGGCGCATGCCGATGAGATCAGTTGGTTTGTAAACTACATCACCGATGAAGGATATATTTATGTAAGGCGCAATGGCGGCTCGGATCACCAGATTGCGCCTTCCATGCGGGTGAACATTCACACCGACAAAGGAATTGTAAAAGGCGTCTTCGGCTGGCCAGCCATCCACGTGCGCGATGCAGGCAAGGAAGAAGCCCCATCGCTCAAAAATATTTTTATTGACATCGGTGCCGAATCCAAGAAGGAAGTGGAAGCCATGGGCGTGCACGTTGGTTGCGTGATCACGTTCGTGGATGAACTGATGGAAATGAACAAAAACTACCTCACGGGCCGTGCCCTCGACAATAGAATGGGTGGCTTTATGATTGCAGAAGTAGCGCGCAGGCTTAGCGAAAACAAAAAGAAACTTCCGTTCGGTCTTTATATTGTCAATGCCGTGCAAGAAGAGATCGGGCTGCGTGGCGCAGAAATGATTTCGCGAAGGATCAAACCCGATTTGGCCATCTGCACCGATGTGACGCATGATACGGGCTCGCCCATGTACAATAAAAAGGAGAGCGGCAACCTGAAATGCGGCCTTGGCCCCGTGTTGTGCTACGGTCCAGCCGTACAAACCAATGTGTTGAAAATGATTTTGGCGGTGGCAGAAAAGAAAAAAATCCCATTCCAGAGGCAGGCCGTTTCACGCTCTACCGGCACCGACACCGATTCGTTTGCCTATTCTGCCGAGGGAGTGGCATCTGCCCTCATTTCATTACCCCTGAAATATATGCACACCACCGTGGAGACGGTGCACAAAGAAGATGTAGAAAGCGTGATCAACTTGATTTATGAGGTGCTGCTGCAAATAAAACCCGGTCACGATTTCCGCTACATCAAATAAAAAACAGAAAACCTTACATTAGAAAGGATAAGATAAAGGTAGGCTCTTCTGCTAAGGCAGGCGGGCCTACTTTTGTATCATTAATTCACAAACAAAGAAATTATGAAAAAGGTAAAAGGAGTTTTGACAGGAATGGCCATGCTGATTGGCTCTGTAATGGTATCAGCACAAGAACGCCCAGTGCACGAAATTTATTCCATGATGGTATTCAACTTCGTGAAGTATGTACAATGGCCAGACGATAACAACAAAGAATTTGTGATCGGTGTGGTGGGCAACAATGAAATTTTCTCTACGCTCAACGCTTGGTATGGTGGCAAGGCCAAAGGTGCAAAAACGTATGTGATCAAAAAATTCAGCAACGCATCGGAAGTGACCGATTGCCAAGTGGTGTTCATCGACCGCAGCAAGAGCAGTGAGTTTGAGGCCGTCAATAATAAAGTGAAAGGCAAAGGCACTTTGGTAGTGACCGACCGCAACGGGTTGGGCTCAAAAGGGAGCTGCATCAACTTCAAAACCGTTGATGATAAGCTCCGCTTTGAATTGAACCAACAAGCTATCGAAGGCTCTCATCTCAAGGTTTCAAATGCTCTTGCGAGCATGGCCATATTGATTTAACAAAAGTTTGTTTGTGTGAAAAGAAGACCCTTGGGTAAAACCGGGGTTTTCACTTTCATAAAGTTTGCCGTAATTTTGGGGATCGATCAAAAACTGTCAAAAATGAAAAAAGCAATTTTTTTAGTCCTTACAGGGTTCATTTCGGGAGGCATCGCCTTGGCACAAACCGAAAAGCCAATCTACGAAATCCATTCGGCCATGATTTATAATTTTATGAAATACGTGCAGTGGCCTGAAGATGCCTCGAGCACTGAATTTGTGGTGGGCATTTTTGGAGAAGACAACGTGTTCAATACCATGAAGAGTTATTACGATGGCAAACCCAAGGGCACAAAAAAATATTCGATACGCAAACTCACCGATGCCTCTGAGGCTGCCAACTGTGCGGTGGTGTACATCGGCAAAAGCAAAAGCAAAGAATTTGAAAATGTAAAGAATGCAACTGCGGGCAAATCAATACTGACCATCACCGATAGTTTTAACCTTGGGAAGAAAGGAAGTTGCATCAACATGAAAGTGATCGATGACAAATTGAAATTCGAGATCAACCAAGCCTCGATCAACAGTGCTTCTTTGAAAGTGGCGGGCCAGCTCAGCAGCATGGCCATTCTGATTTAAAAAAAATCCCATTCGTTACCTTCCTTTTTCAAGGGAATAGAGGTTACTTTCGGCTGATGGAAAAGAGAACTTCTGTTGATCAGCTGGGGCGTTCTGTACACTATAACTTCCCTCCGCAGCGCATCGTCTCTTTGGTGCCTTCACAAACCGAACTGCTTTTTGATCTTGGCCTTGCCGACCGTGTGGTGGGCATCACCAAATTTTGCGTACATCCTTCACCATGGCTGAAAACAAAAACTATTGTTGGCGGCACAAAAAATTTTCGTTTTGATGTGATCGATCAACTGAACCCCGACTTGATCATTGGCAACAAAGAAGAAAACTATGAGGAAGGAATCCACCAGCTTCAACAAAAATATCCAGTCTGGATAAGCGACATCCCCGACTGGGAAAGTGCCATGCAAATGATTTGCTCGGTTGGAGAAATGGTTGGAGAAAAAGCAAAAGCAGATTTATTGGTGAGAGAAATCCAAAATAAATTTAGAGAAGTAAAACGATTTTCGCCAAAACACACACTTTACCTGATTTGGAAAAGCCCCTACATGGCAGCAGGAAAAAATACATTCATCGACACGATGCTATCGAAAATTGGTTTGCTGAATTGCTCGCAGCAAGGCCGCTACCCAGAATTTTCTGTTGAAGAAATAAAAAAACTTTCTCCCGACTTGATCTTGCTCTCGTCTGAGCCTTTTCCGTTCAGGCAACAACACATAGCAGAACTTCAACAACTTTTGCCAAAAACAAAAGTGTTGCTGGTGATGGTGAAATGTTTTCGTGGTATGGCAGCCGATTGCTGAAAGCACCCGATTATTTTGCTTCGCTGGATATGTAGTTTGTCTTATACCGGATAGATTTTACAAACAAGAAAATCCTTAACTTTAAGACAAAACCTAAGGAGATGAATATAACAACTGAAAAGGAAGAAGTGTTGAGACGTTTTGAGAAAGTCTATGACCCCCTCCTTGATTAAAGCAATAAAAAATCTTTTGGACTTTGGCCTTAGCAAACAAGTAGCGGATGCAGCGGCAATGGAATCCTCAATTGATCAAGGTCTAAAGGAATCCAAACAGGGCGAAGTAACATCACATGAACAGGTAATGAAGGAGATCAAGACTCGCTATAAGTTATGAGTTATTTGTTGAGATGGACTTCAGAGTCGACTAAGACACTCAATAGGAATTTAGACTATTTAAATGATTGAATGGGGCGATCAAGTGATCAATAATTTTCTTCAAAGAGTAGAAGAGGTATTGAAGAAAGTCAAAGAGAATCCACAATTATATCCCATTCATCGATCCAAGGACAAGGTTCATAAATGTGTTGTCAGTAAACAGATCATTCTGTTTTACAGGATAGTTGATAATCAAAGTATCGACTTATTGACTTTTTGGAATACTTATCAAGACCCAGATAAACTGAAGATTTGATTTTAATTTATCCTTCTAAAATCCCCACCTTCTTCACGTCTTCCCAAAAACCAGGATACGATTTGTTCACTACCCCGGGCGATTCAATAGTCACATCGACACACGTTGCCCACGGTGCAAAGCCCATGGCCATGCGATGGTCGTGGTAGGTTTGGATGGGTGCGGTCAGGTTTGAAATCGTGCCCGGCACAAGTTTCCAGTTTCCAACGGTTGGTTCGCTGAGTTCTGCTCCAATTTTTCTCAACTCGTTTTGCAATGCTTCAATGCGGTCGGTCTCTTTGATGCGCAAACTTTCAAGACCCGCAAACTCGCCCACAATTCCCTGGGCGGCACACACAGGCAATACCGTCTGGGCAAGGTCTGGGCAATCTGTGAAATCGTAAACTAAAGGGTTGGTGAAATTTTTCTTGGTCAGTTCCAGCTCATCATTTTTAAAAACTGATTTTACACCGAGCTTTTCCATTACTTCTACAATCACGCGGTCGCCCTGCAAAGAGTCCGAAGAAATGTTGGGCAAGATAATTTTTGCTTCCTTGGCCAACGCCACAAAGGCAAACCAATAACTCGCTGCCGACCAGTCGGCCTCGACAATAATATTGGCTGGCTTGTATTCCGTATGCTTAGTCGTTATCGTATTCGTTTTGAAATCCAAATCGACAGTTGCTCCAAACGCTCGCATCAGTGCCGCAGTCATCTTGATGTACGGCACGCTCGTGATTTTGCTGGTCAGTCCGATCGTTAGCCCTTGTGGTAATGCGGGCGCCAACATCATCAAAGCTGAAATGTATTGACTGCTCACGTTGCCGGGCATTTCAATAAAATCTTTTTTTTGTGAATCAAACCCGAGCGTTTCAACGGGCGGAAACCCCTCTTCACCACGATAAGAAATTCCTGCCCCGATTTCGCCCAGTGCATCCACCAACAGTTTTATCGGTCTTTGCTTCATGCGATCAGTTCCGGTAAGGATTTTTTTCTGATTGGTTAATGCGAAGTAAGCAGTAAGAAAACGCATGGCTGTTCCGGCATCCATCACGTCTATTACCGTGTCTTCGCTATTGATAAGTGCCTGCATTAATTGGGTGTCGCGAGCAGTAGAGAGATTATTGATTGTTGATCGATTGCCCGAAAGCGCATTCAAAATCAGCGCGCGGTTGCTGATGCTCTTTGACGAGGGCAGGTGACTGACAGTGCCTCCGATTCTCGGGTTGCTTTTTAAGAGGATAGACGAATTCAAAATTTTAGTCGTTATAAAAGCCAAAAGTAATTTCTATGAATGTTTTTTTGAGCGTATTGAAACTATTTATTATAAAACAAAGTTAAAGCACGTATGAACACCAACAATAAAATAGCGATTGGCCTCGGGGTAGCAGGGGGCGCGCTGCTCGCAGCCTGGCTTCTGACGGGCGACCGAAAAAAGAAAACCAAAGAGTTCGTTGCCAAAAAAGCAAATGACATCAAAAAAGCGTTTGCCAAAAACGTCACCGAAGACCAAGAGGAGCATTACGTTTAGAGTGAGCGGTAAAAGTCATAAGAGTTCTCTAGTTCTTCCCCGCTAACGGCCACGTCCCATTTGGCTCTGCCGATTCCTTCTGGCAAGGCCATTAAAATTTCTTCTCCCTTATTTTTTTTGTCCTGCCTTGTCAATTGAATCAGGGCTGAGTCGCCCCAGGGCATTTCCTGTTTTTCGAAAACAAGAAGAACATAGGCCGTTATTTCTTCCAATTCATTTTGGCTGATCAAGTTCTTCTTGCTCGCAATAAAGGCTTCCATCACCATGCCCATGGCAATGGCCTCGCCATGGAAAATACGGTTGCCCTCGGCCAGGAAATAACTTTCGAGTGCATGCCCGATGGTGTGGCCGAAGTTCAGGATTTTTCGCAAGCCCTTTTCGTTGGGATCTTTTTCTGTCACTGATTTTTTAAGCAGTACAGAATGTTGCACCAAGGTTTCCCAATCTTGATCGTGCAAACTTTTTGCTCGGATCGTTTGCCACATGGGTTCATCTGCAATGAGGCAATGCTTCACCACTTCGGCAAAACCACTGCGCAGTTCGCGCTCGGGCAACGTCTTTAAAAATGGAGTGTGAATAACGGTGGTTCTTGGTTCGGCAAACACTCCGATTTGGTTTTTGAAGTGATTGAAGTCGATGCCCAGTTTGCCGCCTATGCCCGCGTCCACTTGAGCGAGGAGCGTGGTGGGGATTAAAATAAAATCAATGCCGCGCTTGTACGTGGCCGCACAAAATCCACCCATGTCGCCCAGCACGCCACCGCCCAAAACAATCAGCAACGAGTGCCGATCGAAATTCAAGTCGGTCAGTTGTTGCCAGATGAGTTGGCAAGTAGCTAAGTTTTTGTGGTCTTCGCCAGCGGGCACTTCGAGGAGACTATGTGGAGGTAAAAAATCTTGAACAAGTGGATAACAGAGAGTCTTAGTATGGGGATCATGCAAGACGGCCACTTTTGAAAATGAATTCCCTTGAAAATAATCAAGAAGGCTTTCCAACGTAGGTGCAAAAATCGCTTGGGCTGACAGCATGCAAAAAGATTATAGGAGCAAAGTACGTCATTTTCTGTAGAGTGGGTTTGGATTCTTAACGATGAAGAAAAATGTAACCATACGTAATCTATCCAGTTGCCGAACGGCCTATTAAATGAAAAGAAACAGACAAGCAAAAAAACATTTGGCTGCTTATATTTGAACCAAATTCTTTTCAATGGACAACCCCCCCATTCGCTTTGACGACACCGCAGTAGCATTTTCGTACAAGAGCGATAGCGAATTAAAAAAAGCAAACCTGATTTTTTCGTTAGTGAATAACCCCAGCGTTTCCGCGATAGCCACTCGTTTGGCCAAAGTGAGCCTTGCGCTGAGGTTGCCCGTGAAGGGGTTGATCCGCGCCACGGTGTTCAAACATTTTTGCGGAGGCGAGACCATCGACCAAAGTGAAGACACGATCAAAAACCTTTTTCGCTTTGGCATTGGCACCATCCTCGACTATTCGGTGGAAGGAGAAAAAAATGAATCGGGCTTTGAGCGTACTAAAGAAGAAATAATAAGCACCATCGCGAAAGCAAAAAATAATCCGGCCATCCCCTTTTCTGTTTTTAAAGTAACGGGACTTGCCGCGTTTGATTTGTTGGAAAAAGTACAGGCCAACGAAAAACTTTCGGAAGAAGAATCGACTGCTTGGGCGCAAGTGCAACAGCGCGTGGACAGTATCTGCAAAAAAGCATTTGAATGCAACGTGCCCGTGCTGGTCGATGCCGAAGACAGTTGGATACAAAACCCGATCGATGATCTGGCTTACGAAATGATGGCAAAATACAATCGCGAGAAAGCCATTGTCTTCAACACGTTTCAAATGTACCGTGCCGACATGCTCGGCAATTTGAAAAAAGCTTTTCAAGAAGCGACATCACAAAATTATTTTTTGGGAGCAAAGTTGGTGCGTGGGGCATACATGGAAAAAGAAATCGCACGCTCAGCACAATTGAACTATTCCAATCCAATCCATCCTACCAAAACAGCAACTGACGAAGTCTTCAACCAAGGGCTTGCCTTTTGTTTGGAAAATAAATCGCGCATTGGTTTAGTGTGCGGCTCGCACAACGAATACAGCAACCAATACCTTGCCTCATTAATAGAAAAGAATGGAGTGAAGCGCAACGATCCGCAGGTTTGGTTTGCACAACTGATGGGCATGAGCGACAACATTTCTTTCAACTTGGCCAAGGCCGGCTACAACGTGGCCAAGTATGTGCCTTATGGGCCCGTAGAAGCGGTGATGCCGTACTTGCTGCGCAGGGCTTCTGAAAATACTTCAGTGGCGGGGCAGAGCAGCCGTGAGCTTACCTTGATTAGAAAAGAACTGCGCAGGCGAAGGAATGGAAAGTGATTCGTATTTTAAACATGATTTTTACCTTTAAAAGCCCAAAATCATTTTATGCACTTTGTGATTTTCTTTGTGTCTTTGTGCCTTCGTGGCATAGTTGAGCCACTAAGACACGAAGCCACTAAGTTTTTCCATTAAGTTATGCAACTAAGCGAACAAGAATCCATCCGCAGACAAAGTATGGCCGAGCTGAACAAGCTCGGCATCAACCCTTACCCGGCCGAGTTGTTTGAAGTGAACGTAACAACCGATGGTTTTCATAAAGAGTATTCTTCATTAGAAGGAAAAGAGTTGACGATTGCAGGCCGCATCATGTCGCGCAGGGTGATGGGCAATGCCTCGTTTGCCGAACTGCAAGATGAGACAGGCCGTGTGCAGATTTATTTTCGCAGGGATGATCTTTGCCCCGAAGAAGACAAGACACTTTATAATATTGTCTTTAAAAAACTGCTCGACATTGGCGACATCATCGGTGTGAAAGGGGTTGCCTTCACTACTCAAACAGGAGAGAAAACCATTCATGCAAAAAGTTTTATTGTACTATCAAAATCATTGCGGCCGCTGCCCATTGTAAAAGAAACCACCGATGAGCAAGGCAAGGTGCACGTGCATGATGCCTTCACCGACCCCGAGCAACGCTACCGCATGCGCTATGTGGACTTGGTGGTGAACCCGCACGTGCGCGAGGCGTTTGTGAAGCGAACCAAATTGGTGAACTCGATGCGCAGTTATCTGAATCACCAAGGCTACATGGAAGTGGAGACACCGATATTGCAGCCGCTTTATGGTGGCGCTGCCGCAAAGCCGTTCAAAACGCATCACAATACGTTGGACATGACGCTGTACTTGCGCATTGCCAACGAACTTTATTTGAAACGTTTGATTGTAGGCGGCTTCAATGGCGTGTACGAGTTCAGCAAAGATTTTCGCAACGAAGGAATGTCGCGGTTTCACAATCCCGAATTCACGCAAGTGGAATTGTATGTGGCCTATAAAGATTATCATTGGATGATGAACTTGGTGGAGGAGATGGTGGAGCAAGTGGCCATCGACCTTCATGGCACTACGCAAGTGAAAGTGGGCGAGAACACGATTGATTTCAAACGGCCGTGGAAACGCTTCACCATGGTTGAAGCGATTGCACACTTTACGGGTGTTGACATTTCTTCATTGGATGAAAAACAGTTGCGCGATGCATGCAAGCAACTGCATGTGCCGATGGACGACACCATGGGCAAAGGGAAACTGATCGATCAGATCTTTGGCGAGAAGTGCGAACCGAATTTGATCCAACCTACCTTCATCACCGACTACCCAATAGAAATGTCACCGCTTGCCAAGAAGCACCGCACCAAGCCTGGATTGGTTGAGCGCTTTGAGGCGATCTGCAACCGCAAAGAAATTTGCAACGCATTTTCTGAATTGAACGACCCCATTGATCAGCGTCAGCGCTTTGAAGAGCAGTTGGAATTGGGCAAGCGTGGCGATGAAGAAGCGATGACCCTCGATGAAGATTTTCTGCGTGCGTTGGAATACGGCATGCCGCCCACTGCCGGCCTCGGCATTGGCATTGATCGGTTGAGCATGATCATGACCAACTCGCCTTCCATTCAAGATGTGATTTTCTTTCCACAGATGAAGCCCGAGAAAAAATTGGAAGTAGATTCTGAAAAAGAGTTTGAATCGTTGGGGATTCGTCCCGAACTTTTTCCAATACTTGAAAAGTTAAACATCCGATCGGCTGCTCAATTAAAAGAGATCAAACCCACAAAATTGTTCAACGACATTCCGGGCATGCGAAAAAAATTAAAATTGGAAGCCGTACAAAACCCAACGCTGCAAGAAATTGAGGATTGGTTGAAGTAACGATTCACCACTGCTTACTGCCTACTGATTAATACCCCTGTTGTGAATCAACGAAGCTGCGCACGCGATTTAGCTTTAAGTCTTTCAACAGCGAAGACTTGATGCCGATATTAAACGTGTACAATTGAAATTTTCCGATCGGTACCCAGTTGAGTGACATCTGCCAGCAATGCAGATCGCGGTTTAATCCAAAGTTGGTTAGCGTCAACGCGTGGTTTACAAAATCGTAGCCCGAACTGAAAGTGATCTTCCATTTTTCGCTCAGGCTCACGTTGCCCGAAAACTGAGAAGATTGTGTAATGAGTGGCGACTTGTTGGGGTCTAAGTTGGAATAAGAAACATTGTAGCTCAATCGCAACTCCCACGGAATACTAAAGTCGATGTACGTATCGGGGTGCTTCATTAAATAATCTTTGTCGGCCTGCGTTGCACTTGACTTTCCGATTTTTTCGCGTAGCACGTTGTCTTTTTTCTGCCCTTTGGGGTTGAGGTTGGTGCTGAAGGCAAGCGAGGCGCTGGTGATGCGCCCCACCTTGCCAGCATTCCATACATAGCGGCTTACGTGCACGATGTTGTACAAAGGCTTGTCGGTATTGGGGTCGTTGCTATAATGGTTGCGCACATACTGATAGGGATCTAATGTGCCGCTCGCATTGATGTTGATCTTGCCGTTCAGGATATTGGAGTTGGCACTCATGTTGATTGGCGCAAGCTTGAATGAATCGGCCAAAAAATTATAAGCCGAGGCGAGCGACAAATTGTTGAGCAACATTATTTTTTTATCAACCGTGTCTTTGGGGTTGCGCACTTTCATTTCCACCGTGTTGCCAAGGCCGAACGTCATCGATTGATTTCGGCCCTGCGGAGATTGCCCATAAATAAATCCTTCATGGATCGACTTCAGCACTACCTGTGGCTTGCCATTTATATCATTGATCCCAATACGTTGGTAGTATCCGTATTTCGGATCTGAGAAATCGGGGCTGTATGAAAAACCAATGTTGGGTGAAGCCACATGCCGAATGGCACGGATGCGGCTCTCTTTATTTTTGGCAAGGTACATTCCATAGAACCGTGTAGTCATACTCGTTGAGAGATTGTAAAACATCTCGGTATTAAATTGATGGATCGTATCAATTTTTACAGCTTTCGATCCGTTGGTCAAGTTGCCTGAGTTAGAGACCCCCCAAACCAGTTTGTCAAAATACATCAGTTGCGTAATCTGCCCGCCCGCAGTAACGGTAATATATTTTGATATTTTAAACGAAGTGCTGATGGGCACTACATTGCGAATGCCTTTACCGGCATTGCGAAAATAAATAGGAAGGTTCTGCCCATTGAAGGCACCGATGCTGTCGCGCAAGGTGCCGTCTTTGTTTTTGGCGATCAGCCCCAAGTCGTTGTTGATTTGATTCACACCGTTCATCGTGTATTTAATCTGCAGGTTTTGTAAAATGCGCGCTTGTGATTTTTTGAAAGGATAAAGGTTGTTCACGTTGAAACTGATGTCGGGCAGGCCAAGGTCCACTCTGCGTGTTTTAAAATCTTGGTTGTGGCGCATGTTCACCGCAAGGGTGAAGGGCGTGCCTGGAAAAGATTTTGAAAAAGAAATGTTCGAGCTCGCTTTTTGTTGAGCGTTGCTATTTTGAATCGAGGCCGTATTGGTTTGACCAACGCCCAAATAGTTGTTGGCATTGTTGGTGCTGGAGGCGGCATTCACCGAAGCTGAAAAGCGCGAGGTGCCTTTTGATTTTGGCGAGTGGCTCCACGTGAGGCTGAAATCTTTTCGCTTGTTGGGGCTTTCTATTTTTTGACTATAATTATTATTGTTGAACGAAAAGGCCACGCTTCCGGTGTACTTGTAGCGACTGATGTAGCTGCTGTTTACATAAATCCCGCTCGATCCTTTCGAATACAGATCGGCCGTAAGCGTGAGGTTGAAATAATCATTGATATTAAAATAGTAGCCACCTCGCTTCAAGAAAAAACCACGCACTTGCTCTTCGCCATAGGCGGGCACGATAATGCCCGATGAACTTTGGCGCTGCGAAGGGAACATGCCAAACGCAAAACCCAATGGCGTGGGTACGTGGTTGAATTCCATATAAAATGGCCCCGAAATAATTTTGTCGCCAGGGATGGCCTTCGCTTTTTTTGAAATGATGCGAAAGTGCGGGTCGGCCAGGTCACAGGTAGTGTAGGCATTGCCACGGGTGAAGAGTTCGTTCTTCTCGTTTTTGTAAACCGATTCGCCATGCATAAAGCCTTCGCCTTGCTTGGTCACTACTTCGGTGATCTTTGCTTTTTTGGTTTTGAAATTATAGACCATCCCTTTGGTCTCATACTTTCCTTCGCCATCTTGAAAAATAGGGAAGCCGACCAATTGCCCGATAGAATCTTTTTTTCCATTGGCAGTGATCGTAGCTTTTTCGTAGTCGATCACAATCTCTTCGGCATCCAATTTTATTTTTCCATACGTCACTTTAGAGTTCCCATAAAGGCGCACGATTTTTTTGGTAAGTTCGGAAATGATGGAATCATCGGCCGAATAAATAATGGTGGATTCGATGTCGCCCTTCGATTTCGTTTTCACCGAGTCTTTCTTGACTTTTGAGGTATCGGCCAGCGCGGGTTTTGCACGGGCAGGGAGCGAATCTTTTTTGGCGGGCAGCGAAGCGGGTGTCTTTAGCGGTTTTTCTACTTGCGCGTAGGCAGCAGATAGAGAGAGGGCAAGGGCAAAACTGAAGATGAAAATAGTGCGTGCCACCGTGCCGTTGCCTGTCAAGGTTATCAATAGTTTATCATGTTGTGAAAAATTCACAACTTTACGTAAAGTTATTTCAAATCTGCCACACATCGCTACGTTCGTGAGGAATACCGGGATAAAGGTTCTGTTGATAGCAATAACCTTGCTAAACTCTTCCGCATCCTTTTTTTCTGCCGGCACCAAGGTGGCCACGGTGGTGATCGACCCTGGACATGGTGGCCGCGACCCTGGCACGCTTGGCAAAAGCTGCAGGGAAAAAGACATCGCGCTAAAAATATCATTGAAATTTGGTGCGTACATTGAAAAGAACATGCCCGATGTAAAAGTGATCTATACCCGCAAGGACGACAAATACATACCGCTCGAAGACCGGGCTGAGTTGGCCAACAAAGTAAAGGCCGACCTTTTTATTTGCATCCATGCCAACTCGTTGCCCGGTGCACCCGCCTATGGCACCGAAACATTTGTGATGGGCTTGCACAAAGACAAAGGAAATTTTGAAGTGGCCAAACGCGAAAACTCGGTGATGCTCATGGACGAAAATTACCACGAGCGCTACGAAGGGTTTGACCCCAGTAGCCCGGAGTCGTATATTTTATTTTCACTCAGTCAAAGTGCCTATCAAGAAAGAAGTTTGCGGTTTGCACAAAAAGTGGAAGAACAGTTCAAACAAAAAGCAGGGCGCTACAGCAGGGGTGTGAAGCAGGCGGGTTTTTGGGTGCTTTGGAAAACCTCTATGCCCAGTGTGCTGATCGAAACTGGCTTTTTATCGAATGCAAAAGAAGAATCTTACTTGATCAGCGATAGCGGTCAAGACATGATCGCCTCGGGCATCTATCGCGCTTTCAAAGAATATAAAACCGAAACGGAATCGATAAACTAACGGCTGTGAAAAACAAAGAATTAAAAGTAGGCGTGTTCAGTGCAGTCACACTGGTACTGCTTTATTTTGGTTTCAATTACATGAAAGGCATTGATTTTTTTGAGCGCAAAAAAACCTACTATGCCGTGTACGATAACATCGACCAGTTGGCCACGTCCAACCCCGTGCTGGTCAACGGCTATGCGGTGGGCCGAGTGAGCCGCATCAAGATCATGCAAAACAAAAGCAACCATGTGCTCATCGAGATGGAGATTGATGCCGACATCGTGCTGACGGATTCGACCAAAGCTATTCTCAACAGCGAGCTGTTCGGGGGCAAATCGGTGTTGCTCAAGATTGGTCATTCGAAAAAGAAATTGAACGAAAACGATACGCTGCACACCGAAGTGGCCAAAGGGATGTTCGATGTGCTCTCGGAAACGGCAACACCCGTGGCCACCGACTTGCAGACGACCTTGCGCAAGTTCAACACCACCATCGAAAATTTCAGCGTCACTTTTGAAAAGTTGAATGTGATCTTAACGAAATTGCAAACCACACCCGACCTGCTGAACAAAACACTGGCCACCACCACCAGCAACATCGAGAGCCTTTCGGTAAGTTTTAAAAACGATGCCGATAATATCAATGGCATGCTCAACGAATTGAAACCAACGCTGGCCAATTTCAAAACACTTTCTGATTCACTCAAACGCCTGCACCTCAACGAAACCTTGATGAAAGCGCAGCAAACTCTTGAGCACGTCAACGAAACAATGGCGAAGTTTAAAAAGAACGACAACACGATCGGCAGGCTGATGACCGAAGACTCGCTGTATGTGAACCTGAACAAACTGTTGGTGAGCATCAGTAAACTTTCAAACCACCTCAACACCAACCCCAAACATTTCATGGGGCCGCTAGGCAAGAGTAAAAAGAAAATTGAACGCGATCTGCGCAAAGAAGAAAGAGAGAAGAAAAAGGCGGCACCGAAAAAATAACGAATGGATTTAGAATTCAACAAGAACGAAGACCAGTTTAAGCAACTCAGTTTTCAATTGCAATCGAAAGCAAAAAAAACCAAGTTGGGCGGTGGCGAAAAAAAAATCAAAGACCAGCACGACAAAGGAAAACTCACTGCACGCGAGCGTATTGAATACCTCACCGACAAGAATTCAAAATTTGTAGAGGTCGGCCTTTTTGTAGGCGATGGCATGTACCACGATCAGGGCGGCTGCCCATCGGGTGGCGTGGTCACGGGCATTGGCTACATCCACGGAAGACAATGTGTGGTGGTGGCCAACGATGCTACCGTGAAGGCAGGTGCTTGGTTTCCGATCACCGCCAAGAAAAATTTGCGCGCGCAAGAGATCGCCATGGAAAACCGTTTGCCGATTGTTTACTTGGTGGACAGTGCGGGTGTGTTCTTGCCCATGCAAGACGAAATTTTTCCCGACAAGGAACATTTCGGAAGACAGTTTCGCAACAACGCAAAAATGTCTTCAATGGGAATCGTGCAGATCGCGGCCATCATGGGCAGTTGTGTGGCCGGTGGCGCGTACTTACCGATCATGAGCGATGAAGCGATGATCGTTGATAAAACCGGTTCGATATTTTTGGCAGGCTCCTATTTGGTGAAAGCCGCCATCGGTGAAGACATCGACAATGAAACATTGGGTGGTGCAACAACACATTGCGAAATATCGGGTGTCACTGACAATAAATTTCCCAACGACCAAACGTGCCTTGACTACATCCGAAATTTGTTTGACAAACTGGGCGCTTCCGCGAACGCGGGATTCGACCGCGCTGAACCCAAACAGCCGAAAGAAAAACCAGAAGAGATCTATGGGCTCATTCCGGCCGACCGCACCAAGCCGTATGATATGGTGGCGGTGATCAAGCGCCTTGTTGACGACTCTGAGTTTGACGAATACAAAGCGCTGTATGGCAAAACAATTGTGTGTGGCTTTGCGCGCATCGAAGGCTGGGCCGTGGGCATTGTGGCCAACCAACGCAAGACCGTAAAAAATAAAAAGGGTGAAATGCAAATGGGCGGAGTGATCTATTCCGACTCGGCCGACAAGGCAGCACGCTTTATTATGAATTGCAATCAGCGCAAAGTGCCGTTGGTTTTTTTACAAGATGTGAGTGGCTTTATGGTGGGCAGCAAGGCCGAGCAGGGCGGCATCATCAAAGACGGGGCCAAGATGGTGAACGCCATGGCCAACTCTACGGTGCCGAAGTTTACGTTCATCATCGGCAATTCGTACGGTGCCGGCAACTATGCCATGTGTGGCAAAGCCTACGACCCGCGACTGATCTACAGTTGGCCCACGGCACAACTGGCGGTGATGAGCGGGGCTTCTGCGGCAAAAACTTTGTTGCAGATTCGCGTGACTACGTTGAAGGCGCAAGGCAAAACGATTTCGGAAGTGGAAGAAAAAAGTTTGTTGAAAGAAATTACAGACCGCTACAACGAGCAACTGAGTCCGTACTATGCCGCCTCGCGGTTGTGGGTGGATGGTGTAGTGGATCCATTAGAGACACGCGCAATTATTTCGACAGGCATCGAAGCGGCCAACCACGCACCGGTAGAGAAGTTTAATGTGGGGGTGATACAGACGTAATTTGAATATTGGCGATCCAATAGCTATCGAGAGAAAATTTGAAGATGAAGAAAGTTTACTAGAAGCATTTTTTGTATTTTCATCATCAAATTTTCAAATCATCGAATCAA
Source organism: Bacteroidota bacterium (assembly GCA_043780615.1). GTDB lineage: Bacteria > Bacteroidota > Bacteroidia > Cytophagales > Cyclobacteriaceae > ELB16-189. Next base: position 18,969 of record JAYWDN010000119.1, on the reverse strand, counting down.
CTAATTATTTATTGTGGAAGAAAAAGAACTCAAGGCATTGGTTTCGCTACTGGACGATGAAGACCAGCAGATCGTTTCGCACATCGAAGAGAAAATCCTTTCGATAGGCAAAACGATAATCCCTTTTTTGGAGCACGAATGGGAAAGCAACCTCAACCCTTCGGTGCAAGGACGGATTGAAGAACTCATCCACACGTTGCAATACGACTTGCTGCGCGAGCGGCTGAAAAACTGGTACGAAAGCAAAGCCCAAGACTTGCTCACGGGCATGTGGATTTTGGCCACGTACCAATACCCCGAAATTGAGCTTGAAAAATTGAAGCAAGATTTAGAACAGATTTATTACGAAACGTGGTTGGAGTTTCGTCCCGACTTGTATGCGTTCGATCAGATCAAAGTGATCAACGGTGTACTCTTCAACAAACTGAAGTTTGGTGCGAATACCAAAAATTTTCATTCGCCCGGCAACTCGATGATCAACGTGGTGCTGGAGTCGCATCGGGGCAACCCCATCACGCTGTGCGTGATCTATTTGTTGGTAGCACAAAAACTGAAACTGCCCGTGCACGGTGTGAATTTGCCCAACCTTTTTATTCTTACCTACAAAGACGATAACCATCAGTTTTATATCAACGCCTTCAACCGTGGCTTGATTTTTTCAAAGCAAGACATTGAGAATTACATCAACGAACTTCACTTGGTGCCACAGCCTTCGTTCTTCGAAGCGTGCAACAGCTTGGACATTATTCGCAGGGCATTGCGCAATTTAGTGATGAGCTTTGAAAAAATGGGCGAGCACGCCAAAGCCAATGAAGTGAAAGTGCTGCTCGTGGAAATTTCAGACGGTGGGGATTTGGGCGTTTGATTTTCTCAATACGCAAACGAGATTACGCGGGCATCGGTTTTTAGCAATTGATTGAATTGCTCCAAGCTTTTTTCGGTCCCCACTATTTCGTAAACCAACACCATCGAATACTCCTCTTTGTAGTCACGTCTTTTTTTGAAACCAAGCCCATGTTCCTTCATTGATTTTTCCAACAGGTCTGCAGCGTCACCTTCTGGTTTAAAAATAATGCGGTAAGTACGCGACTGGTGCGAACGCTCTACGAAGCTCTGCATTTTTTCAAGTGCGGTGAGCACAATGAGCACCACGCCCGAGCCCACAATGGCAATAAAATATTCGCCTGCACCCACTGCCATGCCCAAGGCAGCCGAGATCCAAATAGTAGTGGCCGTGGTGATGCCGGTAACGGTAAGTCCATCTTTGAAGATCACCCCAGCACCCAAAAAACCAACACCCGAAACAATAGAGGCCGCAATACGGTCGGGGTTTGCGCCACCCAGGTTGATAGAGATTTCTGTGAAGATGGTGGACCCCAGGCAAATCATGATCATCGTGCGCAAGCCAGCCGCTTTGCTTCGGTATTCGCGCTCCAGGCCGATGGCGGCACCAATTCCAAAGGAGATGAGCAGCCGCACTGCAATTTCCATATCAGGGTTGAGGTTCATAAATAAATTTTGTAAAGTAAAGGTAGGATAAACACGGAAACAGGGTATTTTTTTCACCGAAAGGTTTGCTGCCAATAGTATTTCTTAGCTCGTTGATTGCCGACATAATTTAGTTTAGATGAACCAGAATCACTTAAAATTAATTCCAATAAGTAGAATTACAGCGTGCGCAATAAAATTACTTAGTTTTGGTAATCTGGTATGCAAAACCTCTCACTCGAATTTGATCCCAACGAAACTATGTTCGCGCAGTTGGTCATCCCCGTGCCCATCGACAAGTTGTTTACTTACCGGGTTCCGGCTGCGCTGAATGAAAAAATAAAAATCGGGCAGCGAGCCATCGTTCAGTTTGGCGCAAAAAAAATCCAAACGGGCGTGGTGGTGCATCTCCACAACCGGCCACCGGTGGAATACGAAGCAAAATATATTTTAGAGTTGTTGGACGAAAGCGAAATCATCTACGATCAGCAATTCAAGTTGTACCAGTGGATGGCCGGATATTATTTGTGCACATTTGGCGAAGTGATCAATGCGGCACTCCCTTCGGGATTAAAATTATCGAGCGAGTCGATGGTGCAGCTCGACCCGCGCTTTGATTTGGAAACTTCTGAATTCGATTTTTCAGAAAAAGAAAGAGTGCTGTTGCTCTGGTTGAAACAAGAATCGCTGGGCTACTCGGCCATCGTCAACTTGATCGGCACCAAAGCCATTTACAATTTGTTAAAATCGCTCGTATCAAAAGAAGCGATCATTATTTTTGAACAAGTCAAAGAAAAATTTAAACCAAAAACAGAAAAACGAATTCGGCTGGCCAAGGAATTTGTTGCTAAGAAAAAATTAGAGTTTCTCTTTGAAACTATTTCAAAAAAACCAAAACAAGAGGCTGTGCTGCTAAAGTATTTGCAGCACGTACCCGTTTTTTCTGATCTGGGCCTAAACGAAAAAGGAATTTTGAAATCACAAATGGTGGATGAAGAAATTTCTGCTTCGGTGATCGGCACGTTGGTAAAGAATAATATTCTCGAAGAGTTTGAAGTTACCGTGCCGCGCTTTGCTTTTGATGACCAACATCAAGATCATCCAGTTTTGCTGAGCGAGCAGCAAGAACAGGCACGCAATGCTATCTTGAAATTTTTTGAAGAAAAAAATACTGTTCTTTTGCACGGTGTCACTGGAAGCGGAAAAACCGAAATTTATATTGACTTGATCAAGCGTGCGCTGGAAGGTGGAAGCCAAGTGCTGTATTTGTTGCCAGAGATTGCACTGACCACGCAAATTGTTTTGCGATTAAAAAAAATATTTGGAAGCGCGCTCGGAGTTTATCACTCTAAATTTTCGGACAACGAGCGAGTAGAGGTTTGGAACGGTGTACTCACAGGCAAATTCAAATTTGTGGTAGGTGTGCGCTCCTCCATTTTTTTGCCTTTCGATAATTTGGGTTTGATCATTGTGGATGAAGAACACGATCCTTCGTACAAGCAATACGACCCAGCCCCGCGCTACCACGCACGCGATGTGGCACTGGTGATGGCGCAGTCGCACAATGCCAAAGTTATTTTGGGAAGCGCCACGCCATCGGTGGAATCGTTTTACCACGCATCGATGAGCAAGTTTGGATTGGTGACATTGAACGAACGGTTTGGCTCAGCCTCACTTCCCGAAATTGCTTTTGCCGACATGGCCGCAGAAAAAAAACGCAAGACCAACAAGGGGGAATTTTCTTCGCTGCTCTTGAACGAAATCAAAGAGGCAACGAACAAGAAAGAGCAAGTCATTTTGTTTCAGAACCGCCGGGGCTACTCGCCCATGGTGCAGTGCGAGGATTGCGGCTGGGTGCCCAAGTGCATCAACTGTGCGGTGAGCCTTGTGTACCATCAGTTTCGCCACGCGTTAGTTTGTCATTATTGCGGCTATCGCGAAGCGTTGCCCACGCAATGCCCGCAGTGTACTTCCAAAAGAATTTTGACATTGGGCTACGGCACAGAAAAATTGGAAGAAGAATTGAAACTTCATTTTCCTGAAATCAAAACACAGCGCATGGACTTGGACACCACGCGCACCAAATCGGGCTATGAAGATATCATCACCGGATTCGAAAGTGGAGAGACTGATGTGTTGGTGGGCACACAGATGGTGACGAAAGGACTTGACTTTGATAAAGTAAGTTTGGTGGGCGTGTTCGATGCCGACCGGCTCATGCACTTCCCCGATTTTCGTTCGTACGAGCGCGCCTTTCAACTCATCACGCAAGTGAGCGGCCGCGCGGGACGCAGGGAGAAGCGCGGCAAGGTGGTGATCCAAACGTCTAACCCAAAACACCAGCTTTTTTCTTTTGTGTTGGAGAATCGTGTAACTGATTTTTTGAAAGAACAATTGGCCGATCGCCAGCAAAATCTTTATCCACCTTTTGCGCGACTGATCGAGATCATCTTTAAACATGCCGATAAAAAAACAGTGCGCGAAGCTGCTGAGAAATATACCGATGCGATAAAGCAAAAATTGAAAAGCATAAAAATCCTAGGCCCGGGCGAGCCGATGGTTTCCAAAATCAGGAATGAATTTTTGATGCACGTATTGTTAAAAGTCCCGCGCAATCAGGGTGGGCTAATTGAAATTAAAAATTTACTTTTAAATACTTCAACGCAACTTCAGCAAGAGAAGCAATATCGAAGTGTAAAAGTTGTTTTCGATGTGGATCCGGTGTAAACAAACCAAGGCGTCAAGACACCTTGAAGTGCCAGACTCCTGAATTATTTTGACATGAAAATCTTAGTGATCGAAGACGAGAAGGAATTGGCCAAAAGCATTGTCCATTATTTGCACGGGTCGGATTACCGATGTGAACTGGCCTCGGATTTTCATTCCGCCTCCGAAAAAATTTCGCTCTATCAATACGACTGTATCTTACTCGACATTACACTGCCGGGCGGTCATGGCCTTGACTTGCTGCGCGAACTAAAAAAGAAAAATAAAAAAGAAAGCGTGATCATCATTTCGGCAAAAAATTCCTTGGACGACAAGATTAATGGACTGGAAATTGGAGCTGATGATTATTTGCCTAAGCCCTTTCACCTGGCCGAATTGGGTGCGCGGGTAAAAGCGTTGATCCGGAGAAACCATTTTGGTGGCATGAGCATTCTCCAGTTTGACCAACTGACGTTAGACACCGATAGTAAGTTGGTTAGCGTAAGCGATCAAAGGGTAGAGTTAACCAAGAGCGAGTTTGAACTCTTGCTGTTCTTGGCCACCAACAAGAACAAAGTGATTGCCAAAGAGGCGATAGGTGAACACCTTTCGGGCGATGATGCCGACCGCTTTGACAATTACGATTTTGTTTACTCGCACATCAAAAACCTAAAAAAGAAATTAGCCGAGGCCGGAAGCGTGGATTACATCAAGACGGTTTATGGACTTGGCTACAAATTTGAATTTTAAATGAGATTGCTCCACCGCACCATTCTGAGTTATCTGACCTATTCAATAATTGTTTTATTGATTGTCGTTCCGATTTTTTATTTCGTCATCAATACTATTTTTATCCGCGAAGTGGATGAGACGCTCGCTGTTCAAAAAAAAGAAATCCAAATACGTATCAAAGGGATTAAATCTGAAGACGACCTGCGCACCTGGATCGACCTTGACGGCAATATGTCCATCGAGCCGTTATCAGGAAAAGTACAACGCGACAGCATTTATTACATCAACTCCTACGACAGCCTCACGCAAGAGGAGGAGCCGTACCGCGTGCTTTCAACAGTGATTGAAATCAACGGCAAGCCCTATCGTTTAACCACGCGCATCTCATTGCTCGAAAGTGAAGACCTGATCCGCGCGCTGGCCACCACACAGGCGGCTGCACTTTTGGTTTTGCTTATCGGGTTGTTGTTTATTAACTGGCGGTTATCAAAAAAGATTTGGAAACCATTTTATGACACGCTGGAGAAATTGAAAAAATTTGAAATGGAAAAGTCAAATCAATTGAATTTAAAAAAGAGCAACGTGAAAGAGTTTGAAGATTTGAATGCGGCAATCAAGCAACTCACCGAGCGCGATTTTAAAGCCTACCTCAGTCAAAAGGAGTTTACCGAAAATGCCGCACACGAAATGCAAACTCCTCTGGCGGTGTTTCAAACGAAATTGGAACTGCTGATGCAGACGCGCCCCACCGAAGAGCAGGCGAAATTGATGGAATCGCTTAGCGAAGCCACCACCCGGTTGGCGCGACTGAACCGCGCGTTGCTCTTGCTTTCAAAAATTGATAGCGAGCAATTCATCGAAACCGAACAAGTGCCATTGCTCGATCTCACCGTAAAGTTGACCGAACTTTTTCGGCATGAAATGGAGGCGAAGGGCATTCCATTTCAAATCGAAAACAGAAGCAATCCATGGGTGCGCATCAACCCCGTGTTGATGGAAATTTTACTTTCCAATTTGATCACCAACGCCATCCGCCACAACCCTTTTAATGGAAACATACTGATCGATGTTTCTGAACACGCGTGGGAAATCTCCAATCCTGGAAGCCCATTGCAGATTTTGCCCCAAAGAATTTTCGATCGTTTTCAAAAAGGCGCTGGCACAGCAGGCACAGGCTTGGGTTTGGCGATCGCAAAAAAAATAACGGACAAAAATGGACTAGCACTTGATTATCAGTATTTCAAAGGCACACATTTATTTTCGATTCGGTTTTAAAATCCCAATTCCCTCCAGAATCATTTCGTTGATTTACAAAAACTAAAAAAATAATTTTATGAAAACACGATCGATGATTTTTATTTTCTGCTTGATAGCAAGCTTGGGCGTGGCCCAAAAAATTGACGCCAACAAAGTTCCGAAAGCAGTCACTGACACATTCGCGAAAGCCTACCCTGGGGTGAAAGGTGTGAAGTGGGATAAGGAGAAAGAACTGTTTGAGGCGAGCTTTGACAACAACAAACAAGACATGTCGGTTTTGTTTGATGCGAATGGAACAGTGAAAGAAGTGGAAACTGAGATTGAGCAAAAAGATTTGCCCGCATCGGTAAAAAATTCGTTGGCCAAAGAGTATGCAGATTATAAAGTGAAAGAAGCCGCAAAGATCTCAGCGGATGGAGTTACCACCTACGAAGCCGAAGTGACACAAGGAAAAAAATCATTCGACTTTATTTTTGATGCCAACGGAAAACTGTTGAAGAAGGTAGAAACCACTAAGGAAAAGAAAGAAGGCAAGGAAGCCAACGATTAATAATCGAAACATAGATGAAAAAAATAAAATACTTATTGCCGTTGGCTGTACTGCTTGCAACAACTACGTTTGCCCAAACGGGGTTTCAACTGATCAAAAAAACAGTGATCGGTGGCGAAGGCGGCTGGGATTATCTAAGTGTGGATGAACAAAACCGCAAGCTCTATGTTTCGCACAGTAAGCTAGTAGAAGTGCTGAACGCAGACACGCACGAGAAAATTGGTTCGATTGCCGACTTGCAAGGAGTGCATGGCGTGATCGCAGTGCCAAAGTCGGGGCGCGGCATCACCACCAATGGCCGCAGCAACAGTGTCACCATTTTTGATTTAAAAACCTTGAAGCCGATTGTGGAGTTGCCTACCGGAAAAAATCCGGATGCCTTGTTGTACGATCATTTTTCCAATCGTGTTTTTGTTTTCAACCATAGCGATGTAACCACCACCGTCATCGACATTGCCGAAGGCAAAGTGGTAGGTACGGTAGATGTTGGCGGCACGGCACTGGAAGCAGGAGTATCGGATGAGCAAGGAACAATTTTTGTGAACCTTGAAGACACACACGAAATTGTTTCGTTCGATGCCAAAACACTCGCCATCAAAAACAAATGGAAAATAGCACCGGGCGAAGAACCAACGGGCTTGGCGATAGACCGCAAAACGCATCGCCTCTTCACTGTGTGCCACAACGGGTGGATGATGGTGCTCGATTCGGACAAGGGAAATATTGTGGCGCAGTTGCCCATCGGCAAGCGTGTGGACGGTGTGGTCTTCGACCCTGAACTGAAATTGGCGATCAGCTCAAACGGTGAAGGCACGATGACGGTGGTGAAAGAAATTTCCGCCAACGAATTTAAAGTAATAGAAACTGTGAACACTGGGATTGGCGCACGCACCATTGCGCTGGACACAAAAACCCATCACGTGGTTGTCTCCACGGCACAGTATGGCGAAATCCCAGTGGCCACGGCAGAGACCCCTAACCCAAGACCGAAAGTTGTGCCAGGCACTTTTATGGTGATGGAGTTTGGAATGAAGTAAAATTGATTCTTATTTTATTTGGTAGAAAGTGTAGGCGTTTGACTGCGAATGGTCAAACGTTTTTTTTACCACGGTGATCTGGAAAAAAAATATTGTTGGCAGTAACTTCTATTTCCTCTGCTGTGGAAGAACTCTAAGAGCGCGGATTACTAAGACGCAGCGTCCCCGAAATGCGAGATACTGCTGGGAAAGAGGATTTTATTGTTTGCTAAATGAACAGAATACAATTTTTAAAATCATTAGCAATAGTACCTTTGCGGGAGCAGCAATGAAACTGAACGAACTAAATAAAATGACAGCACCGTTTAACAGCACGGAGCAAATGCCCGTGCTGTTCTTAGGGCATGGCAGCCCGATGAATGCGATTGAAGAAAATGAATTCGTTGCAGGATTCCGAAACATTGGAAAAACACTTCCAAAGCCAAATGCAATTTTATGCGTGTCGGCACATTGGGAAACAAGAGGAACTTATGTAACCGCAATGCAAAACCCGTTAACGATTCACGACTTTGGCGGATTTCCTCAAGCATTATTTGATGTCCAATATCCTGCACCCGGAAGCCCCGACTTGGCAAGAGAAATAAAAACACTTATCAAAAAAACTGATGTTGGTTTAGATGAAAAATGGGGACTTGACCACGGTGCATGGAGTGTCATAAAACATTTGTATCCCCATGCTGATATTCCGGTTATTCAAATGAGCCTGGATTATTATCAGAATGCGCAATACCATTATGAGCTGGCAAAAGGACTTGCATCACTTCGTAAAAAAGGAGTGCTGATAATCGGAAGCGGAAACATGGTTCACAATCTTGGCTTGGCTGCTTGGGATAAATTGAACGCTGATGAATTTGGTTTTGATTGGACAATTGAAGCCAATGAGAAAATGAAAAAATACATTCTCTCAAACGACCACAAGCAACTCATCAATTTCAAATCGCAAGGCAAAGCGTTTGACTTAGCTATTCCAACTCCCGAACATTATCTGCCGCTTCTTTATTCATTAGCATTGAAAGAGGAAAACGAAAAAGTGAGTTTGTTCAATGACAAAGCAATTGCAGGTTCACTCACGATGACATCGCTCAAAATTGATAAAGCTTAATGCCATCGCATTTTATTTTCTCTTCTATTTGTCCAAATGCCTGGAAAGAAAACAACAGAACTCCAAATATTTCAATCCGTCTTTCACATAAAATTGACAATAACCTTACCCATATTTTTTTTTAATAAATCTTTTGGTGGATATTGAATCTTAGCATTTATTGCTTGAAAAAAATTAAGCGATCCCTCTAAAGGAATAGGATGAATATCCAATTTAGAAGTCGTCCATTGCCCATCCTTAAAAATAATATAGTCACTAGTGTCTTTGATCACATACAAAACCCTTCCGGTAGTGTGGTTTATGGCAAGCTCTACTTCTTTGTTGGCATTAAAATATTGCCACACGGAATATTTCACCCCGTCTTTCACGTAGCCCTTTTCAAAATCAGTTTGAATGAGTTCTTGGGAGTAAGCTGCAATGCTTGTCAAAAGAAGGAAGATGGTGATTCTCATTTTTATTTGGTTAATCTATTTATGATAAGTAAGGAGAATATCTATCGTCTTTGCATCTCGGTGGATTGAGCGAAGGAGCGAAGCAATCTTCTGTTTGGGGATCGCTTCGCTCCTTCTCCTTCACAGATGCTCGCGATGACGTAAAATTTCTCATTATAAAAATTTCAAAACTCAGCATTGCCCGGAAACCGTGGAAACGGCACCACATCGCGGATGTTGGTCATGCCGGTAACAAACTGCACGAGCCGCTCGAAGCCAAGGCCAAAGCCACTGTGCGGTGCCGAGCCGAACCTGCGCAGGTCGAGGTACCACCACAATTCTTTTTCGGGAAGGTTCATCTCTCTCACGCGCTGCAACAAATTTTCGTAACGCTCTTCGCGTTGCGAGCCGCCAATGATTTCGCCAATGCCAGGGAAGAGCACGTCCATGGCGGCCACGGTTTTGCCGTCTTCGTTTTGGCGCATGTAAAATGCTTTGATGCCCTTGGGATAATTGTACAAAATCACGGGCTTCTTAAAATGTTTCTCTACCAAGTAGCGTTCATGCTCGCTTTGCAAATCCACGCCCCACTCTTCAATCAGGTATTGAAATTTCTTTTTCTTGTTCGGGTTTGAATTTTTTAAAATGTCGATGGCCTCGGTGTAGCTCAACTTTTGAAATTCATTTTCCACCACAAATTTCAGTCGGTCGATTAAACCTAATTCGTTGCGCTGGTCTTGGGGCTTCGCGGCTTCTTCTTCGGCCGCCCGCTTGTTCAAAAATTCCAAATCGTCTGGACAATTGCCGAGCGCATACTTGGCCAAATATTGCAACAAGTCGGTGGCGAGTTGCATGTTGTCGTTAAGGTCGTAGAACGCCATCTCTGGTTCGATCATCCAAAACTCGGCAAGGTGGCGAGCGGTGTTCGAGTTCTCTGCGCGGAAAGTTGGGCCGAACGTATAAATGTCGCTGAGCGCCAATGCATACGTCTCTCCCTCCAACTGCCCGGACACGGTGAGGTTCGTTTCCTTACCAAAGAAATCTTGTTTGTGATCGATGTGCCCTTGCTCATCGCGCGGTGGATTATTGAGGTCGAGCGTAGTGACTTTAAACATCGCGCCCGCACCTTCGGCATCGGAGCCGGTGATCACGGGGGTATGGATATAAAAGAAACCACGGTCGTTAAAAAATTGGTGCACGGCAAAGGCCATCGCGTGGCGCACGCGCATCACCGCACCAAAAGTGTTGGTGCGTGAGCGCAAGTGGGCAATCTCGCGCAAAAATTCGAGCGAATGTTTTTTGGGCTGTAACGGAAATTTCTCCGCATCGCTGTCGCCCAGTATTTCGAGTTCTTTTACTTTAAGTTCCACGGCTTGGCCCTTGGCAGGAGATGGGATCAGTTCGCCAACAATGGAAAGGCACGCACCTGTGGTGATTCGTTTAAAAATATTTTCATCGAGGCTGTCGAGTGCCACAACGGCTTGTAAGTTTAAAATGGTGGAGCCATCGTTGATGGCGATGAACTGGTTGTTGCGAAAAGTGCGCACCCAGCCTTGCACTTTTACAGGTTGGTTGGCAGGTGTGGCTTGCAGCAGGTCTTTGATCTTGGTCCTCTTCATAAAGTTTTATCGAGGTGCAAAAAACGGTAACAATTGCCACAGATAACACAGATTAGCACAGATTTTTTTTGCCACAGTATTCATCTTCATGAGAACAAATGTACTGGCTCTTTGATGTGGACTGTACTTCGGCCAGGGATAGAAGTGGAAAGCCTGCCTGCGCTCCCGCTTTGGCAGACAAGCCCGAAGCGCGGTTGCCTTGTGGGCTGCCGGACTTGTAACGGAAAGCCCGATGCTTCGCCTCGCAGCAGGCCGCCCATCTCGAAATTCCAAATTCCAAATTTCAAAATCTGTAAGATAAATGGTGGGCTTGTATCACGGAAAATTATCAAATCGTCAAATCACCGAATTATCAAATCAATTTGAATTGATAAATTTGCACCGAATCGTTTATGCAAAAACTCAGTCTCCATCAATCGCTACAACAAAAGCTGTCGCCCCAGCAGATCCAGTTTATCAAACTGCTGCAAGTGCCGACTGCCGAACTGGAGGGGCGCATTGAAGAGGAACTGGAACTGAACCCCGTGCTGGAAGAGGGCGAAGACGATGAACCCGAAACCCAAGAAGACGAAGGACAGGAAGAAGAAACACCTGAAGCGGAAACAGAACCCGCAGAGGTCAGTGAAGACATCGACATCAAAGACTACTTGCGCGATGACGACTACAACAGCTACAAAACTTTTAACGATGATGATGAAGAGGAGCACGAAACACCCATCGTCACTTCGTCTTCGTTGCACGAAACGCTGATGACGCAATTGGGCTTCTTGGGCTTGGACGAAAAACAAAACACGATAGGCAAGCAACTGATTGGCAGCATCGAAGGCGATGGCTACATTCGCAGGGAGTTGGAGTCGATTGTAAACGACCTTGCGTTCTCACAGGGATTTGAAACCACACGGCAAGAAGTAGCGTGTGTACTGCAAAAAATCCAGGCGTTTGACCCGGCAGGGATTGCTGCCAGAAATCTACAGGAATGTTTGCTGCTGCAATTAGAGCGCATGGACGATGGGCAAGATGTGGACGTGATCGTGGGCAAGCGTATCATCAACGAATGCTACGAGGAGTTTACCAAAAAGCATTACGCCAAAATCCTGAAGAAGCTCGACCTCGATGACGAAGACTATATTAAAGACGCCATCGAACTGATCGTGCGGCTCAACCCCAAGCCGGGAGGTGAAACTTCGAGCGGGATGGTGAAGAACCAATACGTGATCCCCGATTTTATCCTCACCAATAATAATGGCAAGCTCGATCTCGCACTGAACTCGCGCAACGCGCCCGAACTGCGCGTGAGCCGCAGTTACAATGAGATGTTTCACGCCTACGACAAGAGCGACAAGAAAGACAAGAAACTGAAAGAGGCCGTTTCGTTTGTAAAACAAAAATTGGATGCTGCGCGCTGGTTCATCGATGCGATCAAACAACGGCAGCAAACCTTGCTGCGCACGATGCGCGCCATCGTTGATTTTCAGTTCGATTATTTTCTAGAAGGCGATGAAACCAAACTCAAGCCAATGATCTTGAAAGACATTGCGCAGATCATCAACATGGACATCTCTACGGTGAGCCGTGTGGCCAGCAGCAAAACAGTGCAGGCCGACTTCGGAACGTTTCCGCTAAAATATTTTTTCTCGGAAGGCATCAGCACCGACTCGGGCGAAGACGCCAGCAGCCGCGAGGTGAAACAAATAATCAAAGACTTTATTAGCACAGAAGACAAAAACAAACCGTACTCTGACGATAAATTAGAAGACCTGCTCAACGAGAAGGGCTACAACATTGCAAGGCGCACCGTGGCCAAGTATCGCGAGCAATTGAATATACCTGTGGCGCGGCTTAGAAAAGAAATGTGAGCGTGAGGACTACCGCAAAAATTATTTCGATGGTCTTTCATCCGTTGCTGTTGGCAACCTACTTGGTGCTGCTGCTCAACCAATTCTTTCCTGCCATGCTGATGATTGGTAGGCCTTATCTGTGGCTCGTTACGCTAATTATTTTTTCTTTCACGTTTGTGTTCCCAGCACTAAACTTGTTGGTGCTGCGCTACTGGGGAAGTATCGGTTCGCTTCAATTGGAATCGAGGCGCGAGCGCGTGATGCCGTTTATTTTTATTTCGATCATGTACTTGCTCGTTGCCTTTCTTTTTTATTATCGGCTTCCGCTCAGTGCCAACTTCAACCGGCTGATGATCATCGTGGCGGCATTGGTGGTCACGGCCACGGTCATTACATTTTTTTATAAAGTGAGTGTGCACAGTTTGGCCCTGTGGGGCATGGTGGGCATTCTTTTTCCGTTAGTGAAATTTTCTCCTGCACTTCTTTGGCCTACGGCCATTATCATTGCCCTCGCTGGCTTGGTTATTTCGTCACGATTAATTCTTGATGCACACACCCCGCGCGAAACGTTGGTGGGAAGCATTGCCGGAATTTTGGTTGGCTATGGTGGGATGACGGTGTTGTTTTGAAATTCTATTAAGGGGCTTTCAACCAAATTGGTATTCCTCAAACAAGAGTTTCCGAAATCCTCAAAGGAAACAGAAGAGTAACCGTAGATACTGCTTTACGCTTAGCAAAGTATTTTGGAAACGCTGCCAAATTTTGGCTTGGCCTACAAGCAGATTTTGACATTGAAGAAGAAGGTCAAATTAAATTCAAGCAATTAAAATCGATTGAACACTACCAAAATCACGCTGCATAAATTAGTTTAGAAAAATTACTTTAAGCCGGCTTTCTCCAACATCGCTTTTTCTATTCTGCGTTTTTCGTCTATCGAAAATTTCCCTGCCCCGAAGATGATGAAGGTGATCAGGCCAGCAAGTACGGTGAGCGAAATCTCCAGTTCCATGTGGCTGCCCAACGACATGAAACCCTTGGGTGCATTGATCCACACCACCGCGCCTATCAAAATCGGCAACTGCACCAAACACATAATACGCGTGAGCAAGCCGAGGGCAATCAGCGGGCCACACAGCACGTGCGCAAACACGACATAGTGCGCAATGGAGGTGCCCGTGTAGGCTATGTTCATCCCTTGAAGGCTCATCTCCAGATTCTCAATGTTGTTGAGAAAATCAAACCCTTTGTACGTAATATAAATCCCGAGGGCAATGCGAAAGATGTCGAGAAAGCCGGGGCGGTGTGCGTTGCCCCAATCTTCTACTTTGGTGACCATATTCATAGTGCAGTGGTTAAAAATGTGTTACAAAGTTTAAGAAAAAAACAGGAGAGTTTCAAGGGCAATCTTCTGCGGTGCAATTGACAACAACATCGCTTATCTTTGAAGCCGTTAAGAATTATTTTTATGGCCATCGAATGGAAAGGTGTTTTCCCCGCCCTCACCACCAAGTTTACTTCCAATGACCAGTTGGATTTTTCTTTATTTGAGAAAAACCTCAACGCACAACTCGATGCGGGAGTTGATGGAATCATTTTAGGAGGCACGCTGGGCGAAGCAAGTGTGCTCAACAACGAAGAGAAGTTTGCGTTGGTGAGATTTGCCGTTGAAAAAGTAGCTGGCAAGGTTCCTGTAGTGATGAACATTGCCGAAGGCAGTACGCGCGAAGCCGTGAAGTTGGCTGAGGAAGCAAAAAAATATGGAGCCAAAGGATTGATGATGTTGCCACCGATGCGCTACAAATCCGATCATCGTGAAACCGTTGCTTACTATAAAACTGTAGCTTCATCCACCGATCTTCCCATCCTGGTTTATAACAATCCTGTTGACTATAAAGTGGAAGTGACCCTCGATATGTTTGAAGAATTATCAGAATCAAAAAACATACAGGCCATAAAAGAATCGACCCGCGATGTCTCAAACGTAACGCGAATGATCAATCGCTTTGGTGATCGCTTCAAAATATTATGTGGCGTGGATACACTCGCGATGGAAGAATTGTTGCTTGGCGCACACGGTTGGGTGGCAGGTTTGGTTTGCGCATTTCCAAAAGAAACGGTTGCTGTTTATCGTTTAGTGAAAGAAAGAAAAATCGATGAAGCCTTAAAAATCTACCGGTGGTTTTTGCCATTGTTGGAATTGGACATCCATCCTAAATTAGTTCAGTATATCAAGCTGGCGGAGCAAGAAGTGGGCATTGGCTCTGAAAATGTTCGTGCTCCTCGGCTCACGTTGGTGGGCGAAGAGCGTGAGCAGGTTTTAAAAATCATTCGAGATGGTATTAAAACAAGGCCGAAACTTTAATTCAACATTCAAAAATTCAACCCCGATATTAATCGAGATAAAATTGATCAAATTCAAATCATAAATCATTTCCCTATGGACGCAACCCTTCAAGAAGTCAACGCTGCACTGCACGAGGCACAGATCGCTTTCTATTCATACAAAAACCTAAGCGGGAAAAAGAAAGCTGAATTTTTGAATGCCATTGCCGATGAGATCGAAGCGCTGGGACAAGAACTGATCAACACTGCCATGCGCGAAACCAATTTGCCCGAGGCGCGCATCCTTAACGAACGCGGGCGCACCACGAGCCACTGCCGCATGTTTGCGAATTTAGTAGCAGAAGGATCGTGGGTGGATGCCCGGATCGATACGGCATTGCCCCAACGAATGCCTGCACCAAAACCTGACCTCAGAAAAATGCTGGTGCCTATTGGGCCGATTGTTGTTTTTGGCGCTGCCAATTTCCCGCTCGCTTATTCCACGGCCGGTGGCGATACGGCCTCCGCACTTGCCGCGGGCTGTCCCGTGATTGTGAAAGCGCATCCTGCACATTCCGATACATCGGATTTGGTTGCAAGCGCAATTCAAAAAGCAATAGAAAAAACAGGCATGCCCAAAAATGTTTTTCAACATGTGCACGGAAAAAGTTTTGAAGTAGGGCAAGCATTAACAACACATCCACACACCAAAGCAGTTGGCTTCACGGGCTCGTTGGCGGGTGGCAAAGCGTTGTTCGATCTCGCCAACCAACGGCCAGAACCAATTCCAGTTTTTGCTGAGATGAGCAGCATCAACCCCGTGATTTTATTGCCCGAAAGTTTGGATGAAGATTTTGAAAAAACAGCCATCACACTGGCGTCATCGATCACCGTTGGCGTTGGGCAATTCTGTACCAACCCGGGATTGATCATTGCCGTGGAGAATGACGGCCTGAAAAAATTTATCCAACGATTATCGGAAGAAATCAAAAAAGTACAATCGGGAAGAATGTTGCATCAAGGCATTGCTGATAATTATCATAAACGATTAGCTCAAACATTAGCTCAACACGGAATAAAAATTGAAGGAGAATCAATTCAAAAAGGAGAAAGTAATCAGGGGCAATCACTGATTGCTTCTGTTCCGGCACACGAGTTTCTAAAAAATATTTTATTAGCTGAAGAAGTGTTCGGGCCTTTTTCCTTAATAGTTAAATGCAAGGATATTTCAGCGTTTCATGCAGTAGTAAGTCATATTCACGGTCAACTCACCACAAGCATCATTGGCCGCGATGAAGAAATCTCAAAACATAAAAATTTGCTTAATGCGCTGATTGAAAAAGCGGGGCGATTAATTATCAACGGAGTGCCCACGGGTGTAGAAGTTTGTCCTTCTATGAATCATGGCGGTCCCTACCCTGCCACGACAGACTCAAGGTTCACCGCAGTAGGCACCGATGCGATCAAACGGTTTGTGCGGCCTGTTGCATTTCAAAATTTTACCGATTCACTTTTGCCCGATGAATTGAAGGAAGATAATCCATTGAAGATTTGGAGGTTGAGGAATAATGAGTGGGGGAAGAAATAAAAAGCAGGCAATAGACAGTAAGCAGCAATTCGTCAGCACATCAACACGTAACCACATCAACACATTCAAACTTTAAAAACATTTTTCTGCATCGATGCCCACACCTGCGGCAACCCAGTTCGATTGGTGGCCGGTGGTGGCCCATTGTTGGAAGGCGCAAACATGAGCGAGAAGCGCCAACATTTTTTGCGCGAGTTCGATTGGATTCGTAGAGGCCTGATGTTCGAGCCACGTGGCCACGACATGATGAGCGGAAGTATTTTATATCCACCTTCCGATCCGGCCAACGACATTGGAGTTTTGTTTATCGAAACAAGTGGATGTTTGCCCATGTGCGGCCACGGAACGATTGGCACCGTAACGATCGCCATCGAACATGGATTGGTGATTCCTAAAAAAACTGGCTTCCTCAATCTTGAAACTCCTGCCGGATTAGTAAAAGTGGAATATCAGCAAGAAAGGAAAAAAGTAAAGTTGGTAAAGATTAGAAATGTGAAAGCATATTTGGCAGCGGAAAATATTTTGGCATCGTGTCCTGATTTAGGGGAGCTCACTTTAGATGTTTCTTATGGAGGAAATTTTTATGCGATCATTGATCCACAAAAGAATTTTCCAGGGCTTGAACATTTCACGGCCGATCAACTCATTAGTTGGAGCCGTGCGCTGCGCAAAGACATCAATTCAAAATACCAATTCGTTCATCCAGAAAACCCGACCATCAATGGCTGCAGTCATATTCTCTGGGCGGGCAGGGTAATTGATCCAACCTCTACTGCGCGCAACGCAGTCTTCTATGGAGACAAAGCAATCGATCGCTCACCATGCGGCACGGGCACTTCCGCGCGCATGGCACAATGGTATGCCAAAGGGAAATTAAAACCGGGAGAAGATTTTATTCACGAAAGTATTATCGGATCAAAATTCATTGGAAGAATCGAAGAAGTAACCGAACTCGCTGGAAAGCCCGCCATCATTCCGAGTGTGGAAGGCTGGGCAAAAATATATGGCCACAACACCATCACCATCGATGCAGACGATGACCCGTATGCACTGGGGTTTCAGGTGATATGAAGGATTCTGGATTCTGGATACAGGATTCTGGATACAAGAAAAATAATCTTTGAATATGCGTTATAAAAAACTAGAGATTTGGCAAGAGGCAAGAGCGTTAACTATTAAGATTCATGAGATGAGCCTTGCCTTGCCAAGATTTGAACAATTTGAAGAGGCGCAACAAATTAGGCGCTCAAGCAAATCAGTGCGGTCAAATAGTGTTGAGGGCTATGGTAGGAGAAGATACAAACAAGATTTTATTAAGTTTCTCATTTACGCACAAAGTTCAAACGATGAAACAATTGATCACTGTGAAACTTTGTGGGAAACAAAATCTCTAACAGATAAAAAACTCTCTGAAGACCTCAGTTCAAAACTCCAACTACTAGGTCGTAAATTAAATAATTTCATAAATGCAGTTGAGCGAAGCCACAACGACTTTAATAGGAGTGACAATGTTGTAAATGAACCGTCTGTTGAATATCTCAATTCCTCGTCCAGCATCGAGTATCCAGAATCCAAAGAACAACCAGAATCTCCGATCCAGTATCCAGTATGAAAATCGGAATTATCGGAGGCGGCATCATTGGCTTGAGCTCTGCATACTATTTACAAAAATCAGGACATGATGTAACGATCATCGATCAAAGCAATCTGGCAGATGGTTGTTCGCATGGCAATGCGGGCATGATTGTGCCAAGTCATCTTATTCCGCTGGCTGCGCCCGGCATGGTTTCAAAAGGCATTCGCTGGATGTTCAATTCATCGAGTCCGTTTTATGTAAAGCCGAGGCTGAATGCCGACCTGATCAAATGGGGATTTCAATTTTATAAAAACGCCAATCAAAATCATGTTGAGAAATCTGCACCGGCTTTGAAAGAGCTGAGCCTTCTCAGCAAAGCAATGTGCCAACAGCTTTCGAAAGAGTTGCCTGACTTTGGGTTTCACGAGCGCGGTTTGCTGATGCTTTACAAAACCGCAGCAGCCGAGCACGAAGAGCAAGAGACAGCCCACTTTGCTAACCGCTTGGGCATCGAAGCAAAAAACCTGTCGGCACAAGAAGTGCAACAGTTGGAGCCCCATGTAAAAGTAGAAGTGCGCGGTGGCGTTTATTTTCCGGGCGATGCACACCTCACTCCTCAAGAGTTGATGAAAGGACTTATCCAATTCTTAAAAGAAAAAGAAGTTGCCTTTGAAATCAACACCGAGGTGACTGGTTTTGAAATTGACGGAGGGAAAATAAAAA
>JAYWDN010000118.1:0-25892 GCA_043780615.1 Bacteroidota bacterium | reverse complement strand
GGTGCGTACGCTACTGGCCATTTTTCGCAGAGTGTTCCTTTTCAATTCGCATAAAAATCTTTGCACCAATTATTTTGTTGATACTCAAAATTTAGAGATCGCAGAAAAGAATATTTTTACAGCAACCGAACTGTGCACGCTCAAACCCATGTGCGGCAAAGCATTCATTGAAAATTTTCTTTCTGCCAACAGCTGGACAACTTCATTTTTGCCACTTCATCAGACACCAACAATTTATGAAGTTGACAGTCCATCCATTATAAAAAATTTAGGAGAGAAAATATTTCCGTCAAGATTTTTAGATCGCGTCAATCGCTGGCTGATGAAGAAGACATTATCGTATTGGAAGAAAAAATATGGGAAGGAAATGAATGCAAACGACTTTGAAGTTGCTTTCCGCTCAACGGTTGGGGTTTCCAAAAGCCATCCTCAGTTTTTTCAAAAAAAGGTTTTGTCTCGGCTGGATCAAAAGATAAAAGAATTTGAGATTCGAAATGGAATTGATCTTTCATTATGAGCCAGGTTTTATTCACACATTCCTATTTCTATAAGTTGGATTCCAAACAATGGAAATTCAAACAACCCTATCCACCGCTCGGCACGTTGCAGGCAACAGCGGTGGTGCGGGCCGCGGGCTTTGATGTCGGTTTTTTTGATGTGGCTTTGCGCGAAGATCCAAATGAAATCGTTGAGCCTTTAAAAAAACATCAGCCGGATTTTTTGGTGATCTATGACGATGGCTTCAACTATCTCACCAAAATGTGCCTCACGGTGATGCGCGATGCGGCTTTCACAATGATGAAATTTGCTAAGCAACAAAAGGCAACGGTGATTGTTTGTAGCTCTGATTCTTCTGATCGTTATGAAAAATATTTATCCAACGGTGCGGACTATGTAGTGCGAGGCGAAGGAGAAGAAACTTTAAAGGAACTTTTGCTTAGCTTGAAGAGCAATGAAAGTGTCAGCGAAATAAAAGGATTAGTGTTTCGGTCTGCCAATGAAACGATCGTTACATCACCGCGACAAGTGATACGCGATTTGGATACTTTGCCAATGCCCGCCTGGGATTTGATTGACCTGGAGCCTTATCGAAAAATCTGGAAAAAGCATCATGGCTATTTTTCATTGAACATCGCCACCACGCGAGGCTGCCCGTACAAGTGCAATTGGTGCGCGAAACCGATTTATGGCAATCGGTATAATTCCCGATCGCCCGAGCATGTTATTAATGAAATTGAATATCTCCTTAAAAAATTTCAACCCGATCACTTCTGGATGTGCGATGATATTTTTGGTTTAAAGCCAGGTTGGATAAAACAATTTTCGGAATTGGTAAAAGAAAAAAACCTGACGTTCAACTACAAAATCCAATCGCGAGTAGATTTATTGCTTGAGGAGAATGCAATCGATGCCTTGGCTTCATCTGGGGCAGAGACGGTTTGGGTTGGCGCAGAGTCAGGATCACAGAAGATTTTAAATGCGATGGATAAGGGCACTACGGTTAAGCAAATAGAAGCAGCCACCCGTTTATTAAAGAAGCATAAAATCAAGGTTGCATTCTTTCTTCAGTTTGGCTACTCGGGCGAAACAAAACAAGATGTGGATGCTACGCTAAACATGGTTCTTGATTTAATGCCCGATGAAATTGGCATTTCCGTTTCGTATCCACTGCCCGGAACAAAATTTTATGAGAGCGTAAAAGACCAATTGAAAGAAAAACAAAATTGGTCCGACTCTGATGACCTGGCGATGATGTACCGGGGGACTTTTTCTCCAACGTATTACAAATTATTGCACCGCTATGTTCATAGTCGTTATCGTATTCAGCGTGGATGGAGTCAAATCAAAAAACGCGATTTCAGATTGCGCGCTGTGGCCTCAATGATTTATCACACTCCACTTTCAATGGTGCAAGGATGGAGGCTAAATCGCTTGCAACATGCCGTTGGCTGAAACTCATTTGGAAAATATAAATAGCGCTTTCAGCAAACAAGCTGTCCACTTTGATGAAGATGATTTCTCTAATCCGATTCTTCAGCAATGGCGACAACAAGTCTATAAACATATTGATCAATTTATAAAACCAAATTCAACAATTCTTGAACTCAATGCAGGCACAGGTATAGACGCGGTGCGATTTTCAAAACAGGGACATCGGGTCCACGCCACTGATTTATCAGATGGAATGATTTCGGTGCTTAACGAAAAAATAATCAGACTCTCTTTGCATAAAGAAATAACCACACAACAGGTTTCGTTCGACAACCTATCTCAAGTTGAAGGAAGGTACGATTACGTTTTTTCCAACTTTGGCGGCTTAAATTGTCTTGAAGATTTAACAAAAGTTACGAATGCGGTGCACAAGCTTTTGAACGAAGGGGCGATCATAACTTGGGTGATTATGCCACCGATTTGCTTGTGGGAATGGTCTTGGATTTTGAAGGGGCAATTCAAAAAAGCCTTTCGTAGGTTAGATGGAAAAACTACAGCGCATTTGGAAGGCGAATATTTCACAACCTATTACCATTCATTAAGCCAAATCAAAAAAGCATTTGGTCTGCAGTTTAAGTTCATAAAGTCAGAAGGACTGGGAATATTTTCACCACCACCGTCTGCTGTTGTTTTCATAAAAAAATATCCTGCGCTTACAAAAAATTTAAAATACTTAGATCGCGTGGTTCAAAATTATTTTCCTTTCAATCAGTGGGGCGATCACATCATGGTTACGTTTCAATACAAGGGTTGATGTCTATTTGTAAAGCCTGACTAGTTCGCGTACCGTCCAATCCAGGTCATGGTTGGTTGCCCAGTGATTAGCTCGCTCTTGAATCAACTTGATTTTCTCTCTATCCTTGATTAAAAGCAAAATATGCCCTGCTAAAGCCTGATAATTTTTTACCGTAACCGAAACGCAACAATCAGGAAGATCATACAGCAGCCCAACATTTGTTCCGCAGACGATCACCCCGCAACTCATAGCTTCCGTTACTACTTCGCTTTGTCCTTCGGTCAACGAAGTGTGCAGCAAAATATCGGAGCGATTATAAACATCAGAAAGTTTTTCATAAGGAAGCTGCCCTTGCAACGTAACCTCGTCCGTTAAACGAAGCTCACTAATCAATCCTTTAACTTTTGCTTCTTCTATACCTTCACCAATAATTGTAAGGTGGGATGGAGCTGTTCGGCAAATAATTTCAAAAGCACGCAGCATAGTTTCCTGATCTTTTACGGGATGAAGGTTGGCGATGTGTAAAAATTGTACTGGGCTTTGAAGAGGTTTGGCACTAAATCGAAATAGATTTTGGTCAACTCCCCATGGAAGGATATTTAATTTTCTTTTTAAGCCGGCCTGATAAAGATTTTTAGCGAGATAATTTGTAAGTGCTGTTGCTTCATCGGCATTCCTTAAAGACCACAAAATCATTGTACGGCTGAAAATTTTTCGAAGATGTCCATATCCAATTTCTGGAATGGATGCCGCATCGCCACCCAGAACACTCACGATGCTCTTGATTCCGAAAATTTTTCCGAGGAAAACAGCAAGAAATCCACAAGGCCAGACCCAAAAGCCATGTACGGCATCAAATTTCTTTTTACGATTGACTTTGTAAAACGAAATGCAGAGAGTAAAGTATTGAATTAGTCTGTTGCCTGATTTGAAATCCAACAGATCAAATCCTTTTGGATGATAGTTTTCGTTCGTCTTGTACAATTGAAAAACCGTAACATCAAATTGCTTGGACAACAATTGAACGATTTGCCCCAGCACAGGCACGCCAATATTTTCCTTGCCAGTACCGAGGCCACCGGGAATAATCAAAGCGATTTTTTTTTTAGTGCCCATCCCTGTTATCAAACTTACGCACTCTTACTAATCTTTGCGATTTCTTTGCGGCTTCGCGCCTTTGCGTGTGAACTTTTAAAAATCTGGGATCAGCCATTAGAAAAAGATTTCAACATCCCTTCAGCGATAGCCTTAAAAGACAGACTGTTTTGAAAGACCTTGATCGTTTTGTTTCGTTCTTCGGCTAAATTGATTTGCTTGCTTTTCATTAATGCTTGAAGCAGGCTCTCAACATTTCCTTTTTCAAAAAGCAAACCACACGTTCCCCCATCCGTCATCCACCGAAAGGAAGGAATTGAAGTTAAAATTGGAACACATCCACACGACATCGCTTCGCAAACGGCTATGCCGCTTCCTTCATAGTGCGAAGTTGAAATAATAAAGTCAGCACTGTTGTACCAGTGCTGTAATTGCTCTTTGTCTTGCTTGCCTATCAAAAAAATATTGGGATAATTTTCCGCCAATGAAGAAACTTCTCGCAGTAGATCATCTTGCTGGTAAATCACATACAAATGCGCTTGAGGTTGAGTTGTCAGGAATTTTATGAATGCGTTGACCAAGGTGATCGGATCTTTGTTGGGTTCGAGCCGGCCTACCCATAAATAATTCTTTTCGCCATTTACATTAACTTTTTGTTTTGCAAGTTCTCGATCCATCGGATGATAAATAGATGAACACTCCATCACTTCCGTTACTTTGCTTTCGCTTGCGATTTGGCCTTTGTCAATCCATGGTTTTGCCAATTCAACCGAAGTAAAAAAATATCCGATAATGAACTTATCTAAAAATTGCTGCAGGTACTTTTTATGGAATCGCAACGGCCGCTCGGCATGATGATGGATAAATATTTTTATTTTGCTTCCCAAAGTTAATGACAACAACAGCGCTTGAAAAGGATGATGAAACCCCTGTATGAAGATTACCTCAGGATTCAGTTTTTTTACTTGCCGATGAAATGCAACTGGAAAAATCAATGAGAGGCCTTGCAAGCCTGTAAAGTGATAGAATACATTATTTTTCTTTAACGTGCCGCAGTATTTAGTGTGATAGAAACTATGCACTTCGGCTTGTTTCGTCATCTGTTCGAAAATGCCCGTATAAAAATCGATGCGATCCAACCATTGCAAAGGTTCATTGTAATCGTTGTGAATATATTGAAGGGATACGATGCGCATGGACTAAGTTGCTCGAAATTAAATTGTAAATTGGACTTTCCAATAGATGAAAAAAATCATTCTCTTCAATCCGCGTGCAGGCAACTCGGTGCATATCATCCCCAATGCCATCCTTTCCATTGCTGCCTCCATCGAGGGCGTGGCCGATTATGTGATGGTGGATGGCAACCGCGAGAAAGATCCGTTGAAGAAAATTTTGAATTATCTGCAATCGGGTGAGTTCGGGTTCTTTGCCGCTACCGTGATGCCCGGGCCACAACTTCGGCAGGCGATCCCCTTCACGAAGATAATACGTGATAAATTCCCACACCTTAAAATTATTTGGGGCGGCTATTTTGCCTCCAACCATCACAACACAGTAATCAAATCGGGCTGGGTGGATGTGGTGGTCAACGGACCTGGCGATAAATCTTTTCCTGCTGTGATCCGCGCATTGAGCAATGGCCAGTCGCTTGATGAAATTGAAAATCTGGTTTTCATGCGGGAGGAAAAAATCATCAAAACAAAAAAAGCAACGCTACCCGAGCAAGACGAGTTGATGCCTTTGCCCTACGACAAGCTCAATACATTTTATCCGATGGGTGATTTATTGGGCAAAACATTTTTGGGAACGAAGACCATCGCCTATCACTCCAGCATTGGGTGCCCGTTCACTTGTTCGTTTTGCGGAGTAGTCCCGATTTTCGAAGCAAGATGGAAAGGCAAGTCGGCAGGGCTGATTTATAAAGACTTAAAATTTTTAAAAGAAAAATACGGAGGCAATGCGTTTCAATTCCACGACAATAATTTTTTTGTATCTGAAAAACGGGCCGTGGAACTTGCTCGCCTTGTTGCACCCGAAAAAATGAAATGGTGGGCTGAAGGCCGCATCGATACCATGGATCAGTTTTCTGATGAGTCACTGCGGGCGATTGCTGACTCTGGATGTACAATGATTTTTTTTGGCGCAGAAAGTGGCAACGATAAACTGCTGTCGCAAATGGATAAGGGCGGAAAACAAACAGGCGAAAAAATAAAAGCCTTTGCTGCTCGCATAAAAAAATTCGGCATCATCCCAGAATATTCCTTTGTGCTCGGCCTGCCAGCACCTACCGAAACGCAAGTGTGGCAGCAGATCAATGATGAGGTAGCCTTCATCAAAGCGATCAAACAGATCAACCCACAAACGGAGGTTGTCATTTACATTTATACACCAGTGCCTACGGAAGGATCGAATCTTTATTTGGAGGCAGAGGCAAAAGGATTTTCATTTCCCAAAACATTGGATGATTGGATGAAAGAAGAATGGCTCAACTTTGATTTGCATCGCGAGTTTTTAACACCGTGGCTCAAACCGGAAATGATCCGCTACATCCACGATTTTGAAACGGTGGTGCATGCACACTATCCCACCGTGAGTGACTACAAACTTTCATCATTGCAACGAAAAGCGATGAAGCTGATTTCATCACTACGTTATCAATTCAATTTTTTCAGTCACCCGTATGAATTGAAAGCGTTGATGAAATATTGGCTGCGCTATCGGCAACCAGAAATCCAGGGACTGTGATGAAGTGGTTTGGTAAAAGAAAAACGCTGGATCCGCTTGCAGCATACAACCGATGGGCACCCACGTATTTCAACGAATCTAATCCGATCAAAAAACTTTCGGATGAGTTGATTGAGAAGTGGCTGACGGATGTTGAAGGGAAATCTTTTTTAGATGTAGGCTGCGGTGCTGGGAGATTTTGTAAAATAGCTTTTGAGCGTGGTGCTTCAAGAATCTTGGGTGTAGACTTGTCGCCCGCAATGATTGAAGAGGCAAAAAAAAAATGCTGGGGTGCAGAATTCAAATGTGTTGATTTCTCCAACGAAAAAATACATGGTCAATTTGATGTAGTCGTTTGTGCGCTGGTGTTAGGGCACATTCATTCATTGGATTTTGTTTTGACAAACTTGCTTGACGCTGTTTCGCCAGACGGAGTATTAATGATCACCGACTTTCATCCCTTCCTCACCTTGCAGGGTGCGCGCAGAACGTTTACCGAAAAAAAATCGGGAAAAACATTTGAGGTGGAGCATCATCTTCATTTGTTTGAAGAATATTTTTCTTGCCTTGCCCGATCAAATGCGTATGTACAAGAACTGATCGAACCCTGCTGGCAAGGAAAGCCAGTAGTTTTTGGGATGAAGATCAAAAAACATTCTCGTGAAGCTGCTGCTTAAACGTGCCACGTGGATGAGCGGAGAACAATTGCGTACGGCTGACGTGCGGATTGACCGTGGAATAATTTCTGAAATTGACTACCACCTGACGGCCAATAAGAAAGAAAAGACAATCGACCTAACGAATCATTTTTTATACCCCGGCCTGATCAATTCGCACGATCATTTGGAGATGAACCTCTACCCGCTCTTGGGCAAGCCTCCGTATAAAAATTATACCGAGTGGGCCAACACTATTTATAAGCCCCACGAATCTCCCATAAAGGAAATTGAGCGAATCAACATCAGCGATCGGCTGCTGTGGGGCGGCATTAAAAATCTACTATCGGGGGCAACCACGGTGGTTCACCACAATCCGTGGCATCGTTTTTTATCAAAAGAAAAATTTCCCGTGAGGGTAGTTAAAGAAATTGCATGGGCGCATTCTCTTGCCTCCGAGAGGAACATTCAAAAAAAATTTCCAAGAAGAAAGCAAATTCCTTTTGTAGTGCATGCGGCAGAAGGTATCGATGATTTTGCGAAACAGGAAATTACCCAACTTCATCAATTAGAATTGCTTAAAGAAAATACCGTGCTCGTTCATGCGGTAGCGTTGAATAAGCAAAACATTAATTTAATTGAGGGAGCAAAGGCTTCGGTGGTGTGGTGCCCCTCGTCTAATTTATTTATGTTTGGCAAAACATCACCCGTTGATAAGTTGAAAGGAAAGGTTCGGGTTATGCTGGGCTCCGATTCTACCATGACCGGATCCGCCACGTTGCTCGATGAAATGCGCACAGCCAAAAGTACCGGCCTCGCCTCAGCAAAAGAAATTTTTGAAATGGTGACCTCTGTTCCCGCCAATGTTTTCAATTTAGAAATCCCGAAAATTGAAATCGGAGCGATAGCTGATTTATGGGCAACGCCTATTTTGAAGAATGATTATTTTGAAAATATTTTCTTGATGAAGCCATCCCAAATAACTGCCGTCTTCATCAAGGGTCAATTGCGGTTTGGCGATCGTTCTTTGTCCGAGTTGATGGGAGATAGTTACGCAATCAATTTAAACCTTTCTGAAAAGTGCATTGCTTACGATATTTTCTCGTTAAAGAAAAAAATCGAAGTTAAAACTCTAGTCAAGAATTCGTTGTGGAAGATTTTATTTAGTGAATAAAATCAGATGTGCAGTGAACAAACACACCGTTCGCAGATCGGGTCACGATTTACATCCAACTGTTTGCGGAAAGAAATTGCCTTTGTTGAATTGATTATTTTTTCAAAGGATTCTTGATAAATGTTTCCATAAGATTGGTGAAAGAAGCAAGGAAGCACATCGCCATTGGGCTCAATCACTGCCGATACCCACGGTGCGTTGCATTTCCTTTTCGGAAACTTGTCTTGGCCATGTGCGGCACGATAGTGCTGAGCAAACGTCAGCATTTTCTTAGGAGATTCGGCTATGAATTTTTGACTGTACTCTTTTTTAAATTCGATAAATGATTTTTTCAATAGAGACGCTAACTCACCTGCTTCTGTTAAACTGAGAGCGATCTCATCTTTCTTTTCAGCAGCCAAACCTTGTGTATGGTTGAAAGCAGTTGAAGAAACATCAGCAGCCAAAAAAGAAATTTGATCCAATCCTAATTCTTTCGCTGATCGGACAATGTTTGAAAAATCCCTGAAATTTTGTTTTTGAAGAACACATCGGCCTGTTATCCGGAAAGAGGAATTTATTTTTTTAATGGCTTGTATTCCCTCGGCCAATCTTTCATAAGCGTTCGGAATATTTCTGATGCTATTATGAATATTACGGCTTCCGTCCAGCGATACAATCAAGTCATCACAATGGGCAATGATATCGGAAGCATGAGCCTTTAACGTTAATCCCGTTGAAAGCAAACTTATTTTTGCCCCGATTGAATTCAACTGCTCACAAAATTTCCAGAGGTTGGAATGCATCAAGGCTTCACCTCCCGAAAGGGCCACACGCTTCGCGCCAAGTTTTTTGAAAGCAGCAATGTGCTTGCTCAAGTCTTCCACAGAAATTTCTTTTTTTTCTGAGTTGGCCTTCCAGATGTCGCACATCACACACCGGCAGTTGCACCTGCTATGCGGCATCAGTACCAGCACGGGCATTTCATAAATCCGGTGTGTAATTTTTGTCGCAAGTCTTTGCAGCATGGCTCAAGTTATCATTTTATTTTTTCCTTAATAACTGGCTTACGCAAAATAGTGATACGTCTTTGTCCAAGGGATGCCTTTGGCACGAGTGCCTGCGGTGGATTTGAGCGAGATTATTAGTCTTGTGTAACATCAATTAATAAGATTACAAATCTGTAGTACACAAATTTGAAATACTTATTTTTGGCTTTATAAAAACCTTCAAATAATGTTACTCTCTCACCGCATCAACGCCATTGAAGAATCGGCCACGTTGGCCATGGCCGCCAAAGCACGCGAATATAAAAACCGGGGCATTGATGTGATCAGCCTCAGCTTGGGCGAACCCGATTTTAAAACACCGTTACACATTTGTGATGCTGCAAAAAAAGCCATTGATGACGGAAAATATTTTTCGTATCCACCTGTGGCTGGCTACCAAGACTTGCGCGAAGCACTGGCGACCAAATACCAAAA
The DNA here is from genome assembly GCA_043780615.1 of Bacteroidota bacterium. Taxonomy (GTDB): domain Bacteria; phylum Bacteroidota; class Bacteroidia; order Cytophagales; family Cyclobacteriaceae; genus ELB16-189. The sequence continues at coordinate 16,052 of JAYWDN010000118.1, read as the reverse complement.
AGAAAACAATGTTCCCTACAAAGCCGAAAACATTGTGGTGTCCAATGGTGCCAAGCAATCCATCGCCAACGTGATGTTAGCCCTTTTAAATCCTGGCGATGAGGTGATTATCTTCTCTCCTTTCTGGGTGAGCTATGATGCGCTCGTGCGCCTCACTGAAGCAAAACCAGTTCTTGTAAAAGGGACTATCGAAAATGATTTTAAGGCAACGGCTATGCAAGTAGAGCAGGCCATCACACCAAAGACCAAGGCGATTATTTTTTCTTCGCCTTGCAATCCTACCGGCTCGGTGTTTTCAAAAAAAGAATTACAAGCGATTGCGGCTGTCGTGCTGAAGCATCCCAACCTGTTGGTGATTGCCGATGAAATTTATGAGCATATCAATTTCACGGGCGACCAAACCAGCATTGCATCCTTGCCGGGAATGTTTGAGCGCACCATCACCGTCAATGGATTTGCCAAAGGCTTTGCCATGACGGGCTGGCGCGTGGGCTACATCGCTGCACCCAAGTGGATTGCCGATGGCAGCAACAAAGTGCAAGGGCAAATTACTTCTGCCAATTGTTCCATCTCGCAACGTGGTGCGTTGGCCGCCATCACGGGCGACTTAGCGCCAACTAAAATGATGGTGGCCGAATATCGAAAGCGAAGAGAGATTGTCTATCAGCTTTTGAAAGAAATTCCTGGAGTAACGGCCAACTATCCGCAGGGCGCTTTTTATTTTTTTCCCGATGTGAGTTCGTACTTTGGGAAATCAGATGGCGAAATAAAAATCAACAACAGCGATGACTTTTGTTTGTGGATGTTGGAGAAGGGCCATGTGTCGTTGGTGCCGGGCGGTGCGTTTGGCGATGATCGGTGTGTACGTATTTCGTATGCCGCTTCTGAAAAAGATTTGCGCGAAGCCTTGCGCAGAATGAAAGAAGTATTGGCCACGTTGAAATAATTTAAACTCGAAATTCAAAAAACTAAAAATGGTTGAATCTTAAATCTGTAGTTTCAATCGTTGAATTCTAATATGACCATAGAAAAAATATTCGAATCCTTTAAAGGGCTAAACGTGCTCATCATTGGCGATGTGATGCTCGACAGCTATATCTGGGGTGTGGTAGAGCGCATCTCGCCCGAAGCCCCCGTGCCGATCATCAACGTAAAGAAAAAAGATTTTCGGTTGGGTGGGGCCGCCAATGTTGCTTTGAATATTTTGGCATTGGGGGCAACCCCCGTTTTGTGTGCATTGATTGGCGATGACGATGACGGAAAGAAATTGCTTCAGCAAATGAGCGATGTGGGCATGACCAAAGACGGGATCATTGTAAGCAACGACCGTCCCACTACCGTGAAGACCCGTGTGATTGCCAGCCATCAGCACGTGGTGCGCGTAGATGAAGAATCCGATCTGGAAGTAAATGCCCGCGAAGAAAAATCAATGATAGACCGAATCGAAAAACTGTTACCGCAATGCCAAGTGGTGATTTTTGAAGATTACGATAAGGGTGCCATCAATCTATCAATTATTGAAAAATCAGTGGCCCTCGCGATGAAGCATCTCATCCCCACAGTGGTCGATCCGAAAAAAAGAAATTTCCTTTCGTATAAAAACGTAACGCTCTTTAAACCCAACTTGAAAGAATTGCGCGAAGGACTGAAAATGGAAGTGAACGCAGCAAACCCCAAACAAGTAGAGCAGGCAGTGGAGTTGCTAAAAGAAAAGCTGAATGCGAGTGGCGTGATGGTTACACTTTCAGAGCATGGTGTGTACATCAATTTTGAAAATAAAAAAATAAAATTGCCAGCGCATCAGCGAGAGATTGCCGATGTCTCTGGTGCTGGCGATACCGTAGTCAGTGTGGCGGCACTTTGCACTGCGCTGAAACTTGATCCTAAAATGATTGCTTCTCTCTCGAATCTGGCGGGGGGGTTGGTGTGCCAGCATGTGGGCGTGGTGCCGATTGATAAAGAGGAGTTGCTGACGGAGGCGCTGAAAGAATTTTCTGTCTGATCAATCCTTGAATTGTTTCTCCAACGGGGTTTCTCGCTCCAGGTCTTGAACAATCTTTATATCGAGCGGGGTTTCTTTGATCACGTTGTAGTTGAGCCAAAACTTTTCGTTGTAGGGTTGGTCTTGGTATTGAAGGCCGTAGTTGCGCATTTTCTGTGCCAAGCCAATGCGATCGCCCGAGTTGGGGTAAACGTGGTTGATTAGCAGTTGGCGTTGCAGTTCGGTTTCAAACTTCAACTTGCCCGACTGGCGGTCGTACCAATTGATTTGCGAGGTGACCGTGAGGTAGTTTAAAAATAATTTTCCTTCGTAGAATTTAAAATCAATCGTGCGTTTGATTTTTACAAACCGGCTCTCCAAGTCGCGTTTGTGCTCAAGCTCTTGTGGTTGATCGTTGACGTATTCCAAATGCAGAATGCCAAAGGTTTCTTTATCGATAAAAATGCGGAGCGAGTATTCTAGTGTGTGCGCCACCACAAACACTTCGCGGCCATTGTAGTAGGTGTCGTCTTCTTGTTCGAGGCTTTTAAAAAAAATATCTTCTTCAGGAAACTGCCGATAGCGCACGTTGTTGTTGAGCAGCAGGTCTTCCAGCAAATTGTCTTTGTCAAAAAAAGCCGTGAACCGATTGGAGTAGCCTAGGCTTCTGCGCACCTCGAGCAACGCCACTCGTTCACGCAACTTGAATTTGTTGCGTGGCTCGTGGTAGTTTTCGTCATAGATTTTTACGGCCGCTTCCAACAGCGAGATGTATGTGCCGCCCAATTTTTTTACATCGCGATAAAATCCATCCAGCAAAAACGGCTCCATCGGATAATTCTTTTCTATCCGCGAAAGCGCAAGCCTCAATATCTCTCCTGGCTTCAGCGAATCGGTCACCACTACTTCCTTGAGCAAAACAGAGACGGCCTGCATTTCGATGAAGAGCGGCTGCGCACTGAGCAGCGACCACACCGGTGCTTCATAGCTTTTGTAGCCGAGCATACTCACGGCCAAAATATCGTTGCGCATTTCGGCTGGTACGTGAAAATCAAACTCGCCCACTTCATTGGTGATCAACCCAATGGGCTTGCCGCTAATGCCCACCGATGCAAAAGGCAACGGCTCTTTCGTTTCGCGATCGACTACTTTTCCGGTAATGGTGATTTGCTGTGCACGGACAGCTGAAGTAATCAAGACCAACCAAAGGACCAACTTTTTTCTCATGCCGTTGCTAAAGTTACAACTTTGCTAAATATGCATTTGTTTTCTAACATGCAAAACTGCCGTTCATCGTAGCCTACTTCCGTTGGTCGGCAATAGGCTCAATTGATTAACTTTACAAAAGAACTTTAGCACTGTTGAAACTGCTTGACAAAATACCAAATATCTGGAAACGCGCCTATGGGCTGATCTGCCTATGGTATTTTTTAAATTTTGCGGTAAGCGCCATCATCGAGTGGCAGTTTGTAAACCCTGCGCTTTACGTTTTGTGGAATGCCCTCTTTCTCTTCGAGGCACTTTGTGTTTTCATTGTGCTGATTTTTTTGTGGTCGCGGTGGCTGATCAATTTCAAGCCTGTAGTTCAGGTGGCTGGCCATGCCGCTGGGCTGATTATGTTTTTTATTTTGATGGGCACGCTCTCGTACTTCTTCACCGACTACATGGATGGCCTCGTGTACTTTGATCATTGGAAAGAATACATGTTGGAATTGCTAAGTTGGGAAGCCTTGCGGTTTCATGATCAATACATCATCACGGTGGGTGTTTTTTATGTGATCAGTTATTTTCAGGGATTGCAAAAACAAGAGCAAGAGAAAAGTGAGCTGGCCATAAAAAACCGAGAGATGCAGATTTCATTGCTCAAGTCGCAGATCAACCCACACTTCCTTTTCAACACACTCAACTCCATCAGCACACTCATCCACAGCAGCAAAGAACAAGCACGCAAAGTAATCACCCAACTTTCTGATGTGTTCCGTTATGCACTCGATGCGCACAGCGAAGAATTGGTGAAGCTCACTAAAGAAATTGAGTTCATCGAAAACTATGTGCGCATTCAGCAAGTACGTTTTGGCGAACGGCTTCATTTTGAGCGCGACATTGACCCCTCTTGCCTCAACATCAAAGTGCCACCGATGATCTTGCAGCCGTTGATTGAAAACTCGGTGAAGTACGGTATCGGCCCCAAGCAAGACGGAGGAACTATTTCACTGACCGTGCGCAGATCGGGCAGCATTATTTTTTTTGAAGTGAAAGACAATGGGCTCGGCATCAACGCAAAAAAAGTAATCGATGGAAGTTCGAGCGGCATTGGCATGGCGAACACGAACATGCGACTGAAAAGCTACTATGGTTCGCAATCTCAACTGCGTGTGCGCGCCAGCGACAACGGCTACACGGTGAATTTTTATATTGAGGATAAAGAGCCCCAAAAGAAAATAAACTTGCAACCCGAACTTGAAAAACAAAATATATGAATACAAAAAGCACTTGCCTGATCATCGATGACGAAAAACTTGCCCGCGAACTGTTGCACGAGTACCTCGAAGGATTTCCTGAAATAGAACTGTTGGGCGAAGCCGCCAATGGTACCGATGCCGTGGCACTCATCAACAAACTAAAACCGGATTTTATTTTTTTGGACGTGCAGATGCCGGGCATGACGGGCTTCGATGTGCTGGACGACATCGACCATGAGCCGTACGTAATCTTCACCACTGCGTATGATAAGTATGCCATTCAGGCATTTGAAAAAAACGCAATCGATTATTTATTGAAGCCACTAGACTTAGAGCGGTTCAAGGTTGCAGTAGCGCGCGCGATGAAGCGCAAGAAAATAGAAGCGGGAAGCTTGGAAGACTTGCTCAGTAGCATGCGGCCTGTGCGCGAACGCACCAACTACGAGTCGCATATTTTTGTGCAGAAATCTGAAAAACTTTTTAGTCTTCCAGTTGAAGAGATCCTTCACTTGGAGGCCTCGGGCGACTATACCATCATCTCCACAAAGAGCGATCAATTCGTCAGCTCATCGGGCATTGGTAAATTGGAAGAGATCATGAACCCCGACAAGTTCATACGCGTGCACCGATCCACGATTGTGAACATTAATTTTCTCAAAGAAATTGAAAGGCACTTCAACGGAGGCATGGTAGTGAAAATGCAAAGCGGAAAAAGTTTTCCCGTCAGCCGCACCTATGCTAAACAAATTAGGAAGAGAGTAGTTTGATCCACCTTCCTTAAAACTTCGGTGGACAGGTGTATTGACGTTTGCCTACTGCCTACTTTTTTCTTGATAGAACCGTAGTGGCCCAGCACTCCACTTTCGCCACTACTTCGAGCGTCACTCCTTTGTTTGATGTCGTTCATCGAGCGGCCATTTTTTAACAGCGAGCTGTCTGCCCTGAGCATATCAATAAACCCAGTGACACTGCACTCTGATCGAAAATAAATTTTAGTGGCAGCTCACCCCATTTACATACGCATCAATTATCTGTAGCGACTTTGCGGTTTCACTGCCTTCAAACCCGATGATGTCAGAATAAGAAATTTGTTTTTGATATTCCCACAAAAAGAATTTCGAAAGCGGCAAATACGACCAATGCCATTTCTCTTCTTCGTATCCTGTTCGTCCATTTGCTTTTGAAGAATACGGTTGACAGAAACCAAATTCCACTGCATGGGCAGAAAGCCACCGATATATTTTCAACCCCTGGCCTGCAGAAAAATAATTATTATCAAGCGAATTCAAATCGATGTCCGTGCCCCAATGATGACGCGAGGCGCCAGGCATTGAACTGTACAACAAAATCAATCGAGCTCGTTCATTCAAATTTAAAACTGAAGTGAGGTTCTTCCCTTCTACTTTGGTCTTACCTTTCCATTTGTTTTCCCAGATTTTTTTTTGTGAATCGAAATTCCGCGTAGCCGAAACGATGAAAATATTTATTCCATCTTTTTTTGCGGCCTCGGCCATTTTTGCAAACGCCCCCAATGCTTCTTTGCGCAAGTAGCCATTGAGCGCGCTGCCTTGAGTTTGTGTGGATGTCAGCTTGACAAATCTTTGATCCGTTGAAGGATCAAACTGACCGAGCAAGTATTTTTTTTCTGTAGGGGATTGAATAAGATCAGTCAGCAATAAAAATGCAATGAAGAACTTCATTCACTGACCGTTAAAATCAAACACCCAAGATCAATCTTCCTGGATCTTCGAGCATCTCTTTTACGCGCACCAAAAAGCTCACCGACTCTTTGCCGTCAACGATCCGGTGGTCATACGAAAGTGCGAGGTACATGATTGGCCTCACCACCACTTCGCCTTTGATCACCACGGCACGCTCTACAATATTGTGCATCCCTAAGATGGCCGACTGCGGTGCGTTGATGATCGGTGTTGAAAGCATCGAACCAAACACGCCACCGTTAGTGATCGTAAAAGTCCCCCCCGTCATTTCATCGATCGATAATTTTCCATCGCGGCCACGGGCTGCAAGGCGCGCAATCTCGGCTTCGATTTGGTTCATGCTCAACGATTCTGCATTGCGAATCACTGGCACTACTAATCCACGTGGTGTAGAAACCGCCACCGACACATCGCAATAATCGTGATAGATAATTTCATCGCCATCGATGGAAGCGTTCACGGCAGGAAATTCTTTCAACGCTGCACAAACTGCTTTTGTAAAAAACGACATGAAGCCCAAACCCACACCGTATTTTTCTTTGAACTGATCTTTGTAGCGGCTGCGCAACTCCATCACGGGTTTCATGTCCACTTCATTGAAGGTAGTGAGCATGGCTGTTTCATTTTTTACGGCTACCAATCGTTTGGCAATTGTTTTGCGAATCGAAGTCATCTTTTCTCTACGCATCCCACGGCTTCCGGAAATGATCCCAGGTGCTGAGGCAGCGTTTACACTTTTTACTTCCTTGGCTGGAACTTGCGCTTTGTTGGCATCATCGGTGGTGATCCTTCCGCCAACTCCCGTTCCGCTTACAGCCGAAGTAGCTATTCCTTTTTCATCTAAAATCTTTGCAGCCGTGGGCGAGGGTGTGCCCGATGCATACGAAGTGGTTGACGGTTGAACTACAGCGACTGGAGCTTGTGTCGTTGAAGAAGCCGTGACGGTTGGTGCGCCTTCGGTCACTTCGATTTTGCAAATCAACCCACCAATAGGCAATGTTGTTTTTTCTTTGGCTACGATGCGCAAGATTCCATTGGCTTCGGCCGGGAGTTCAAACGTAGCTTTGTCTGACTCTACTTCGGCAATCACTTCATCTAATTTTACAAAGTCACCATCTTTTTTCATCCACGTAGAAATAGTCACCTCGGTGATCGACTCGCCCACGGCAGGCACTTTCATTTCTTTGATCGCTCCGGTGGTTTGCATAGGTTTTGTTGCTTGAGTTGTTGTTGTGGGTTTGGGCACTGCCGCATTGCCAACACCATCGGCTATCTCGCAAATGATGGTGCCGATGGGCACTACTTCACCTTTTGGTTTTGAGATTTTTAATACGCCTGCTTGTGGCGCGGTCAATTCAAAAGTGGCTTTGTCCGATTCGAGTTCGGCAATCACCTCGTCCATCTTCACGGCATCGCCATCTTTTTTTAGCCAGTTGGCGATCGTTACTTCGGTAATGGACTCACCGACTGTGGGGACTTTTACTTGTTGTGCCATAGGTAAATTATATTATTTTTCCTTTATAAAGATCATCAATCGGAAAAATCAATTCGTAATCATTCCAGTTGATGTTTCCATGAATAATTTTAAAATCTTTAAATTTTTTTTCATCCAAATATTCAAGAATAAGTGGGTGAGAAGAATTCATTAAGAAGGATTTAAAATCTACCGCCTGTTCTGAATTATCAGAAAACAAAACCCGAATTACATAATCGCCCAAATAGGTTGCTTTCTTTACTGAGGTGATTTGATAAACGGCCGTGGTATAATCAACTATTTTCATTTTATTCTTTTGGTTATCCTCTCAAAAGTCACATCTTTTTTATAGACAAAAAATTCAATCCACTTTTCAACAATTTCCTTGGAATAGTTATCCAAAAAAATCTTAAAATTATTTAAATCTTTCCCCTTCAATGGTTTCGCTCGCCTAACTGATCTCAATCTAATTTAACAATGAGTCCATCAGAAAGAATAAACTCTGCTTTGGTCTCGTATTCTCCAATTCTTCCATGTACATGTATTGGTTCATGTTCGTGTGCATAAAAAAATATCACAATGCCCAAATATTCATAAATCTTTGGCATACCTCTTTCTAGTCGAGTGCTTGGTTTACAATTTTCTCTTGCTCGGCCTTGTGTATTTTAGAATAGCCGGTGGCCGGTGAGGCACTTGCTTTGCGCGAAATCAATTCAAGCCCTTGCATGTTGCGCAAAATAAAAGACCAGTAGCCCATGTTGGAAGGTTCTTCTTGTACCCAAATCAATTTTGCGCCTTTGTACTTTTTCAAAACGGTATTCAATTGTTTTTCGGGAAAAGGATGCAGTTGCTCCATCCGCACCACAGCCACCTCTTTGGTTTTCTTTTTCTGTTGGCCATCGAGCAGGTCATAATAAATCTTGCCTGTGCAGAGCACTACGCGTTTTACATTCTTGGCTTCCACATTCACATCGTCTATTACTTCTTGGAAGCCAGCTTTCATAAAATCCTTCAAAGGAGAAATCACCAAAGGATGGCGCAGCAACGACTTTGGTGAAAACACAATACACGGTTTTCTAAAATCCCACGCCACTTGCCTGCGCATCAAGTGAAAAATATTTGCGGGTGTAGTGGGGTTGCACACAATCATGTTGTACTCGGCAGAGAGTTGCAAGAATCTTTCGGGGCGCGCGTTGGAGTGTTCTGGGCCCTGGCCTTCGTAACCGTGGGGCAACAGCATCACCAGTCCATTCATGCGTTGCCACTTCGACTCGGCACTGGAAATAAATTGATCGATCATCACCTGCGCGCCATTGGCAAAATCGCCAAACTGTGCTTCCCAAATTACAAGCGCATGTGGCGTTGACATGGCATAACCATATTCAAAACCAAGCACGCCAAATTCAGAAAGCAAAGAATTATAAATATTAAATTTTAATTGACCCTCTTCGATATGATCAATATTACAATACGGTTCATTGGTGTTGGCATCGAAAAAATAAGCATGACGATGGCTGAACGTACCGCGCTTCACGTCTTGGCCCGACATGCGCACAGGCACACCTTGTGCCAACAGTGAGCCGTACGCAAGCAGCTCAGCTTCGGCCCATCCTAAAATTTTAGTATCGAAGAATGCCGCTTTGCGATCTTTCAATAATTTTTCAATCTGCTTCAAGGGCTTGAAGCCTTCAGGGATTGTGGTAAGCGCTTTGCCCACTTTGTCGATCATGGCCTGTTTGATGCTCGTGTCGGGCGACTGATCAAAATCTTCGGGCTTGGACTTGCGAAGTTTTTCCCATTCGTTTTCAATTTGTTGCGGCTTGTACGGAAGGGGTTTTTGTTTCACTTCATTGAGCCTGTCTTGAAGTTGGTTGCGAAAACTTTTGTCGAGCTCATCGGCCAGTGTAGCGTCTAAGTCGGCACGCTCTACCAATTTCTTCACATAAATTTCTCGAGGGTTTGGGTGCTTCGCAATCAGGTTGTAAAGTTTGGGTTGCGTAAACTTGGGCTCATCACTTTCGTTGTGCCCGTGCCTGCGGTAGCAAAGCATGTCGATAAAAATATCCTTGCCAAATTTTTGACGGTACTCCACCGAAAGATTGGAGCAGAAGGTGACCGCCTCGGCATCATCACCGTTTACGTGAAGGATAGGCGCATCAACAATTTTAGAAATATCAGTACAATAAATACTGGTGCGTGCATCGTCATAGTCGGTGGTGAACCCAATCTGGTTATTGATGACAAAGTGAATGGTGCCGCCTGTGGTGTAGCCTTCTAAGCCCGACATTTGGATCACTTCGTAAACGATTCCTTGGCCTGCCACGGCCGCATCGCCATGAATAAGGATAGCCATGGCTTTGCTCAGGTCGCCTTTATATTCGTCATCAATCTGGCCGCGCGTGTAGCCTACTACCAACGGATCTACTGCTTCGAGGTGCGATGGGTTGGGGGTGAGTTTGAGATAAATTTTATTCCCAGAAGGGGTATCGATATGGCTTGCATAGCCAAGATGGTATTTCACATCGCCATCGCCCATGGTCAGGTCGGGGTTGATGTTCCCTTCAAACTCTGTGAATATTTGTTCATAGATTTTGCCGAGGATGTTGGTGAGCACGTTCAGTCTCCCTCGGTGCGCCATGCCAATCACCACTTCTTTCACCCCCAGCTCAGCCGATTTGTTGATGATCGTATCCAAGGCGGGGATTGTATTCTCTCCCCCCTCTAACGAAAAACGTTTTTGTCCTAAAAATTTAGTGTGCAGAAAATTTTCAAATACCACGGCCTCATTGAGCTTGCTCAATATTCGTTTCTTTTCTCCCTGGCTTGGGTTATAATTAAAATATTCTTTTTCTATTTTTTGATTGAACCACTCGCGCACTTCGTCATTGCGGATGAAATTAAATTCAAAACCGATTGGCCCGAGGTAAATCAGTTTTAACCGCTCAATGATTTTTCGCAGTGCAGATTTGGGCATCCCAATTTCTGAAGCCACATCAAATTCAATATCCAGATCGGCATCGGTCAACCCGAAATAGGTGTGATCCAATTTTACACCATGGTCTCTGCGCTCGCGCACAGGGTTGGTGTTGGACTTTAAATGCCCGAAGGAGCGGTACGCAAAAATGAGCGTACGCACAAAAGTTTCCTTGATGTTGCCTCCCTCTGTCGTTTGGCCATTTTCGCCAAAGCGCTGAACAGAAAAATCATAGCCTTCAAAAAACTTTTGCCAAGTAGCATCAACCCCTTCTGGGTTTTGCTTATAACTTTTGTAGAGCTGATCGATGTAGCCTACGTCAGCATTGGAGATGTACGAGAATTTGTCCATAAGCATTGTTGGAAAGGAATCAAACCTAATTAAAATCAAAATAATATTAAAACTTAATAATCGTGTAAACAATTATTATGCAATCAGGGGGTAATGTTAGGGGAATTGAGAGAGCCCCAACAAAAAATTCAAAGTTATTCCCTGAAGTTTGGCTGACGGAGTTGCCCGATCTAAAAAAACAATTACTTTTGCAATCCTTTTAAAAACGGACGAGATCCAACCTTAAAAATTAACCCATGGTAAAAATCAGATTAGCCCGCAGAGGCAGAAAAAAGCTGTCTTTGTATGATGTCGTAGTAGCCGATGCCCGTGCTCCACGCGATGGGCGCTTCATCGAAAAGATCGGAACCTACAACCCGCTGACCGTTCCTGCATCAATAGTTTTGCAAGACGACCGTGCCTTTCATTGGCTAATGAACGGAGCACAACCTTCCGATACTATCCGTGCTATGCTTTCTTACCGCGGCATCATGTTCAAAAGACATTTGCAGATTGGCGTGAACAAAGGCGCGATCACTCAAGAACAGGCCGACACCAAGTTGGCCGAGTGGATGAATGCTAAGCAAACTAAGATCCAAGCAAAAATTGACACCGTAGCGAAGTCGAAAGCCGATGTGGCCAAAGCGCGCAAAGAAGCCGAGACCAAAGTGCGCGAGGCGCGTGCCGAGGCGATCCGCAAAAAAGCGATCGTTGTTGCCGAAGTTCCTGCAGCCACAGAAGGCGAAACCGCTCCTGCTGAAGAAGCCCAAGTTTGATTCAATAAAAAATTTCAATACGAATGCCAACTCGCGTTGGCATTTTTTATTTTTAAAAAATGAACCGCTCAGAATGTTTTAAAGTTGGGTACATCTCAAAAACACACGGACTGAAAGGCGAGGTGACGGCTATTTTTGAAAATGAAATAGAATGGGATGGGCTCACCTCGTTGTTCCTTGAGTTGAAAGGTAAGGACGTACCCTATTTTGTTGAAAAAATTGCGGGCACGGGCAGTCGGCCGATTATAAAATTTGAAGGGATCAATTCGATCGATGAAGCCTCTCCGTTGAAGGGGGGCAGCATCTATGTTTTAAAATCTCTCCGTCCAAAATTAAACCGAGGTGAATTTTACGATGACGAAATCATTGGCTATGAAGTGCACGACAAAATCACTGGCACGCTTGGTTTGGTAAAAGAAGTTCAAAGTCAAGGGGGCAATCGATTGTTGCATATTGCTCACGGCCAAAAAGAAATTTTAGTGCCTGTCAATGCACCCTTCATTAAAACTATAAACAAAACCAAGAGGTTGATTCAGGTAGAATTGCCAGAAGGCTTTTTTGAGTTTTAACTTTCTTTCCAAACTTGAGGGCTTCTCTAAAAACCTATCTTTTAATTACCTCAACCCTTCACCCTTCTCCCTGCCTTTGCCGAAACGGCTTCGTGCAGGCAGGCAGAAGAGAAGGGTACAAGGAGTTTTTAGAGATCCCCTTGAATCAATCAAAAGTTATTTTCTTTTAAAGATTTGATTTAATCTGCAAGTCTGAAACCAGCAAAAGCACAGTTGTTGAATCCCCTTTTTCCCTTTACCTTTAAATTCCTTGTAGATTTTTTTGGCTTCTGTTGCCTGTCTTGATTTTGACTAATTAGTAACTAACCCACGTCTATATGAAAACGAAGCGATGGTTCATCTTAGTTGCATTTATCCTGCTGAACCATATCGGTTTTGGTGCTGCCAAACTTTTCTTTTTTAAAGCCTACACCGAAGATTTCAAGAAGAGCAGTACGTTTAATTTTTTTGGCGGTGATCCCATCTATGGACTCATCAACGTGTCGGCTCTTGCCGTGAACGACAACACCATCACTTCGGTAGAGGAATTTGCCGGTACCCGTGGGGCGGTCCGTATTCGGCTTTATTTTCCTGATCTTGATAAAGAGATTTCGTGGTGGATGACCCTCGCCTCGGGTCGGCTAAAAAACAATCGCTTTCTTTTTTGCGTCATGCCCGAAAGTGCAGAAAAGCTCGACAAAGATTATTTGGAAATACTGAAGGTATTCAATCAATTGAAAGGGAAGAAATTTGTCATGAATGTGCGGGCAGGCGAGAAAGATGTTACCGCCTGGTGGCAGGAGGATTTGACCATCGACCTCACCAACGGGATGGGCGTGTATGATGACTGGTACGCGCAGAAGATGCCGACTTCGATGAGGAGTACCAATACTTTTTATAAAGTATGCGAAAGCAACAGTAGTATTGATTTAGAGAACGAATTGAGTGTACAATACCTAACATCCGATTCCATTGGTTTCTCCTTTAAAGAAAAGCTTTATTCATTAAAAAAAACGCCCGAGTTTAACTTTCTAAAAAACTATTTTTTTTATGCTAAAAAAATTGATAACAATTCGTTTGTGATTTATCAAGTAGCCAATGAAGCTTGGAACTATTTCGATACCGATAAAAGCAAAATCAACGAACCCGACAGAGAAAAGCGGTGTCCGAGTGAGCCATTGGTAAAATTAATAGAAGACATAAGGCTATTCGATAAAAAACAAGCCGAAGCAGAGAAGGCCAACTTAGAAGCCGCCAAGGCAAAGGACAAGATTAGAACACCAGAGGTAATAAACAACTACGCAAAGAATTTTAAATCGAAGCGCACCGACCCTGAATTGGAAAAAGGAATAGTAAAATGGTGGAATGGCGATGGGTCAACGGTGAACCCCGGAATAAAAATTTATTTCATTCAGCCAGAGTTTATAATTGTAAGGAATAATTTGGGTGTGGTGCTGCACAAAACTGTCGAAGGATTGATCCTCTATCCCAAGAATGGCAAATGCTATGTGATGTGGAAAAAGTTTGCCTATGAGTCGTTGGGGGGAGGGGTATTTGACAAAACCGTTAGGGTTTGGTCAAATCCCAGTGGCAATTATTATACTATTGACGGCATCGAATTTGACGTGAACACTTCGTACGAAGTGAATTGCAGTGCCTTAAAAAGGTAAATTTTGTTTAAGTATCTCATGCAAGTACTTGTGGGGCTTGAACTCAGCGCTAAGCATCAATTTTTCTTTTTCTGCAATCATTAGTCTTTGCTCGCCTTCTCTAATTTCTTCAATCTGTTTTTGGCTACTTTATAGGCTTCGTCTTTACGTCCAGCTTTTTTCTTCACGGCTGTGAAATACTTTTTGGCGGTAGCCTTGTCGCCATCGCGCTGATAAATTTCGCCAAGGGCAATCAGTGAATAGAGATAGTAGCCCGAGTCGGTGGCGTCCACTTCTTCCGAATATTTCACGCTCAATAAATAATATTTTTTTGACTCCGCCCATTTGCGTTTGAACTCATTATGTTGCCCCAAAAAGAAAGCAGCATAGCGGCCACTCACAGCTTCGTAGCCCACCATGCCACTGTCGATGCGCTGCAAGATTTGTTTACTTTCTTCTTCCAGTTTAGGGTGACTGGTAGAATACAACATGCGTGCATAGTAGCGGTGAAAGTAGGGGTTGTCGGGATAGGTTTGGTGCAGGTACTCGGCCAACTGAAAAGCACCTTGCACATCATTTTCGTAGCCTGCCAATATGCGCATGAGCCACACCATTGCTTCGGTGCGCGTATAAAAAGCATTGTATGAAACTTCTTTCAGTTGCTTGAGCCCAAGTTGTTTGTCGCCATGGCGGAACACCCAAAAAATGGGCTTCAACGATTTGTAGTTTTCGGGCACCCATTCCCTAAAATAATTGTAGAGTGCATCGCCAAAAAGCAGTTCGGGGCTAAGGTTATTTTTCTCACGGCACACTTCCATGTATTTCAATGCAGCCTTTCCTTCGCTCGCAGCCCGCAACCAATTTTTTCGTTCAGGGTCTGCAAAGAGCTCGCCTTTGAAACCATGCGCTGCCGCAAGGAAGAAGGCCGCTTCGAGTTTGTATTCGGGAAAGTGATCGTACAGGTTTTCTGCAATGAGGATGGAACTGTCCATGTAGGCCAAAAATTTTTCATCGTACTTTGTTTCGCGCGGGTTGGGCACGATCTTCCACCACTCGGCAAGGCCAACAATAAAATAAGGCAACGGATGCCAACGGTATTTTTGTTTAAAATCGCGGAAGAGCACTTCGGCTTTGTCAAACTTAAAATTGTAAAGGTTGTTCATGGCCTCGGTGGCATCCAACTGCACCGTAAAGTCAGCTATCAAAATCACCGTGGTGTCTTTCTTTGCTTTGGTTTGACCGAAACCAACACTAGCAGAAAAAAAACTGATCGAGCAGAGCAAGAAAAATTTTGTCAACTGCAAACAATCGGTAACGGGCAACTGGTAATCGCTAACTATCTTTGGCCTCATGGTTTCTGAACATCCGCAAACTTCACTATTTTCTTCGGATAAAAAATTAACATTCATTGCGCTTTGTCTCCTGTCCGTCTTATTGCTGTACATAAAAAAATCTTTCATAGAAAACGAAACGGCAGCGTTTGAGTTTTTGCAAGACCGCCCCGAGGGCATGGTGCTGCGCTTGATCAGTGCCTTGCAGTTTTTTTCTATCCCATTTATTTACCTGTGGAAATTTACGGTCATCGGTTTTGTGCTGTGGGTGGGTTGCTTTCTTTTTGGCTACCGCATCACGTTTTCGCAATGCTGGAGCGTGGTGATGGCCGCAGAGTTTGTTTTCATTTTGCCAGAGTTGATCAAGATCGGTTGGTTCTTGTTGGTGAATACGGATCCCTCGCTACGCGAAGTCCAAGCATTTTATCCACTCTCGTTGATGAATTTTTTTGATTACACTGCTATCAACAAACGATTTGCCTACCCGCTCCGTGCCATCAGTGTCTTTGAAATTATTTATGTGTTGGTGTTGGTGCGCGGTGTAAACTACTATTCGTTCCGCATTCACAGGCAGCAAAGTGCCACGTGGTGGATTGTGTCTTGTTCGTACGTGCTGGTATTTTTACTCTGGCTCCTATTTTACATGATCGTTTACAAGTGATACTCGTTTAAGCTTCTTTGTGCGTTACCGTATACTTTCAACACATTTAAGGGCATCTCTAAAAACCTATCTTTTTATTACCTCAACCCTTCACCCTTCTCCCTGCCTTTGCCGAAACGGCTTCGTGCAGGCAGGCAGAAGAGAA
>JAYWDN010000117.1:0-26043 GCA_043780615.1 Bacteroidota bacterium | reverse complement strand
CTCTTTTTCACGTGTGATATTGACCTTGAGGCAAAAGAAATCGTATTCGTTGTCCATGCTGGCAAAAGTGAATTCCAATTTCTCGCCCGACTTGCGCGCCATGTCCACAAAGCCGAGACCCGCCCCGCCCTTTTCAGAGATCTGCGTATTCTTGATGATCGACTTGTACAATTCTTTCAACCCCTCTTTGTCTTTGCTGTTGAGGTCGCTAAGGTTAGCAGTGAGCTTGGCCACATTCTGTTTGGCAATGGGGTTGCCCGTCATCACCGAGTAGCGGCTGTTGTCTTTGCTGATCATGAAGATAGCACTCTTGCTGATGAGCGAACCTGCTTGCGTGCCCTGTTCACTGCTGTGCTTCACAATGTTTTGGAGTGCCTCCACCATCACGTTAAAAACTTTGCGCTTGATGCCCGAGTCTTCACCGGACGAATCCAAGTTTCGCTCCGCCATCGAGAGGATGGATTTGGTCGTTTCCTGGGTGAAGTCCCCTTCGTACACCAGGATGAGTTTCTGCGCCATCATGGTGCGGTGCAGGTCGTAGATATAGTTCATTGCTATGGGGTTTGAAGTTCCGAATTTATGGTTTAAAATTTAATTCCTATCAATAGTACGTCATCTGTTTGTTTGTGGTCTCCTTTCCAAGTCTCCCATTCGGTGTCAAAAACCTGCGCGGCTTCTTCCATCGGATTTTTATGTACCCGCTCAATGATCTCCCGAATCTTCTTGGGGCCAAACTTACGAACCTCTGGCCCGCCAAACTGATCGGGGAAACCATCGGAACTGAAATAAAATGAATCGCCTTTGCCCAACGCAAGTTTGGTGGTGGTGAAGTTGGTTTGATTTTTATAAATGCCGCCACCGATCGGGAATTTATTTCCTTTCACTTCGTCCATCACGCCATCCTTCATAAAATAAAGGGGGCGGTGGGCACCTGCATATTCTACCGTGCGCGCTTCGGTGTTCACCCGGCACAGCGCAATGTCCATCCCGTCTTTGGTGGCCGAGTCGTCTTGGTCTTGGCGCAAGGTTTGGGTCACGCCCTCATCGAGCAAGTCCAGGATTTTTCCGGGCTCAGTGATCTTGCGGCTGCGCACAATGTCGTTCAATAAAAAATAACCGATCAACGAAAGCAACGCGCCCGGCACACCGTGGCCCGTGCAATCCACGGCTGCAATAAAGATGTCGTTTTTGATCTGTACAAACCACGGGAAGTCGCCACTGACCACATCGCGCGGCTTGTAGAGGATGAACGAATCGGACAATACTTTGTTGATCAGCCGCGAGTTGGGAAGGATTGCATTTTGGATTCGCTTGGCGTAATTGATCGAGTCGTTGATCTTTTTGTTTTTATTCTGTATTTCTACTTCGATCTCTTTGCGTTCGGTAATGTCGTGCGAAACCACCAACACCGATTCGATATTTTTTTGCTCATCGTATTCGGGAATGGCGTTCACTTGCATGATGCGCTTGCCCGTTTCGGCAGGGAATTCCATTTCGGCAGTAACTGTTGCCTGCGAAGCATTGACTTGTTCTACAATCGATAGCCATTGATCTAAGATGGCCGTATCCAATTCTGTTTCCCTCACTTTTTTATTTAGGAAATGGCTTGGTGATTTGCCCGTGTACGCTTCAATAGTAGGGTTGATGTACGAAATGGATTCGTGCTCCAAACGCGCGATCAAGTCAGGCGAGTTTTCAGAGAGTGCCTGCATCTTGCTGCGCATGCGCTGCTCTTGCTCGGCACGCCTGCGCTCGGTGATGTCGCGCGCGTTGAGGATGTAGCCACGAATAGCGCGGTTGCTCATGAAGTTTATGCCGGTAGCTTCCAACCAAATGTAATTGCCGTCTTTGATCTGGTACTCAAACTGCACCGTCACTTTCTCGTCCGGGTTTTCGCGCAAGCTCTTGAACAAGTTCTGCGCCACTTCGAGGCTGTTGGGGTGGATCTTGTCCATGTCGCTTTTGCCCTGCAATTCGTTTTGGCTGTAGCCGAAGATGGATTCTACCGAAGGCGAGACATAGCGCACGGTGCCGTCTTCTTCGTAGATGGTGATCACCTCAGAAGCGTTTTCGAGCAACAACTGCATCCGCTTCTGGGTTTGGTTTACCTCCTCCACTTGCTCTTCGAGCAGCACGTTGCTGCGCTTGAGTTCTTCTTGTGTGGCCTGCATCTCTTCTGCATTCTGGCGCAACACTTCTTGCTTTTCGGTGAGTTCGTTGCTCAACTGCTGCGACTCTGCCAAGAGTTTTCGGGTGCGCTCGTTTACTTTAATATTGTAGATCGTGCGCGCCAACAGCACGCTGAGTTCTTGCACAAATTTTACCTGCGAGGGGTCGAATTTTTTCAGGCCCGCAAACTCTAGCAAGCCGTACACCTCTTCGTTGGTGATCAACGGCACGATCAAAATACATTTTGGTTTTTGTTCGCCTAAAATCCCTGAAGTAATGGATAGATAATCATCTGGAATTTCGGTGCGCATCACCACGTCTTTTTCGGCTGCTGCCTGGCCCACCAGACCTTCGGCAAAGCGAAACGATTTCTTTAAATATTTTTTGCGCGTGTAGGCAAAACTGGAACAAATCTCGATGAGCATCTGGCCGCGCTCATCATTGTTCACATCATAAAATACACCTTGTATCGCCCCGATTTTTTCGGCAATGAATTTGATCACGTCATCGCCTAATGCTTGGAGCGTATCGTGGGCGCGCAAAATTTCGGCCACCTCGGCTACTCCGCGCACAATCCAGTTGCGTTCTTTTTCTTGTTGCTCGTTTTCAATCAGGTCATCGCGCATGTGGATGAGTGCCTGACCGAGCGTATCATTTTCGCTCACGGGCTGAAAGGGCGCATCGAGTTTCCCTTCGCCCACTTTCTTGGCAAACTCCGCACTGCCCTTCAGTGTGTGTACCAACGAATTTACTTTTTCGGCCATCTGCCCAAACTCATCGTTTGTTCCGGTCGAAATATTTTCTGGCAATATCCCTTTCGATACAAGGTCAAGGGTTTGCCCCATCTCGTTTAATGGTTGGGTGAGTGAGCGCGCCATCAGCAGGGCGGTGGCCCACGCCATTAACAGCAGTGCAAGCCCGCCACCAAAATAAATTTTAGTGAGGTCGTTGCCCTGCCCGTTGATTTCTTCGGTGTCAATCTTTGCGATCAGCGCCCAATCAGCTTGGTTGACTTTTCGCAAAACTTTTAAGGTTTCTTTGCCACGATAGTCCTTGCTGATGCGCGAACCGTTTTGGCCTTGTACGGCCAAGATCATCTCGCGGCCAGCGACACTATTTTTTTCGATCACTTTAAGAAATGCACCGGGGTCGTTGCGCAAGGGATTGACGATAATAATTTTTTTAGAGATCGGATCTATTTGTACGACTTCGGTTTCACCCGTTTCGCCCAAACTTCCATCCATCAATTTTTTGTAGATCGGACTTAAATCAAGTTTAAAAGCAATGATTTTATTTTCAATAGAAGCCGCAGCAAACACAAAATAACTTCCTGCTTCTTTGCGCACGGCACTGAAGCGAAGGCCCGATGAAGCCGCAACAAAATAAGTATTGTCCAAGTCAGAGAGATTGCGGCCTTTGCTGTTGGCATCGGGCGATGCTACCACCGTTCCTTTTTTGTCGGTGATGTACACCTCGTTGAAGGCATAGATTTCTTTGATGTTTTGCAGCGTGGCCGTTAGCGAATCGGGGTCTTCTGCCAATTGTTTTTTTAATAGTTCAGAATGCTGCAAAAATTTTACGGTAGTAGAAGCATGTTCAAAAAAGTAATTGAGCAATTGCGCCTGCTCCTCGGCAATGACGGTGATGGACGAATTGTATTTGTCCTGCTTGGCGGCCACGTTCACCCGGTAGGTGAAAATGGAAAAAGCCACCACCACCGCTGCGGCCAAGGCCACCATCAACCCGGTGATCTTCGTACTTATTTTTATATTCTTGAACATACTTTTATCATCAACTAATTTCTGCTAAAACATTGCCGGCTTGCTGCGCTTGCTTGCGCCCGTCTTCTGAAAGTGCCATAAATGTTGCAATCTCTACTACGCCTACCACTTCGTTTTCTTTTTTCATGGGAAAGATGAAAAGGAATTTTGGCAGTGCGCTGCCCAGTCCACTTTCGATACGCGCTGCATACCCTTCAGGAAGCTCATCCAAATAAAGGCTTTTGCCCGCTGCGGCCACTTGCCCGATCAGCCCTTCGCCCAAATCAAAGACAGGATTTTCTTCACCTTCTGCTAAGACCAGTGCAAAACCTGCTTTCAACTCAAGTACTTTCTTATCACCGCTTTTGCGTAAAGAATAAAGTGCGCCTTGACCTGTGCCGAGCTGGCTGCACAACAGGTTGAGCCCTTGCTGCCATTTATCTTCTTTGCTTTTTTGCTTGCTTATTTTTTCGCGCAAAGCAGCCGTATCCAGCGAGTCGTGGTGATCGGCATTTGCATTTTGTTGGCCAGCAGCGGATGCGTTATCTAATTTTTTATCAAGGTAAACGATGGTCTCTTTTTTGATCCGCTGCGTGTAGAGAAGGGCCACATAGCAAAGGGCAAAAGCCAAACCGATGACCGTGAAAAGTTTTGCGTAAACGCTTGCCGCCCTGCCCGAGTCGATCATGCCGCCATCGTACACGAGATCGTGCGGCAAGGTGAACAACCAGTAGGCAGTGACGAGCACCGTGGCAAAGAAACCATAGAGTGCAAGCCTTGTTACTTTTGCTGGGTTGCTAAAAAACTGTTGTATCTGTTCTATCATTTGTACTGCTTGTCTAATTCGTTCATCAAACTTACAATTTCATCTACCTTGAGCACGTGATCTATTTTTGTGAGCGACAGTGCCGCCTTCGGCATCGTGTCGATCATGCACTCGGTCGGTTCTTGCACAATGGTCAGGCCGCCCTTGTCTTTAATATGTTTCATGCCCATGCCCCCATCGCGGTTGGCACCCGAAAGTAATATGCCCACCAATTTTTCGCGGTACACAAAAGCGGCCGTGCTCAAGGTGATGTCAATGGCCGGGCGCGAGTTGTTCATCATTTCTTCGGTGCTCATCGCGAAGTGATAACCCAGTTCTACCGACATGTGATAATTGGACGGAGCCAAGTACACACCTCCTTTTTTTATCGACTCTTTATCAAAGGGCTCGACCACCGGAAAAACGCTTTTGATGGACAATGCTTCTACAAACCCATTGCGCACGTGCTTGAGCCGATGCAAGCACATGATGATGGGCAGTGGAAATGTTTTGGGCAACTGCGAAAGTATCTTCGTGATGCCCTGAAAACTTCCTGCCGACCCACCAATCACTACGGCCTTGTAGCTGCTATTTAGGTTGAACCTGTTCATCGGCTCTACCCTAATCTTTTATTTTTTTATACACTTTCTCTTCGTTGTTGGCCACCAAAAAACGGTTGGCCACATCGCACCAAATCAATGACTCTTTCGAGCCGATGGCCAAGTACCCGTACTTGAACAAACTTTCGTGAAATTTCTTGAGCACATCGTTTTGCAAAGTCTGGTTGAAGTAGATCATCACGTTGCGGCACAGCACAAGGTCAAACTTATTGAACACATCGCCCAGCACCAAGTCGTGCTTGCGGAAAGTGACATTGGCTAACAAGGATTTATCAAATGTAACACGTCCGTTTTCTTCTTTGTAGTAATCGCGCAAACTCCACTTCCCCTCGTAGCGGATATAATTTTTTTCGTTGAGTTCCATGTTTTTGGCAGGGTAGTTGGCCGTCTTTGCTTTTTCTAAAATATTCACGTCCAGGTCGGTAGCAAAAAGCGTTACATCTTGGTGAATGCCCATCTCGCGAAGCATAATGGCCATCGACACTACTTCTTCGCCCGAAGAGCAGCCCGCGTGCCAAATGTTGAAGGTTTTGTGGTTGAGCAAAATGCCGGGGATGATCTCATCGCGCATCACACGCCAAAAGCCCGGGTCGCGAAACATTTCTGTTACGTTCACGGTGAGTTCGTCCAAAAATTCTTCAATGAACAAAGGCGATTCGTTCAGTTTTTTGATGAGCGACTCGATGGAAAGGTTTTTTAGTTCGAGAATCCGTAACATCCTTCTTTTGAAAGACGACATGGCGTAATTCCTGAAATCGTAGCCGTATTTCGTCTGGATCAGTTCCGTGATGCGCTTAAGGTCTGCAATGTCAATATCCTGTATCACTGATGAGGGTTTTAACGGGCTTCAAAGAAAACAAAAATAGTTTTACCAAGATGGTTTGTTTGAAGGAATATAGCAGAAATATTACATAAGTTTAATTCGCCTCAAAAGAGGTGGATTAGCTATCTAATGCTTCTTTAGAGAAACTGAACGGAAGCAGTGCGGTGGCCGAGGGCGATTGAATCCACTGGTTGGCCGAACCCAACATGATCACCTCGATCGGTTTTTTTTGCCGGGCCTCAAACTCTTGCATCACTTGGCGGCAAGCCCCGCAGCACGTAGCGGGTGTCAACTCTTTGTGATTTTTTTTATGGGCCACAACGGCCAGCTTTAAAATCTTCTTTTCAGGGTGCAACGATGCCGTTGCATAAAGGGCCACACGCTCGGCACACATGCAAAGCGGATAAGCGGCATTTTCTTGGTTGGCACCTGTTACCACGGTGCCGTCTTCGAGCATGACGGCTGCGCCCACACAAAATTTAGAGTAGGGGGCATAGGCGTGCGCGGTGGCTTCCTTGGCCTTGTGCACTAAATATTTCGACTCGGAGCCCAAGTCTTCGAGATGATTAAAGTATTCGATGTCTTTCATAGCAGCAGTCACTAAAATTAATTATTTTCTCCCACTTTTTAAACTGCTTACTTTGTCGAATGAAAAACATCCTTGTGTTGGGCGCGGGCCGCTCTTCTTCTGCGCTCATTTGGTATTTGTTGAAAAATGCCGAGGCTAACAATTGGCAGATCACGGTTGGTGATTTCATAGAATCAGCGGCTAAGGATCGAATTGGTTCTTCGGCCAATGCTCACGCCATTTCATTTCATATTGAAAATACAGAAGCAAGTCGCGAAGCAATAGGCAAGGCCGATGTGGTGATCTCGCTGATCCCGGCTAGCTTCCATCCGATGGTCGCAAAAATTTGTTTGACGGAGAAAAAACATCTTTTCACAGCAAGCTATGTTTCCGAAGAAATGAAATCCTTTCACATTGAGGCGAAAGCAAAAGGGCTTTTGTTTTTGAACGAATGCGGCCTCGACCCGGGCATCGATCACATGAGTGCCATGCGAGTGATCGACAAAATAAAATCGGAGGGAGGGCAGCTCACTTCTTTTGAATCGTTTACGGGTGGCCTGATCGCGCCAGAGACGGATCGCGAAAACCCGTGGCGATACAAGTTCACTTGGAACCCCCGCAACGTGGTGCTGGCGGGCCAGGGCACGGCCAAATTTTTGCATGGAGGCAAACTCAAATACATTCCATACCAGCAACTTTTTTCGCGAACCATTTCTATTTCTGTTTCTGATTTTGGCGAATACGAAGGCTATGCCAACCGCGATTCGTTGAAATATGTAGAGGCGTATGGCTTGCAAGAATGCAACACCGTATTGCGCGGCACGCTCCGCAACAAAGGATATTGCAGGGCTTGGAATGTGCTGGCACAACTCGGCTGCTGTGATGACACGTATTTAATGGACAATGTTAAATCGATGTCACACGGAGATTTTATTGCTTCATTTTTGGATGCAGGCAATATTGAAGAAGTGATCGGGAAACGCTTCAACCTGTCAATGAATGGAGAAGAAATGAAACGCTTGCGATGGAGCGGATTGTTCACTGAAGAGAAAATTGGTATAGAAAAGGGAACTCCAGCACAGCTGCTCGAGCATATCCTCAATAAAAAATGGAAGCTGGTTCCGGGCGACAAGGATTTTATTGTGCTGTGGCACCGCTTCAGGTATTTGCTAAACGGACAAGCGAAAGAAATTCAAGCGTGGCTTACCGCCTCGGGCGAAGATGAAACCCAAACCGCCATGGCCAAAACAGTGGGCTTGCCCTTGGCGATTGCTTGCAAACTTTTGCTCCAAGAAAAAATTAAGAGTAGGGGAGTGGTGATTCCTTTGCAGAGAGAAATTTATGAACCCGTACTCAACGAATTAAAAAGTTTAGGAATTGGGTTGGAGGAGAAGTTAATGTAACCAACTTGAGGCCTCTCTAAAAACTCCTTTCCTTCTCTTCTGCCGGACAGGCAGGGTTGAGGTAGTCAAACGAAGAGTTTTTAGAGAGGCCCTTGAGTTGCTCTGCCCGCTCAAAGCCCCCATCCGCTTTCGCCAAGCAACGGCACAAATGCAAACTGATTGAATTCTTCTTTTAATAGCTTCCCATTTTTTTTGGTGAGCCTAACCATTCTTTGAGTGTCGCGGTTTCCTACTGGGATAATTAAAATTCCATTTTCTTTTAATTGGTCAGTGAGTGCGTTGGGGATGATCGGTGCCCCAGCCGTGACAACGATCCTATCGAACGGTGCTTTTGCAACAACTCCTTTTGATCCATCGCCATAAAAAAAATAGGGTGCATAGCCCAATTGTGGCAAGAAGCTTTTGGTTTTCTCGTACAGTTTTTTATTGAACTCGATGGTATAAACTTTGGCACCCAACTCTAAAAGAATAGCGGCTTGGTAGCCAGAGCCTGTACCGATCTCCAATACTTTTTGTCCAGGTTTCACTTCCAATTTTTCGCTTTGAAAAGCCACGGTGTAGGGCTGCGAAATGGTTTGCCCTTCGCCAATAGGAAAAGCCTTGTCTTCGTAGGCATGTGGCAACAGGGCGTCATCAAAAAAAACGTGGCGGGGCACTTTGCCGATGGCTGCCAAAACAGCCTCATCGGTTATGCCTTTTAGGCGCAATTTTTTTACCAACTTATTGCGAAGGCCGCGCTGCTTATAGTTGTCTTCTATCATCAAAAAAGGCTTTTTTGGCCAAAAAATTAAGATTTGAAAGAGTAAAATAAAGTTTTTTGATTTTCTTAGGAAAATTGAAACTGAACCCTCTACTTTGGGGTTCTCTAAATCACAGTAAACCTATTTTGCCATAGCGTTAAAACTGTGTGACCTGAACCCAACAGTAGGAGTGGCTAAACCCACCCACTACTGTATGGGCAGGTAAACTCTCCTCGAAAACCTTTTTGCTTTTTAATTCTTGCGTTGAATTGCCTTTTGGGCTGCTTCAACAATATTTTCTGGGCCGAGGCCGTATTTTTTCAGCAACTGTGCGGGTGTTCCGCTTTCGCCAAAACTGTCGTTCACTGCTACCATTTCTAAGGGGGCAGGATAGAAACGCGATAAAACCTGAGCAACACTGTCGCCAAGGCCACCATTGATCTGGTGTTCCTCGCACGTCACGGCACAGTTTGTTTTTTGAACTGATTTCAAAATCGCCTGCACATCCAAGGGCTTGATGGTATGGATGTTGATGACTTCGGCATTGATGCCTTGAGCCGCCAGCTTTTCTTCGGCTTCGATGGCTTGCCACACCAAGTGGCCACAGGCAAAAATCGTTACGTCTTTTCCTTCGATCATTTTGTCTGCCTTACCAATTTTGAAAGGCCTGTCGGGCGCAGTGAATATCGGCCAGCTTGGTCTGCCAAATCGCAGGTATGTTGGCCCAATATGTTTCCCCAGTGCAAGAGTAGCTGCTTTGGTCTGATTGAAATCGCAAGGCACAATCACCGTCATGCCCGGTAGCATTTTCATCATACCGATGTCTTCCAAGATTTGATGCGTAGCTCCGTCTTCGCCCAGCGTGACTCCTGCATGCGAGGCACAGATTTTTACGTTCTTGCCCGAGTAGGCAATCGACTGGCGGATCTGATCATACACTCGCCCGGTAGAAAAATTGGCGAACGTTCCCGTGAATGGGATTTTGCCTCCGATGGTCATGCCCGCAGCAAGCCCCATCATGTTGGCTTCAGCAATGCCCACTTGAAAAAAACGGTCGGGGAAATCTTTTTTGAAAGCATCCATCTTCAACGAACCCGTGAGGTCGGCACACAGGGCCACTACGTTTTCATTTTGTTTGCCGAGTTCATGCAGCCCTGCGCCAAAGCCTGAACGTGTGTCTTTTTTTTCGGTGAAGGTGAATTTCATAATAAATTCGTCTGATTAATTTTCCCTTTTGAATAAATCCCCCAAAAAGTTTGAACCCCACCTGACCGTTGGCCGTAAAACATTTTAAAAACTTATGGTTATGCAAAGTTCACAAGCGATCAATGGAAAATTAATTTTTTGGATCATCATTGCCTTGTTGATGGCGATTGTTCCTTGGTTTGCCTGACTATCATGATTTATTACATCATAATTCACGCTGCTATTTTACTTTATTTAATTAATAATCCCCAATAGTTTCTTCAAGTTGTGCCAATGCTTTTTGCAGTTCCTCATCGTTGGGTGCCACACCGTGCCACTTGTGCGAGCCCATCATGTAGTCCACCCCAAAGCCCATTGCTGTTTTCATCAAGTTCATAATCGGCTTGCCTTTTCCGGTCAATGACCTGGCGTGCTCCAGCGCTTTGATCACGTCTTCGATTTTATTCCCATCAAACTCGTTCACCATCCAGCCGAACGCTTCCCACTTGGCTTTCAAATCCATCAACGAAAGTATTTTGTCCACGGGGCCATCAATCTGCTGACCGTTGTAGTCGATGGTGGCGATGAGGTTGTCCACTTTGTTGTGGGCGGCATACATGGCGGCTTCCCACACCTGGCCTTCTTGCTGTTCGCCATCGCCCATCAAAACAAAAACGAGCTGATTGTCTTTGTTTAATTTTTTAGTTTGTGCCGCGCCAATCCCCACCGAAAGACCTTGCCCCAGCGAACCCGATGCCACGCGGATGCCGGGCAGATGTTCGTGTGTGGCGGGGTGGCCTTGCAAGCGCGAGTTGAGCATGCGGAAGGTGGAGAGTTCTTTGGTTTCAAAATATCCAGCCCTCGCCAATGTGGCATACCACACGGGCGAGATGTGACCATTGGAAAGAAAACACAAGTCTTCGTCTGTCCCATCCATGTTGAATATTGGATTGTGCTTTAGCACATGAAAATAAAGTGCGACAAAATATTCGGTGCAGCCAAGCGACCCACCCGGATGCCCACTTTGGCACGCATGCACCATCCGAACGATGTCCCTTCTAATTTGAGTTGCTAATTTTTTTAGATGAACGAAGTCAGGTTGGTTGGCCATAGCAAAAGTTTGCGCAAGATATAAAGTTAGGCAAATACTCATTCGAGATTGGAGAATAATTTTGCCTTCCCTCACCCGTCTCCCGATAGCTATCGGGACGGACACCATCTCCCTTGGGAGAAGGAAGGGGGGGTGAGGTTATTACTCCTTCTTTTTGGTAGCCTTCTTCTCGTTTTATTTTTTTACGATTTTCTTCACTGCTTTTTTAGCGGTCATTTTCTTCGCAGGTTTTATGGTAGTGTTTTTAGGCGAAGGATTTGTTCCAAGAATTTGTGCCGTGTGGTTTTTGGTATCCACTTTCCCGATCACCTCAGAAATAATTCCTTGCTCGTCAATAATAAAAGTGACACGTGCCGTGCCCATGTACTTGCGGCCATACATTGATTTCTCTATCCATGTGCCATATTTTCCATGCACCGATTTATCGGTGTCGGCCAGTAAGCGGAAAGGTAATTTTTCTTTTTCGATAAACTTGCGGTGCATCTTTTCATCGTCTCGGCTCACACCCAGCACTTCGTACCCTTGCTTTTGCAGCATGATGTAGTTGTCGCGCAGGTTGCAGGCTTCGGCCGTGCAGCCCGAGGTCATGTCTTTCGGATAAAAATACAAGACCACTTTTTTTCCTTTGAAGTGCGCGAGCTTCACTTCGTTGCCGTCTTGATCTTTGGTAATAAAACCAGGGGCTTTGTCGCCTGCTTGCAATGCCATAGTGTTGGGGTTAAAGTATTTTTTGTTGGTAAGTTCTTTCGTTGCCTGCGTGGTCAATCACTTTCAGTTCAAAATCGCCTTGTAGCATTTTGGATTTGTCGAGCCGCTCGGATTGCAAAATCCCGGTTTTGTAATCGTACTTCATCAGCAGCCACTCGCCATTGATGGTGGCTTCATACGTTGCAATGCCCGATAGCGCATCGCTGGCGTGAAACCGTGCCGATGCCTGATTACATTGGATGCGGTGTACTGTTGGTGCGATGGAATCCTTCAGCAAAACAAAATCTCCAAGTTCGGTCGATGTGAATTTAATTTTGTCTCCTTCCCATTGGCCACCAATAAATTTGTGTGATCTCCCTTCAAGGTGATACACCGAAGTTTTTGGATCGTTGGAGTATTTTCCTAATTGCTTCAAGGTAATTTCAATAGGTTCGTTGAGTGGCTCGGTAGTGCGGCCAATGGAAAAAATTTCAATTTTGTTTTTGACGTTTTTAGTCAAGTTCAAAAACAAGGTGTCGTACAGCGAATGTGGAGGGAAATGAATGTCGGCCATGTCGCTATAAAAAGTGTATTCGATGCCCGATGGGATTTTGTCTTTTAGCGGAAGTGGGATGATGCCCCAACACGTTTGTGTCGAATCAGGAACCGTCTTTTGAAGGTCAACTAAAAAAACTTGTTGGTCGTTGCCAATGTAGTTGGGGTCGAGTTGCACAGCAGATCCTTTTTCAAATAAGGTCAACTTGCTTTTTGCCCCACATGATTTTACCCGCAGCGACAAGACATTTCCTGCAATTTCATATTCATAGGGGTTGGCCATTGGCGAAAGCAACACCTTGTTGTAGGGCGGTGCGGGCTTTAGTTTGAAATGGATATGCGATTGATTTCCATACGTGTCTTTTAAATTGATCTGCACTTTTGCGGCCTTGTCGGCAACGTTGATCTCGCCACGATGGATGCCACGCTCGTAATACTTCAGCGGGTTGCCGTCTTCGATATACAATTTGTTGAAGCGCAGCCCTCGGGTTTTCAAGGTTTGAAAATTCAGTAGCGCAACGATGTCGTGGGTTTTGTTAAAATCAATCCGATCAATTTTTTGCGAAAATACCTTTTGGCTGTCCACCAGCATTTCAATTTCGTTGATGCCGCAACGAAACTGTGAAAGGTCCATCCGATCAAAGGCCAACAGCTCGATGCCCACCTTGCCCGAAACTTCCACGGGCTGTGGCAGCGTGTAATTATTTCCAATGCGCAACAAATAAAATTCACTGCGACCAAACTTTCCGTTGATGCGCGACTGAATGCCGATGGTTTTCAACGCCATCTTTTGCGCCACAGGCGAAACAACATCTTTGATTTCATCGAAATGAAAATTCAATGGGTTGAGTGCTTCGTTTTTGTTGTCGCGGATTTCGAAATGCAAATGCGGCCCGCTCGATCCACCCGTGTTTCCCGAAAGGGCAATGGTATCGCCACGGCCTACTGGAAATTGATCGGGGGAAAATTCTAAATCAAGATCGAACGATTTTTTTTCGTATTGCTTTCGCAAAATGTAATCGGCCACGGTGCTGTTGAACTTATCGAGGTGCGCATACACCGACACGTTGCCATCGGGGTGCGCCAAAAATAACACATGGCCATAGCCGTACGTGTTGACGATGGCGCGTGAAATGTATCCGCGCTGTGTGGCCAGCACCGGCACGCCCGTTACGTTGTTGGTGCGAATGTCGATGCCGGCATGAAAGTGCGTGTTGCGCAGTTCGCCCATGGTGCCCGCCAACCAATTTTGTTTTCCGGGGTTGATGGGAAATAGATAGGGCTCGTTGGCTGTTGGCATAAGCGGGGGCATATCTTTTGGAAGGCTGAACTGTCCGTAAGAAATGGCGGTAGTCAGCAAACAGGCAAAAAGAAATATGAAATTACTTGACTTCAAACTCCAACAATTTTTCGTTTTCAATATAGCCCGTTAATTTATTGCTTACTTGCACCGGCCCCACACCTTTGGGCGTTCCGGTGAAGATCAGGTCGCCAGCACGAAGCGTAAAAAATTTTGAGAGGTAAGCGATGATGTAACTGAAGCTGAACAACATCAGGCTGGTGTTGCCTTGCTGCTTCACCACCCCATCAATTTCCAATTTAAAATTGATGTCTGTCAGATTTTTGAAATCCGTTACTGGAATGAATTTGTCGGAGAGGGGAGCAGAACTGTTGAAGCCTTTGGCAATATCCCACGGCAAGCCTTTGTCTTTTGCTTTTTGCTGAAGGTCGCGTGCCGTGAAGTCGATGCCGATGCCGATCGAATCAAAATATTTGTGTGCGAATTTCTCTTCAATGTTTTTTCCTTCTTTGCAGATTTTCAAAACCAGTTCGATCTCGTGATGAATGTCTTTTGAAAAATCGGGGTAATAAAAGGGCGACCCGTTTTTTAAAATGGCGGTATCGGGCTTAGTGAAAATCACCGGCTCGTCTGGCCGCTCGTTGTTGAGCTCTTGGATGTGTTCGGCATAGTTTCTACCGATGGCGAAAATTCTCATTCTTGATCTTCTATAAGGTCGCAAAGTTATGAATACCTGATCTAATTTTCATCCTGCTGGTTGATTCTTAGATTTGTATAACTAAAATGTTGTTTTATGAAAACATTGAGATTCTCTTTCGTTATTTGCTTCCTCTCATTATTATAATGATTCAACTCGCGCCTTACGCAAAATAGTAATCGTCTTTGACCAAAGGGATGCCTTTGGCACGAGCACCAGCGATTTGAGCGGTCGAGCAAAAGCAATCTCCTGTTTGAGATCGCTTCGCCCTCCCCACTTTCCTTTGCAGGTGCTCGCGATGACGTCAAATAATTAGTTTGCGTAACAAGTTATTTACTCCAAACTTTGCTTACTGTCAATTGCCTACTGCCTACTGCCACTTTCAGTAAAGCACTCTGAACTTAATCGTGTTCACAATTGCGCGAAGTTCTTTGATCACTTCTTTGTCGTACACTTTATTGATGTCCGTGATCACATAGCCAATATGCTCGTTTGTTTTTAAATATTGCCCTGCAATATTAATTCCATTCGCAGCTAATATTTGATTGATCTTCGCCAAGATGCCCGGCACGTTGTTGTGAATATGAATGAGCCGGTGGGCGTTTTCTAAGATCGGCAACGTGAGGTTTGGAAAGTTTACGCTGTTGCTGGTGCTGCCCGTATTGATGTAGTCCATCATCTTGCCCGGCACAAAGTTCCCAATGTTTTCTTGCGCTTCCAGCGTGCTGCCCCCAATGTGCGGAGTGAGGATGGTGTTGGGCAAACCCCGAAGCTCTGAAACAAATCCTTCTTCGTTGCTGATGGGCTCATGCGGATAAACATCGAGCGCACAGCCCGCCACTTTTCCATTCAAGATATTTTCGCTCAAGGCTTTTACATCCACCACATGGCCACGGCTGAGGTTAAGGAAGACCACTCCTTTTTTCATCAGTGAAAATTCTTGCGCGCCAATGAAATTGGTGTTTCGTTCGTTGCCATCTACATGAAGCGTGATCACATCGGCCGTTTGCAATAATTCTTTTAGCGTTTTGCATTTCTCGGTATTGCCGAGCGCGAGCTTTTCTTCTCGGTCGTAATACAATACTTTCATGCCAAGGCTTTCGGCTAGCACCGACAGTTGTGCGCCAATATTGCCATAGCCGATGATGCCCAATTTTTTTCCGCGCACTTCAAAACTTCCTTTTGCCGATTTGTCCCAATGGCCTTGATGCATCTTGTTCGACTTATCCGGGATGTTGCGCATGAGCAAGATCATTTCTGCAATGGCCAACTCTACCACCGAGCGGGTGTTGCTGAAGGGCGCATTGAAAACCGCCACCCCTTTTTTTGTCGCGGCCTCTAGGTCAATTTGATTGGTGCCGATGCAAAATGCTCCGACCGCCATCAACCGATTGGCATTCTCTAAAACCTTCGCGGTCACCTGTGTTTTCGAGCGGATGCCGAGCACGGAAACATTTTTTATTTTTTTACAGAGTTCATTTTCATCAAGCCCTGCCGGATAGATCTCCACGGCAAAGCCTTCGGCCTTCATCAGTTCAATGGCAACGGGATGAACGCCTTCGAGCAGCAGCACATTGATTCTGTTTTTGGGATACGAGATCACGGTGTTCAACTTGTTCAAATATAAAAATTCATCGAGGCTCGGAGTAATGTGATCGGCCTTGGCCAACACTTTTTCGCGTTCCACATTTTCGGTGAAGGCATAAAATTTATTGGCCAGCCCCGAGTGTTTGATTTCGTAGTCGGTGTAGCCATCGCCAATCACGTACACATCGCCAGGTAAATTTAATCTTTTCAGTTGTTCTGTCTTTCCATTATTGGATGAGAGTGGATTTTCTTTGTTGAAACCAACCACTCTCCCTGAATCATCAAAAAGAAATTCGTTGGCAAACACGTTTTCTTTTCTAATTCCAAATGTGGTTACCACAGGTTCAATAAATTCGCGAAAGCCATTGGAGAGGATAAAGATGTTTGCCGAGTGCGTGGTAAAAAAATCTTTATTGCGATTGAATGAATCGGACACTAAATTTTTGAGGGTATTGGTCAGTTCTTCAAGATGTCTTTTGTTGGGCGCCAACAATTCTATTCTCTTTTCAATCGATTCGCGCAGCGACAAACTTCCGTCCATGCCCCGGTTGGTGATTTCGGAAATCTGTTTTTGGATTGATTCTTTTTCAGGATGATCTTTCAGTATGATTTCTGCCAACACATCAAAGGCTTCTACTTTGGTGAAGGTGCTATCGAAGTCGATGACGAAATATTTTGCTGGGTTCATAGACCCCTATCCCATTCATTGCGCATTTGAAGGAGTTCTTTATGCATCATTTCTACCTGCTCCTTCGAAAGGCTTCCGTAAAGGCGTTCAGAAAGTTTCTGCTTTGGCTGATCCTTGTCTCTTTTAAGTACGCGGATCAAATTCAGCGACTCTAAATCTTCGATAAGCCTCAACGCCTTGGCATCGATTATTGAGATTGTCAATGTTTGCATAACCAAAGGTAGGAAAATGAGTTGTTATTTTTTATTAACAACGCCTTACCTTTCAGTCAAATTAAGCTCACTAAATATTTCATCGAGACCATGAATCAATTTGCACAACTCCCTACCCGCCCAAAAAGAAAATTCCTCTCGGAAGATTTTAAAGTGACCTCGTGGGAATTGCTCAACCCTTTTTTTGAAAACTTAGCGTTGCGAGAAATCTCAAACATCCGTGAGCTGAGGAAGTGGCTGCACGACCGCAGTGAGCTGGAGGCGGTGATCAGCGAAGACCTCGGTTGGCGTTACATCCGCATGACCTGCTACACCGACAATGAAGAATATAGCAAGGCGTATCAAGACTTTAACCAAAATATTCAGCCGCAGATTGCGCCATATTCTGATTTGCTGAACAAGAAAACCCTGGAGTCGCTATTTATCAAAGCGATAGAAGAGGAGAGTGGGTTTAGCATTATGGTGCGCAACCTGAAGAAAGAAGTTGAGCTTTTCCGATCAGATAATATTCCACTCTTCACCGACATCACCACTGAGACTCAAAAATATGCTGAGCTTTCAGGAGCGATGACCATTGAAATGAACGGTCAAGAAATCACCTTGCCACAAGCGGGCGTGCTGTTGCAGTCCACTGACCGCGCGAAGCGAAAAGAGGTATTCGAAAAAATTGCAGCGCGCAGATTGCTCGACAAAGAAACGCTTGATCTCCTTTTTACAAAATTGATTTCACTTCGCCACAAAGTTGCAGTAAATGCTGGGTTCAAAAACTTCCGTGACTTTCAATTCAAAGCGTATGGCCGATTTGATTATACTCCACAAGATTGCTTTGATTTTCACGAAGCCATCGAAAAAGAAGTAGTGCCGATGCTCCATGAATTTGCCAAAGAAAGAAAAGCAACAATGAAAGTAGGAGACTTGCGCCCGTGGGACAAAGCCGTTGATGCCGAAGGCCGTGAGCCGCTCAAAGCTTTTAGTGATGGAAACGAGCTTGCAAAAAAATCGATTGAGGTTTTTAAAAGATTGAACCCGTACTTGGGCGAGTGCCTTGAGGTGATGCAAAAGATGGGGCACCTCGATTTAGAATCCCGCAAAGGAAAAGCACCCGGGGGCTATAACTATCCGTTGGCTGAAATTGGTGTGCCGTTTATTTTTATGAACGCCACTTCCACCATGCGCGACATGACCACACTCATGCACGAGGGCGGCCATGCGGTACATAATTTCCTGACGATGGATTTGGAGTTGAACGATTTTAAATCGCCACCAATGGAGGTAGCCGAACTGGCTTCGATGAGCATGGAATTGATTTCGATGGACGAGTGGCCAATATTTTTTACGGAGGCAAACGAATTGAAACGCGCGCGCCTTGAGCAACTTGAAGACATCATCGAAACGCTGCCGTGGGTAGCGACCATTGACAAGTTCCAGCATTGGATTTACGAAAACCCATACCACTCGATTGCCGAACGAAAAGAAATGTGGAACCAAGTTTTTGACCAGTTCAGCGATACGATCACAGATTGGTCAGGGTTAGAAGAAACGAAAAATTACTTGTGGCAAAAGCAACTTCATCTTTATGAGGTGCCGTTTTATTACATCGAATATGGAATGGCACAGTTGGGGGCAATTGCGGTGTGGCGCAATTTCAAGAAAGACAAGGAGAAGGGGCTGCAGGGATATCAAAATGCGCTGAAGCTCGGCAACACCACGACCATCCCAGCGATTTATAAGGCAGCCGGGATTAAGTTTGATTTCAGCCGCGACTACATTCGCGAGCTGATGAGTTTTGTGAAAGAAGAGTTGGCACGATTGAAATAAATCAGCCTCTGCCCTTGTCCAGCAAATTGCTGAGTTGGTGTGCCTCGGCCGTAGTGAGGTTTAGTATTTTGCTGTCGGCCTGGTCAATTAACCCATCCACCTTTTTTAAAAGTAACAGTCCATTTTCAGTGATGCACACGGCTGTTGCACGCTTGTCGTTGGGGCATTGGATTTTGCTAACCATTTTTTTTGCGATGAGCCGATCGAGCAAGCGCGACACATCCGAATTCTTGTCGAGCATACGCGATTTTATTTCGGCACCCGAAATTTTGCTGGGGTGCTGGCCGCGCAAGATGCGCAGGATATTGAATTGTTGATTGGTGATGCCGAAGTCCTTAAGAAAATCTTTGGTTTTGAGCTCCATCCACCCGGCCGTATAAAATAAATTTAGCAATGCCTTGTGGTGTGCGTTG
Source organism: Bacteroidota bacterium (assembly GCA_043780615.1). GTDB lineage: Bacteria > Bacteroidota > Bacteroidia > Cytophagales > Cyclobacteriaceae > ELB16-189. Next base: position 6,902 of record JAYWDN010000117.1, on the reverse strand, counting down.
CGAAACTTTTTCTGTTTTATTTCTGCTTCGAGTTTCATCGTAAATAAAAATAAAAAAGGGAGCGAAATTGCTCCCTTTTGTTTTGAATTTATGCTTGCTTGTTCAACTCTATTTTACATGTAATCTCTACTTCATCACCGACCAGCAATCCTCCACCCTCAAGGGCTTTATCAAATTTCAAACCGTAGTCTTTACGGTTTATTTTGCCATTGATTTTAAACCCTGACTTTTCGCCACCAAAAGCTTTAACGCGCCCACCATAGGTTACGGCAAATGTTACAGGCTTGGTTACATCGCGGATGGTCAAGTTGCCTTTCAGCACATATTTGCCTGCCTCTTTCACTATCGTGCCACTGAATTTCATTTCAGGGAATTTCTCAGCATTAAAAAAATCATCCGATTTTAAATGGCCATCACGTTTTTCGTTGTCTGTAAAGACTGAAGCAGTCTTCGCAGAGAACTCTACCGTACCACTCGCGAAATCATCGGCTGCGTTGCTAACCTTGGCATCGAAATCTTTGAAGTTGCCAGTCGTTTCAGAAACGACCATGTGCGCTACACTAAAGCCTATGCTCGAGTGTGTTTTGTCAATCGCCCAGTTGTTTTGAGCCATCGCTGTGCCTGTAGCAAGCAAAGCGATCATTAAGATGTTCAGTTTTTTCATTGTTTATTTTTTAGTTGGTGAGTCCTTGTAACGCAAAGAAGAAGATATATGTTTAAACATTAATTACTTTATTGTTAACTAATTGATAATGAGGCTTATTTTTTTCTTATAAGTTTATCCAATAGGTCAATTTGATGACCAGTGCCCTTAATTTTGGCTGGCCTACATAAAAAAAATCGCCATGCGAATTGGCCTCGGCAAAATAATTGTCGGTGTACACAATGAACAAATCGGAAACCGGTTTGAAACGCCACTGCAATCGCGAGTTGATGTTGACGTTGCTGATCTGATTGTTGTATTGAATGTAGGTAGTCCAGAAAAGCTTGCGTGAAAAAGTGAAATCAAACTTCGGACTGAGGATCAAAAGGTCAACGCTGTTATAGCCCGAGGGTAACGAGATGTGATTGAGCGAATAGTCTAATGAAATTACGGCATGAGGCTGTAGCCGGTAACTGAAATTGCCATCAACATTGGCCCGGTGCCCATTGTAGTATTGTCCAATTCGTGCTTGAAATCCGAAGAAGAACTTTTTGCGGGCATTGGATTGAAAATTCGTAATGACCGAATTCCAATAATAATGCGATTTGTAAGAAAGCTTTTTTGCTAGGTTGTCGTAGGCAGGAAAAGTAGGATCAAAAGGAAAAAAAACCAGGCCGTAATCTTGCCGTATGCGCATGTAAAAAGTTGCCGTGTTTTGAAAATTGATTCGGTACCAAAGGTTGTAATCGGCATCCGTGATTCCGAAAAGGTCGTTGCCAATAAAATCAATGTCGGTGCCAGGCCCATGGTTGTTGATCAAACGGGATTTTGGATACCAAGCATAATAAAATTCGGGAGCAATGCGCGTGAAGCGTGCACGTGGCAAGTAGCCTACTTGCGGGTCGAAATTGGCACCTACAGTTTGTGCCAATAAATCAAATTCAATTTTTGGTTTGCTATACGTGAGCTGAATGGTAGAAGCGTAAGCACTGTCTTTTTTGAATTCATTCAACGACCGATGGTAAAATGCTTTCCCGTTCCACCGGTTGTCTTTGCTTCCTAAATTAAAATCCATTCCAAGCAGCCGGTTGTAACGATTGGGCATCACCCTAAAATCTTTGCTTGTCGAATCATGAAAGGCTTGCTTGTTGATCAGCATCAAACCGATGTTGGATCGCGTGAAAATTTTTCGTTGCACCGCAGCAACCGTGTAATTTTCTGAAGGAAGACGGATAGATTCGTCTTTGGCAGCTTGCATCGTAAGAAACCCCACACGCCAATTATTATCAATCTTTCCACTCAGTCGCGCCCCGCCATAAATTTTGTTTTGAATATTTTGCCCCGTAGCAGGATCGCGCGTGACGCCAATCCTCCGTGAAAAGAAAGGCCGCATGTTGCTGTACCCAAAGCTGCCAAAGAGATCAGCATTCTCTAAAAAGAATTGTCTTTTTTCGGGATAAAATATTTCAAAGCGACTAAGGTTTACTACTTGTTGGTCAACCTCCACCTGTGAAAAATCCGGGTTCACTGTCAAATCAAGATTCAAGGCAGGGCCAATGGCAATCTTTGCGTCACCGCCAATGGCTGGAGCCCTATCTACGGGCTTGTTGTTTTCAAAATCATTGATATTATGCCCGGCCATGTAGGGTATCACCGAAATGTTTCCGCCAGGATGGCTCAGAGGCTTGTCCCAGATCAACTCTCTTGAAAATGCGAGACTTGTAATGTTGTAAACCCTGGAGATTGGAGACCACGTGCTTTGTTCAGCATGATGAGTATCAAGACGATAAAAGTTGATGTTCCACGATGACAGCCCTTCTTTGAAACGGATTGTTTTATATGGAATTGCGATTTCACAAACCCAACGGTCTTCGAGTATTTTTGCTTCCGAATACCATTTATTATCCCAACTAATATTTAAATCTTCAAATTGGTTGCCCCCATTAGCGATGAGCCCTTCGCGTTGAACGCCATACGGGTTAACCCCAAATAAAAAGGCATTGGTCCTGTCTTTATAGGTATCCAATAAAAAAGTAAATGCATCAATAGCCGGCCCACGATAATCGCGCCTGAGCGAAGGCGTAACGTACTTGCGTGGGCCATCGGGGTTGAGCATCGTTGCAAAAACGTAGATGAACCGGTCATCGTAGGTCATGCGCACCTCGGTTTGAGCTTGCGCATAAGAAGAATCAAAAGGAAAAAGTTGTTTGAAATGCCCGGCTACATCGGCTTGCCGCCAATCAGTTTCGTTCATGGCACCGTCCACCACGATGGGCCCAGTAGCTTTCTTGATGTGCAAGCCCGAAAGCTGCGCCAACCCAAGCGAGGGGAGAAATAAAAACAAAAGCGAGAACCTTATCATGGATAAAATTGTACCCGCATGATAAGAAATAGTTTTTTGTGCGTGGCAAGGATTCGGTTGGGCGGTCAGGATAATTTAATGGCTGTTTGCAGACGCTGGCTCACATTGTCCCAATTGATGATTGTAAAAAAATTATCGACAAATCCGCCTCGGTTGTTTTTCCATTTTAGATAATAGGCATGTTCCCACACATCGATTACCAACAAAGGCACACAGCCCCATTGCGTAAGCTTTTCATGGTTCTCGCATTGCAGCACACAAAGCCTTTTTGAATATGGCTGGTACGCTAAAATGCCCCAACCATTTCCATCCACGCTTTTTGAAATTTGGGCAATCAGCAATTTTAGTTTATCATAAGATCCAAAAGACTTCTCGATTTCCTTGAGTAACAAACCTGAAGGTTCTGTTTTTTTGTTGATGAGGTTGGTCCAAAAAATAGAATGGAGGATATGCGAAGAAAACTGCAATGAAAGTTTTTTGGTGAAATAATCCATGGTATCAACCGAACTGGAATTTAGTGCTTCTCTAATTTGTGACTGATATTTATTGGCCGCCTTCACTGCATTGCCATGATGAAAAGTGTAGTGTAGATAAAGGGTCTCTTCGTCCATGAATGGCTCGAGAAAATTTTTGGCGTAGGGCAAAGATTGCTGAATAAAGTTGCCCAGCTCATCGGTGAGCTTGTCCATACCCAATTCAGTATTTGAAATGGCCAATGCGCTATTGGCCGGAAGCATTGCAGCACCACTTAAAATCAAGGAGTTTTGCAAGAAAGATTGACGATCCATAAAATTTAATTTAAAGAGATGCCGTTAATAGTGAATAACAGAACACGAATGTTGCCCACGCGTATCAATGACTACAAATAAAAATCGTTGGTGAGGCTAAGGTAGGCATTCGATTTTATATCCCCTGTTTCGTACAGCACTAAATTCTCTTCCTGCAACGCGTGTGGCGCAAACCCAAATTCAAACAGCCAACGCTCTTGTGGCTTTTCTTTTCGAGAGAAGAAAGCAAGTTGCCGATGGAGAAACAATCCTTTTGTAGTTGCCAATGTTTTGAAATGATTCCCTTCCTGAAAAGGTAAAATCACGGCAAGCTTTCCGGTGGGGTACAGCACCCGCACCGCGTGCAAAATCAATTCTTCGTAGCTCAAGTTTTGTATGTGCCGTGCCTGAGCGCGCACGCGCGAAGGAGGAAGGTGGCTGTTGTTGAAATAGGGCGGATTGCTTACGATCAGATCATAGCAATGTGGAGGTTCAAATTCTTGAATTGATTTTTGGAGAACAGAAATTTTATTAGGCCAAGGCGAACGCCAAGCATTTTCGCCCGCCTGCGCGGCATCTTCGTTTTCAATTTCGATGGCATCGATATGGACTTCACTATTTGTTCGTTGGGCAAGCATCAGTGCGATCACTCCACAGCCTGTGCCTACATCTAAAATTGTTTTGGCATCGGTCACTTCTGCCCACGCACCGAGCAGCACGGCATCGGTGCCCACCTTCATGGCACAGCGGTCGTCATCCACCGAAAAAAATTTAAAATGAAATTGGCGGGGTCTATTCATTCTCTTTTTTTGTTTCCATTCACAGAAAAGTAAAGTACGTGATCAAAACTTCATTTGGAAAATACTTTCAAAAAGAATAATGTTGTCTGTTTTCAAAGACTATGCGATTGGTATCATTAATTATCCTTGTTTTATTTTGTGGGTGCACAAAAAAACAAAACCAATCTGCCCAGGCTCAAGGCCAAGCTCCTTTTGTGTTTACCAAAGACAACGGGGCAGTGAGCAAGCAGTTGGAAGAGGCCTCTGGGCTTGTGGCCAGCTTTGCCAACCCCGCTCATTTTTGGACGGTGAACGACAGTGGCAACCCTGCCGAAGTCTTTTTGATCGATAGCACAGCACAAACAAAAATCGTTTGCAAACTTGGCAACATTGCAAATCGCGATTGGGAAGACATCGCCATTGGTGTTGGCCCCGTGCCTGGAAAGAAATATTTGTACGTGGCCGACATTGGCGACAACCTTGCCGTATTTCCATACAAATACATTTACCGTTTTGAGGAGCCTTCGTTGAAAAACGGAGCAACGCAAACGATCACCGATGTAAAAACTTTTGTGGTGCTTTTGCCTGACGGCAAGCGCGATACCGAAACGTTGATGATCGACCCCATTACCAACGACCTCTATATTGTTTCAAAACGCGAAGAGCATGTGAATGTGTACTTGCAAAAATTTCCTTATGCGAGCGACACCCTAAAACCCGAAAAAGTGTTGACGCTTCCGTACAACAAAATTGTGGCCGGATCGATTTCGCAAGACGGCCAAGAGGTGCTGATGAAAAATTACGACCAGATTTTTTATTGGAAACGATCGGGCGAAAAATCGGTGGTGGAATTGTTGAAAAAACCACCGATCGAAATCCCTTACGAACGCGAGCCGCAAGGCGAAGCCATGTGTTGGAGCAACGACACCTCAGGGTTTTACACCCTCAGCGAAAGCAACAATGGGGTGCTGGCACAATTGAAATATTATAAGAGGAAATAATTCTAATTACGCAAAAGTCGCCTGACCATTTTGAGTGGCCGGGCGACTAACTCATCTTCGCGTCTTCGCGAGAAATACTAAAGCCTTCGATAAAGTTCGCTGATACTTTCAATGGTAATTTTTTCTTTCCAATCGGGGCCGATGGCGTGCGCCCACATGTGCGGCAAATTGTAGGCCACTTTGGCCATCGCAGTGATTTGTTCGTCTGTCCAACTTTTTGAAAGACCTTGGGGCAGGTCGATTTTATGGTTAACAATCATCGTCTTGAATTCTTTCACGCCTTCGGGATAAAAATCCTGAAGATGATTAAAGGCGATACAGTTTGCGTAGCAATGTCTTATCCCTAAAATCTTCGACAAACCATACGACAAGGCATGACAGACACCCACTTCAGAATAGGTGAGGCTCAACCCGCCCATGAGCGAAGCCACCATCAGCTTGTCATCGTTCTCTGTGGTCTGTCCGCTTTTGTCTCCCAAATAAATTTCGCGACAAAGTTTCAAGGCTTGCTCTGCATACGAATGAGAATAAGCATTATTCAAAGTTCCATTTTCCGATTCGATGCAGTGGATGTACGTATCCATGCCTGCGTAAAACCACCAGTTGCGTGGCACAGATGCAATCAACTCGGGATCAAGAACTACTTGATTAAAAACTGTCCACTCACATTTTAATCCTAATTTCTTTTCGGGTCCCGTAAGTACCGCAGTCATCGACACTTCAGCACCCGTTCCCGAAATGGTTGGCACTCCGATATGGTAGATGCCCGGCTTCTTGATCAGGTTCAAACCTTGATACAACGTGGATGAACCTTCGTTGGTAAACATTAATGACACGGCTTTCGCAATGTCCATGATAGAGCCGCCACCAATTCCAATCACAGCCGAAGGGGTTCCTTTCGGATTTTTTACGCTGTCGCGCAAGGAATCAATTTGTTCGGTGGTCGGTTCGTACGAATCCACATCAATGAACTTGACGATGTCTTGCTTTTGCGAAGGGATTCTTTTTTCAAGCTCTTTCCCTTTGAAATAATTGTCCACCAGAAAAAGCATGAACTTGTCATTGTCGTTTCTCTTTTCAGCAAGGATGTCGCCCAACTGATTAAAACTTCCGCGACCGAAAACGGTCTTCTCTATTCCTTTAAAATTTTTATGCATAACCTCACCCCCTTGCCACCTCTCCAGAGGAGAGAGGGTAACTGCCTTGTTTAATTTATCTTCCATGCTTGTTTTTTTATTTAGCGAATTCTTCTGAAGTAACTTTGGATATACACCCAGCAATTTTCTTCGCCAACGCTTTCACTTCTTCGTTCGTCCACGTGCAGCGGATGCCGAACGAAATCAAACGGCC
>JAYWDN010000116.1:0-10785 GCA_043780615.1 Bacteroidota bacterium | reverse complement strand
ATCCGTGGAACATGATGGGCGAAAAAAAAATGCAACGCTATTGGTTGCCGTGGTTAGTGGGCATGCCAGCCGAAACTTCGCGCGCCATCTGCTCGATGATTTTTGGCGGGATTTTTGAGAAGCTTCCAAAGCTACGGGTCATGTTTGCACATGCGGGCGGTTCGTTCTTGCCAACGATTGGGCGCATAGCACACGGGTTTGAATGTCGCCCCGACTTAGTAGCCATTGACAACAACATCGACCCTCGAAAATATTTGGGGAAATTTTGGGTGGACAGTGTCACCCACGATCCGTTGATGTTGGAATATGTATTAAAATTGCAAGGCTCAAAGCGCGTGATGCTTGGCACCGACTATCCGTTTCCGCTTGGCGACTTGGAGGTAGGAAAGTTTATTGAAGAAATGAACCTCACTAAAAAAGTGAGCGAAGATATTTTTCACGCTTCGGCCTTAGAGTGGTTGGCGATGGACAAAAAAGATTTTTAATATTGGCATTACGATCACCCTGAGTGAAGGAACAACTAAAAGATTTTATTGCATAAAAGAAATAAACGTGATGAAGAATTTTTTAATAATTATTTTGATGCTCTGCTTCGCACAAGCATTTGCCCAAAGCCAAGCCGAGAAAGATAAAATCCGCGAACTGGAGTTGATGCGGCAGATGGATCGTACACGCAGGCTCACCATGAAAATAGATTCGGCCGTCAGGCTTTCTGAGGAAGGTCAGTACGAAGCAGCCGATGTGAAATTTCGCACTGTCTTAAAGTCAATTCGCAGTGTGCCTTCTGACCTTACTTTTAATTTCGGAAAAAATTCGTTCTACCTCGGCAAGTTCAGGCAAAGTGTGGACTGGCTCAACAAATACATCCAACTCAAAGGCACACAAGGCCAGTACTCAGAGCAAGCGATGGAATGGCTCTCGAAAGCCGAAGTGGAACTGATGAAAGAACACGAAAAAGAAATGAAACGTGCTGCCGAAGTGCTCTCAGGCGACTACTACATCGACTGCGGCCCCACGGGCAAAGTGATGTGCCCAACGTGCAAAGGCTCTGCCGTAGTGGTGAAAAAAAATTACTTTGGCGATGTGTACAAAACCTGCCCTTCGTGCAACAAGCGGGGCTACCTCTCGTGCGATGAGTTTAATAAATTATTGAAGGGGAAACTTCTCAGCGAAGGGGATTGATCTCTTTACCTTAGGAGTTTAATTATCTTTGTGTTTTAAAACGTGCATACTCTAATGCTCCACAATCGCATCAACGGCAAAGAATTAAAAGAGCAGCTCAAACAATCGACTGAGTTGCGCACTACTATTTCTTTTTACAAGTACCACTTGATCGCTGACACCCACGAGTTTCGCGATGAACTTTATTCGCTCTTCGAAAAACTTTCCGTGCTTGGCCGCATCTACGTGGGCAGCGAGGGGATCAACGCACAGATCAGCGTGCCCAAAGAAAACGCAGAGTCCTTCCGCTTGCAGCTCGACCAAATTGATTTTTTGAAAGGCATCCGCCTGAACACGGCCGTTGACGATACCGGTAAATCGTTTTTTAAATTAAAAATTGTAGTCCGCAAAAAAATTGTTAGCGATGGCCTCAACGATACTACGTTTGATGTGACCAACAGCGGCACACATGTCAACGCCAAGGAATTCAACCAACTCGCAGACGATGCCAACACGGTGATCGTTGACATGCGCAACCATTACGAAAGCGAAGTGGGCCGTTTCAAAAATGCGCTTTGCCCCGATGCCGACACATTCCGTGAAGAATTAAAAATTGCAGAAGAATTATTGCACGATAAAAAAGATAAAACCATAGTGATGTACTGCACGGGCGGCATCCGCTGCGAGAAAGCCAGCGCGTGGATGAAGCACATCGGCTTTAAAAATGTATTTCAGTTGGACGGTGGTATCATCGAGTATGCCAAGCAAGTGAACGAGCAAGGCTTAGAAAATAAATTCGTAGGGAAAAATTTTGTGTTTGACGAGCGCCTGGGCGAGCGCATTTCTGCCGAGGTCATCAGCAACTGCCACCAGTGCGACCAACCGTGCGATGCGCACACCAATTGCAAAAACGTAAGCTGCAATTTGCTGTTCATTCAATGCCCCTTATGCGCCAAAAAATTTGATGGCTGTTGCTCAGTCGCGTGTCAAGAAATCATCGCGCTTCCAATAGAGAAACAAAAGGAAATCAGAAAAGAGGCAAGCAAAGGAAGACTTGTATTTAAAAAAGGGAGAGCGAAACTTAAAATTCAAAATTGAAAGATTGCAATTTGAAATTGCACATTGAAATATTGCAATAGCGAGTAAAACTTTAAATTGTAAATTTGCGATACCTAAGGAGTTAGTCACCCCTCTCCTCGGGAGAGGGGTTGGTGGGGGTGAGGTCAAATGAAATTAAGATGGCAAGAATAAAATACTACTACGACACGGAAACGTGTAAATACGAACGCATCAAAACCAGCACCGCAGATGTTGCCCTCAATACCCTCGGCATCATCGCGCTCACGTTGGCCATGGCCATTGGTTTGTTGCTGTTGGGTGGAAATTATTTTGAATCACCCAAAGAACTTTTGTTGAAAAATGAAGTGAAAGAGTTAGAGTTCTACTACCAAAACATGGAAGCTGAACTTCACAAATTGGAAAAACAATTGACCAGCATGGAATACCGCGATGACAACATCTACCGCGCGGTGCTGGGCGCAGAGCCTATCGACAAAGGTGTGCGCACGGGCGGTGTGGGCGGCTCCGATCGCTTTGAAGACATCCGAAGTAAAAACATAGACCATGAAGAAGTGGTAGTGAAGTTGGAAGAGATGCTCGGCCGCCTGAAACGCAAAGTATATATTGAATCAAAATCGCAAGACGATGTGGTGTCGTTGGCAGAGAACAAAGAAAAACTTTTTGCGGCCATCCCCGCCATCCAGCCCGTGGCCAACAAGGAGTTGATCGCGCTGGCCTCCGGTTATGGCATGCGTGTTCATCCGGTTTACAAAGTTTTTAAAATGCACACGGGCGTTGACTTTGCGGCTTCTATCGGCACACCCATTTACGCTACGGCCGATGGGGCGATCTCAAAAACAGAAGTGAATTTCAGTGGCTACGGAAAAGTGCTGGAGATCGATCATGGCTTCGGCTACCGCACGCGCTATGCTCACATGCATGGGTTTGCCGTGCGCGAAGGGCAACGCATCAAACGTGGCGACCTCATCGGCTACGTGGGCGACACCGGCCTCTCTACTGCGCCCCACTTGCACTACGAAGTTTTTGTAAACGGGGTGCACGTAAACCCCATCCACTATTTCTTCAACGACCTCAACCCGGCCGAGTACGAAAAAATTATCGAGCTTGCCTCTATTGAAAATCAAAGCTTGGGGATGTAGTCCTCCAATTTCTATTTACCAACTTGAGTGCAATTCAAATTGTTGTGCCACCTACAAAAATGGTCAAGGTATATCCCTTGACTGTCGCAAGTCTTAGGAACATGTGATGGAATGCGCGTGGCTGACCTGTGCCCTCTCAACCAAGACTGATCTTTAAGCCATGAGCATCAAATATAAATTTCATGATCCAGACACATGCTATTTTGTAACCTTTGCCGTGGTGTATTGGGTAGACTTTTACAAGAAATGTTTTGTTGAAAAGACAGAGGATTGGACTTACAGCAGTGCCGCCCATTATTATTGTGGCATTCCGCCAGGTAGAGGCAAGTATTAAGACTACTGCATTCGAAGCGAAGTATAACACAAATCAAAACTGCACTAAGAATGAGACTCTGATCATGTTATTAAGCTGTTTGATGCAATCAATCTCAAGATGAATTTGTAATTTTGGTTGACATGAAAGCCTGTCTTCTCTTCTTCAGTTTTTTATTTACACAATACATTGCTGTGGCGCAAGGGTGCAGCGATGCGGGCTTTTGCACCATGGGCGCCATGAAGCCCGATCAGCAGTACAATAAAAAAATAGCGGTGAAGCTACGCTCGCTCGAGTTCAGCCAATATTTTGGGCAGACACGATTTAACAATCACATCTTTGTCTCCACCATCGAAGCCAACGTTGCCATCGGCAAAAAATATGTGGCGCAAATCAAAGTCCCCTATCAAATTGCCAATGGGCACTTGGGCACCTTTCAAAGCTTGAGTGACATCTCGCTGAGTGTTACTCGCAATATCATCAGCAATGAAAATTTTGACGTGAACCTGACCATCGGCACAAAAATCCCTTCCAATAATGGCGACAAGCAACAACTTGATGGATTGAGTTTGCCCATGTACTATCAAACAAGCCTGGGCACGAATGATTTGATTGTTGGCGCATCAATCATTAATAGGCATTGGCTATTTGCTGTTGGTTATCAACAAGCACTCAACAAAAATCAAAACGGGTTTTGGTGGAATGAATGGACTGCCAACCGTCCGCAAGACGATCAATATGTCCGCCAGTATGCGCAGTCAAATAGTTTGCAGCGTGGCAAAGATGTGATGCTGCGCATCGAGCGCAACTTTCGGTTGGCACGCTTCAACGCAAGCATTGGGCTGCTGCCTATTTATCGCTTAACACAAGATGTTTTTATTTTGCCACCTGCCAATGTTGTGAAGCAATCTGGTGGCAGTGATGGCCTCGCGCTATCCGGTATTTATACCATGGGTTATAATTTTAATGTTCGATCTGGAATAAAAGTATTGATCGGAAATAGAATCTTTGAGCGCGACCGAAATCCTGATGGCCTCTCTCGCGAGTTGGTCACTTCCTTCACCTACATCTATCATTTCTGATGAAAAAATTGCTCATCGTTTTTTTATCTATCTTTTCCTTTTTTGCGCAAGCCCAAAATAGTATAGAAAAAAAAATCGATTCGCTCATCGCCAACGCCAGCTACCCGCAGGCACTTCAACTGATCGGATTGCAAGTGCCTTCCTCTGTATTATCCAACAAAGAAGCCGAAGTCTTGATGGCAATGGGAAAACTGAACGAAGCTGAAGCCGTTCTTTCAAAAATCAATTTTGAAAACAATTTATTTTTAAAGGGGATAACCCTCACCAACATCGGCTACCTCAATTTATTAAAAGGCAGAAGCGATCTTGCTTTGGAAAGTTTACAACAATCGCGCGAAGCCTTTAAACAATCCAATCAAGAAAACACAAAAGAAGCAGCGCGCTGTCTTTCCAATTTAAGTTTGCTGTATTGGAGCACGGGCAAATTAAATCAAGCCGAAGAAAATGGACTGGCTGCACTGCAACTTCGGCAATCTATTTTTGGAAACGAAAGTGAAGAAGCAGCCGCCTCGCTCAACGACTTGGGCTTGGTGTACGGCCAAACCAATGCCGACAAAGCACTCGACTATTACGAACAAGCATTATCGGTTTATAGAAAATTGCACAAAAGCGATCACCCCAAAATTGCAATTGCCAACACCAACATTGGCTTGATGAATTTGAAGGCCGAGCTCTATGGCGATGCCGTCAATAATTTTGAAAGTGCCCAAACCATTTGGCACAAACTCTACCCGGCTGGCCACCCCAACGAAGCCCTTGCGTTGGCTAACTTAGCGCGCACCTACAAACAAATGCGCGACACCAAAGCATCGATGGGCTATTATGAAAAAGCATTGGCCATCTACAAAAAAGCGTATGGTGAAAAACATCCCGACATCGCATCGGTGTACAACCAAATGGGCGCGATCTTGCTGAGCGAAAACAAATTCGAAAAAGCATTGGTAGATTTTCAAGAGGCATTGTGCGCCAACTCCCCTTCGTTCAATGAAAAGGCCATCGGCAAAAATACTTCTGTTGTTAGCTTCTACAATGGCAATGTCTTATTATATTCACTGCAACTGAAAGCACAAGCACTTGAATCTTTGCACTACGAAAAAACATTGAAGCTGCAAGACTTGGTGCTTGCGCTAAAAACTTTGCAGTCGTGCGATACACTGATCGACAACATCCGCCATCACAGCGAAAATGAAAATGATAAAATTGAGTTGGGCTCGTTGGCCAACGAAGTGTATGAAGACGGAGTGCGCATTGCGCTTGCCCTTAGCGAAATGTCAGTGCGCAGCAGAGGCTATCGCGAGACGGCTTTTTATTTTGCTGAGAAAAGTAAGTCTGCTGTGTTGCAAGAGTCCATTGCCGATGCACAAGCTAAATCTTTTTCAGGAATCCCTTCTGAATTGTTGGAAGAGGAGAAAACCAAAAAATCATTGATGGCGATCCTCGCTCAAAAACTTTCAGAGAAACCTGGAATTGAAGAAGAGAAAAAGCTGCGCAGCTTACTATTTAGTGCCAACACCGACTACGAACTTTTTATAAAGAAACTCGAAAAAGATTTTCCGGATTATTATAACCTCAAGTTTCGTCCTGCCACCGCCACGGTGGCCGATGCGCAAAAGGTATTGCGCACTGATCAGGCCGTGGTCAGTTATTTCGTAGCCGAGAAAAACAGAAAGCTATACCAGTTTATCATCAGCAAAAATAAATTCAAAACAAAAAGCACTTCGCTGCCTGAAAATTTTGAGCGCATGTGCAAAGGCATCACCAACAGTTTGCTCTACAACGACTTCGCTACTTATAAAAATACTCGTGCACTTTCAAAACTCCTTGTCCCCTCGCTATCTACATCCATAAAAAGTATCATCGTCATTCCATCGGGCAGGTTGGGTGCAGTGCCTTTTGAAGCGTTGACCTCCAAAAATATTCATGGTGAAAACTTTAAAGATGTTCCATACTTGATCAAACGCTTTGCCATCAGTTACGAATTTGCCGCTGGGCTTTTGTTACAAACCGAGAAGGTCAAGAATAGCACTGCTTCCATTTTTCTATGTGCGCCTATCAACTTTACCGAAAACCAAAACCTGAACGACCTGCCCGGCACAGAAAAAGAAGTGAACACCATTGCTAATTTATTTTCGAGCAACGCTAAAATTTCTACCCATGCCGATGCCAACGAAGCGTTTGTTAAATCGAAGGAAGTGAACCGTTACAGTTACTTGCACTTTGCCACGCACGGAATTGTTGATGCTACCGACCCCGCGCTGTCGCGGATATTTTTGAATGGACAAGGTGCCGAAGATGGAAACTTGTATTGCGGAGAGATTTACAACCTCACCATGAATGCCGACTTGGTGGTGCTATCTGCTTGCGAAACCGGCCTTGGCAAAATTACTTCGGGCGAAGGCGTGATTGGCCTATCGCGGGCGTTGGTTTACGCTGGCGCAAAAAATATTATCGTTTCGTTTTGGAAAGTATCGGATGAATCTACGGCAGAGTTGATGGTTGATTTTTACAAAACACTTTTACAAAATAAAACTCAGGGCTTTAGTGAAGTACTCCGCGAAGCCAAGCTGGGACTCATCAATGGCGACAAGTACTCATCGCCTTATTATTGGGCACCTTTTGTGCTGATTGGGAAATAATCAAATTCAAATTCCAAAAAAAAATAAACCTCAAACTTCAAATCTAAAATCCTAAATCTTCAATGATTCACTTTTTTTCTTCCATCGTCTTTGATCGCCTTCTTCATGTCGTCCGGGTCGTCCATTGCTGGTGATTTGCGAAAAGCTTCCCAATCAAATTTTTCATTCAAAGGTGAAAGTGCCTTGGCGGGATCGAACACGCGCGCATCTACTGGCACTGCGTTGTAAGGAGTAAAGTCGGGCTCGTTTGTAAAACAATTACTCAAATCGCTTGCGCCAAAATCATATTGATTGAGGTAAGGAATGCCGAGCACATTCCAAAAAGTTTTGAAGATGCTGCCGAAGCTGGCATGCCGATGGCTCACAAAATTTCTTTTAGCATATGGAGACACCACCATTAAAATACTGCGGTGTGCATCAATGTGATCGCGGCCACCTTGCGCATCATCTTCCGTCACTACCACCATCATGTTTTTCCATTGCGGCAAGTGGCTAAGGAATTCGATCACACGGCCGAGTGCCAAATCGTTGTCGGCCATGTAGCTTTCGTTGAATGGAAAGCCAGCGAGTGCACGTTCATCTGCCCCGTGGTCGTTGAGCAATTGAAGTGTCATCAGTGGCGGTAAATCATTTTTACTGTTAATAAATTTCTTTTTTACTTCACCGATAAACACATCGGCACGAAACTGATCGGGTATGGCCATGTTGAAGGTGGGGAACAAATGCGAGGTACGATCAAAGAGCGGGCCAGGCAACGGATAGTTGACTAAGTAACGAACACCTCCATATTTGAAAGTAGAATCAGCAAAGCTTCCCGCATCAAACTCTACCCCAAAGCCAAAGTTGTAAAACTCTTTTCCGTTTCTGTAAAGATGATCCCACAACGAGCCGGCCTCGTTGTAACTCTCCGGAAATATTGCGCCCGCAGCACCTGTCATACCAAACTTGCCCAGTGCTTTCGAGCCGTGGCTAAGGCTTCTTTTTCCACCATACGATGCAGGGTGATGCGTCTCCATCCATTGATTTGGATACGTGTTGGTGAGCCACACGTGTCCATCGGCCGATACATCAGAGTCTACATAAAAATTATCGCTGATGGTAAATTGGTTGGCCAACGCCAAATGATTGGGCATCACGGTGGCATCATCCACTTTCAATTTTTTATTCTCATTAGTAAACGAAACATGTTTTCCAAAACGCGCCATAGACGAATCGCCCTCTGCATTTTTTATTTGCCCAAACACTTCATCGTAGGTTCTGTTTTCTTTGGAAATAAAAACAATGTACTTGAGGGGTGACTTTTTTTCTTTTGGGAAATCAGGGATTGGGTTTTTATCGGGCGAATTTTTTGTTTCTCGGAAAGAAAAATTATTTGCAACTACTTTTTTGGTAAGCAAAGGCAATTGATCTTCTGTAGGGATATCAATGACGCTCACAGTGCCTTGCATCAGTGCACCGATGTAGCTGGCATACGGGTAATCAAAAGCAGGGTTGAAATTTTTTCCACCATTAGGGCCGCTGCCAAAACCTTTGGCGTTGGCAACGACCAGTTGCTTGCCATTGGGGGTTACTTTCAACTTAGACGGAAACCATCCCGTAGGAATATGCCCCAGCACTTTTCTTGATTGTACATCTACCACACCCACTGCGTTGATGCCCGCCTCCGCCACAAATAATTTTTTTTGATCGGGCGAAAGCGCAAGTCCAAACGGGATCACTCCTTTCAGATTGTGAAGTCGCACGTCCAGTTTCAGTTCAATGCTCTCAATCACTTTGCTTTGCTTCACATCGATCACCGAAATATTATCGTTGTTACCATTGCTCACATATACAAAATCAGCAGTGGCCACCATCGAGTTGGGGCTTGAGCCGCCCACAGCCGAAATGCCTTCTACCACCTCGCCCACTAGTACTCCAGTTTTTATTTTCGAAATAACTTCTGGCATAGTTTTGTTTACATCAATGCTCCACACCGAAAAAGATTCTAACGCATTGGGGTCGCCCAGTCCTTCAAACTCCAACGAATCATTTTTCATTCCTTGCTTCATTTCTTTCGAGCCAAAAGCCGACACCGGAAATTTCGGTGAAGTCTCTTTCAATCTTTTTTTATCAACCGATTTGATATAACTGTATTCGAACATGCCCACGTTGGCAACGAAGATTGTTTTCTCATCGGGCGAGAGCGCGATGCCAAACGGGTAACGCCCAGTTTTTATATTGTGGATAACGCGATTGGTTTTTGTGTCGATCACCATCATCCGAAACCCGATCTGGTCAACGGCATACAAGCGCGAGCCGTCTTTGTTCAGCAGCAAGTCGCCAATGTAGCCATCGCTGTAATCTGTTTTGTCAAACGATTTATTGCAATCGATCTCTCCTATTTTTTTGTTGGTGGCCAAATCAAAAATGTAAATCCGATTTTGCTGTCCGCCTGCCACAAATATTTTTTTTCCATTGGGCGAAACAGCCAAGCCCATGAACACCGCTTCGAGCAATCCCTTCTCGGGAGATAATGTTTCGGGGATTTGTTTTATTGTAAGCTGCGAAGAATTAAAATCATTGATGATCGAAATTGAAAATGGGCCAACACCCGAGTTGGCCGTGATGATCGTTTTCCCATCGGGGCTGAGCGTGAGTCCAAACGGGTGCGGGGCCACAGTGATTTGTTTCCCAGTTGGGGTGATGAGGCGGCCATTGGGCAACACCGTTTCGCCTTCGCGGTTGATGTGCGTGTAGCGCGCTGCTGCCGGGGCAGAAGCCAACCACATTGAAGGTTTTTCTTTAGCAAGATTACAACCGGCAATGAAAATTATTATTAAAAGAAATGTGAGGCGCGCCATCATTTTAAATTTGTAATAGTTAAAAATAAAAAAAATTCAGGAGCATAGCTGCTCCTGAATCAAAACTAAAACGCACTAAACTTATTGCAAAATCCACATCTTGCCGTTGAGGTCATCTGCACCACCGTATTGGCTTTGCACGGCTGCTGTGTAATTGGCTGCGTTGGCATCGGCTTCCGCACGTGGGTATTGCCAACGGATGGCGATCGTGTTTCCGTTTCCACTGCCGGGGCCAGACGAAAATACAGGCACTCCCGTTCTGCGTTGATTAAAGAATGCCTCCCAATTAGAGTTTTGCCAGAAGGCAATATATTTCTGCTGACGAATTTGAGTAAGGCCTGTTGCACCGCTTTGGTAGGTAACAGAAGGTTGCGCCAAATAACCAGCGACAGCAGTAGTAACGGCACCATACGTGGTGCTGCCGTTCAAATTTCCTACAGTGATCGAGCCACCTTCAGTTAGCCCCAAGAAACTAAGCGAAGCATTAATGCCATTGGTATAGTATGTTCCTGCATTGCCAGCAGCCCAACCGAG
>JAYWDN010000115.1:0-26324 GCA_043780615.1 Bacteroidota bacterium | reverse complement strand
GATTGTCCGTTTGCAAGCGGAGAACCCAAGTCAACTAATTTGTCGCCACATTTTTTTGCCCAAGTCATCCAGGCTTCCATGCCTTTTGCTTGTTGCTCGGGAGTCATTTCATTTGTGTGCATCGATGCTTCTGCAGGTGCGTGATAGATGACGATAAATTTTTTCATTTTGATTTTTGTTTAAATTGTGTATAATTTTTGTTTTATACCCTAATGACGAATGAGTTTTTGAAATTAGGACAAGGTTTGAAAAATATTTTTTAAAGTTAACAACCCCTCTCTTCGATAGGGCGGGCAAAAATAAATGTGAAGCAACTTGCGTTGAGCGGTGTTGCTTCTCTTTTGCTTTTGAGGAGCGATAGCCACACTGCTTTGCCGAAAAGTTCGGAGCTTGTCACTTTCTGTATAGCAAGTAAGGGTCAATCGGAGCGGTTAAGGTTGCCGATAACGACCTGTGTTTATGACGGCTGCAGTTTTCGAAGCCGCGTCTTGTCCGCGAGTGCAAAACGAAATTAAGAAAACAAAACTTTGCATCAACTGCTCGCCCCAGCATGTAATAAACATTTTGTTGTGCGCTGGCCCCTTTCACGAATCTAAAGCGATAATTGCTTTCTCCTTAATCATTTTCGCTGGTATCCGTGGAAGTTTTCTCCTCTTAACCTGTCCCTTAATAAAATTAGAGAAAGGAAGTCCAGTGTCTATAAGGTGTTTTTCAAATTGTCGTTGCGAAACAAAATATCTAGGCTCTTTAACTTTTGTATACTCGTGATATTCCTCAATCATATCTTCAAATAATAGTTTTCTTTCAAGAAATAGCTCATGTGTCAGAATCAGCGTTGAAATAGTCATAAGAGTTATTGGGTAAATCTTGCTTTTAATTTCAATTTCAGTTTTTAGTTTTCTAACTCGCTGAGATACCAGTAATTTATAATTTTGTTTAGTCCTGCTACATCTAGCTGTCTGTCGTGAATAATTATGATGGGATAGATTCTTGCCGTCTCTAACTTGTAGGTATTGTCCCACTTCAAAAATGATTTAGTCAACATCAACTTAATAAAAGCTAGCAACTGATTGCGCTTCGTGCGGTGCACAGCCTCCATCACTCCCTTCAAATAAAAATTCCCTTGGCTTATAGCGTTTATAGTAATCGCCCAGCACCAGCAGCTTTTGCCACTGTCTAAAACAAGGTCGCTACAATAAAAACTAAATTATTTAGTTTTATTCTTGCATTTGATCTGTAAAGGCACTTATTTAGCTAAAATTTTTAGCGAATGGAAGCACACAAACTAAAACTGAAAAGCAAAAAACTGGGCTCGGGCCGTTTTCAAATCAACTTTTCTACCGAGGGTTTTTCCGATGGCTACTATGGCTACCTGCTGGCCGAGCCGCAGACTTCCGTCACTGCCGTGATCGAGAAGATTGATCGCCACATCAAGGCCATGGCCAACAGTGAGCACTACATGCAGCGCAATCTTTTTTCGTTTGGCAATCGTCAAAATAATTCGGGGAGGATTTTAATTTTCAAAACCCCTCACCCTTTTCCCCTCTCCCTGGGGAGAAGGGTGTCCGAGGGACGAGGACGGGGTGAGGGCAAAAACACAACACGATGATAAACCTAAACGAGAACATTCGCGCCTTGCGCAAAAAACTGCAGCTCACACAAGATGAGTTTGCACAGAAGCTGGGCATCAAGCGGTCGCTGGTAGGCGCCTACGAAGAAGGCCGTGCCGAGCCACGTGCCGAACTGTTGCAAAAGATGGCCACGCTCTTTGGCCTGTCGATGGAGTCGTTGATAGGCACCGACCTAACGAACACCGAGCCCAAGGCCCCGCTCACATTCAACCGCGGCAAAGAGGTGCTGGTGGTGACGGTGGACGAACATCAAAAAGAAAATATTGAGTTTGTGCCCATCAAGGCATCGGCCGGCTACCTCAATGGCTATGCCGACCCCGAATTTGTAAAAGAACTGCCGCGCTTCAATTTGCCGATACTCAGGCAAGGCACTTACCGCGCTTTTGAAATCAAAGGCGACTCGATGTTGCCACTGATGCCGGGCTCGATCATCGTGGGCGAGTACGTAGAGAAACTGAACGAAATCAAAAGCGGAAAGACGTATATTTTGGTGACACAGCACGAGGGCGTGGTGTACAAGCGCGTGTTCAACTACCTCGATGAAAACGGAAAACTGTTTTTGGTTTCTGACAACCGACAGTATGCTCCCTACCAAGTAGATGGCGATGAGGTGATGGAGGCGTGGTCGGCCAAGGCATACATCAGTGTGCAGTTTCCCGATGTGGAAAGCAAGCCCGAAGTTTCGGTAGATCAGCTGGCCAGTGTGGTGCTGGACTTGCAAAAAGAAATCTTTCAACTGAAATCTGATAAACGAACAAAGAAATAAACTTAGCGGTTAGCCGATCCCAACACTCCTTTCTTTATTGAAAGGAGTATGGGTGAGGTGACGCAAAAAAAAAGGGCATTCTCTAAATTTAAAACGATGGAAAGTTTAACTCCCACCATTTTTGTCAAGGACATGAACGCAACGATTGCATTTTACAAACAGCTTGGTTTTGAAACGGTGATGACTGTGCCCGAAACAGGAAACCCCGACTGGGCAATGATGATGAATGGCAGCGTCACCATGATGTTTCAAACTTTTGCCAGCTTGGGCGGAGCGCTCGCAGAAGTGAACCGAAAAGATGGAGGCTCCTTGCTTTTCTATATCAAACTGAAGGGCATCCACGCTTTTCACGAGAAGATAAAGGGCAACTCAAAAGTGGTGGCGGGGCTGAACAAAACATTTTACGGAGCCACCGAGTTTTCGATTGTAGATAACAACGGTTACGTGCTGACTTTTGCCGAAGACGTGGGATAGGCTTTTATTTCAGCAGTGCTACCGTTGTGCCGCGATCAATTTTTCCGTTCGCGGTTTCTTGGAACGATGACAGAAATAAATTTTTTTTTGGCAGTTCATACTTGGTGAGCAAAAGCCCAGCCTCTACTACAATTTTTTCTTGAACAGATTCTTCAAAAACATTTCCTTCAAAAACGATTTGCACCTGCTGTCCTAATTTTTCGTGAGGAGCACCAAAAACAAAAAAACGATTGGTGAGCAGAAATTGGTGCATGATTTTTTCAAACACCATCTCCACTCTCTCAGGAATAATTTTTACACCGCCCGAGTTGATCACGTTATCGATCCTTCCCAGCCACCGGAATTTTTTTAACTCGATCAACTCAACCAAATCATTGGTAATGATTTCTTCACCAAGGTGCGTGGCCTTTATGCACAGGCAACCGCGATCATCTACCCGCAAATGGATATTTGGCATGGCTTCAAAAAAATCTTGCCGATCATCGCCATTTAATTTTTGCAAGGCGATATGAGAGATTGTCTCGGTCATGCCGTAGGTGGCAAAGATCGAACAATCTGTTTTTTTTATTTCTTTTAGCGAATAGTTGATTGCTGCCCCGCCAACAATAGCACAGCGTACTTGATTTAGTTTACCGATCGAATTTTCTAAAGCGGTTTCAAGCTGGTAGGGCACCAATGCCACAAAGTCGATTTGCTGTTTTTTGATTTTATCAAATGGATTGGCCGATGGCTCCACCACGATGATGTTCATCTCCGCAATCAAGCTGCGCACCAACATCATTTTACCAGCGATGTATTGGGTGTCCAAACAAACCAATGAGGTTTCACCAGCTTGTAGTTGAAGGGCAGCGATCGTCATCTTTGCACTCACTTCCATTTGGGTGCGTTGCAATGTAATTTGCTTTGGTGCTCCGGTTGAACCTGAAGTTGGAAGAACAAATTCTTTTTGCCCGGCAAGCCACGCTTGGCAAAAACTCACTGCCGATTTTTCAAATTCAGCCTGGCCTCCATCAATGGGCAACGAACGCAATTCTTCGAGAGAATATTTTTTTCTGTTAAGGAGAAGCCAAGGCATCATCGATTCATCAAGGAAATTTCGGGAACTTAGAAAAGTCGGGCTCACGTTTTTCGATGAACGCATTCTTTCCTTCTTTCGCTTCTTCGCTCAAGTAGTAAAGCAACGTGGCATTGCCCGCCAGTTCTTGTATGCCGGCCTGTCCGTCAAGCTCTGCATTGAACGAACTCTTCAACAGGCGCAGCGCCAACGGGCTTTTCTTTAAAATTTTTTCTGCCCACGCCACATACGTCTCTTCTAATTTGTCGAGCGGCACTACTTTGTTGACGAGCCCCATGTCGAGTGCCTCTTGTGCATTGTACTGATCGCAGAGGTACCAAATCTCCCTTGCTTTTTTTTGCCCCACAATTCGTGCGAGGTAAGACGCACCAAAGCCGCCATCAAAACTTCCTACCATAGGGCCAGTCTGCCCGAAGCGTGCATTGTCTGCTGCGATAGTAAGATCGCATACCACATGAAGCACATGGCCACCACCAATTGCCCAGCCTGCCACAGCCGCAATCACTGGCTTGGAAATGGAGCGGATAATTTTTTGCAGATCGAGCACGTTCAACCGTGGCACGGCATCGCTGCCCACATAGCCGCCATGGCCGCGCACACTCTGGTCGCCACCACTACAGAAAGCCTTGCCTCCTTCGCCTGTTAAAATGATCACGCCCACCTCGGCATCTTCGCGGCACAAATTCATGGCATCGATCATTTCATTGACCGTGAGCGGGGTGAAGGCGTTGTGTACCTTGGGCCGGTTGATGCTGATGCGCGCGATGCCCTTGTATTTGTGAAATAAAATTTCTTGATATTGCTTTACCGGTTTCCAATCGTAGTTAAGTTGCATATCCTGATTTGATTTGTTGTTTAAAAAGTTCGAACGCTTTTTTGTTTTCTGTCTGAGTGCTTTCCATCTCCAAGATTTTTGTTTTCCCTTCGAAAGAAAAAAAGTCTTTCAAACTGTTTTTTGTTTTGTTTGACGAGTCGATGAACAAATAACCAAAATTAAATTCGTGCGCCAAATTTTTGGCCGTCAAGGTTTGGTGGGTCACAAAAAATTCCTCTCGTTCGGGCACATTGCCTGGGCCATCGATCAGGTTGAAAATAATCCCACCATGATTATTTAAAACCAGCACGTGCAAATTGGGCATTGCGTAATTGTGCCAAAACGCATTGCGGTCGTAGAAGAAAGCCATGTCGCCCGTGATCAAAAAATTGGGTATATCGGTGCAAAGGCTATGCCCCACGGCCGTGCTGGTGCATCCGTCAATGCCGCTCGCACCTCGGTTGGCGTAAACGTGAATTCCCTTTTTGGTGGCTTCGAGCCCAACATAGTTGGCATACCGCACGGCCATGCTGTTGGCCAAATGCAAATTGCAACGGTGTGGAAGCGATGAAATAAATGCATTGACAATATTCAATTCAGAAAAAGAAGACGAATCGAAATATTTTTTCATGGAAAGCACAGTGCGGTGTTCTTCGGCTTGCCACAGGCGAAAGAAATTTTCTTTTTTCTGATCAGCAAAACTTTTGGCCTCTTTGTCTGCCGTCAATGTTTTGAAAAATCCTTTCACATCACATCGGATAATGTGGGTCAACGACTGGAAAGTATCAGCCGTTGAACCATTTGATTGTACATGCCAATGTTCGATTGGCCTGTGCTTGCGCAGAAAAAGTTTTGTGTTTTTTGATAGAATGGATTTGCCAAACGTGATCAACAACTCTGGCCGCAATGAATTCTGCACATCATCGCCACACGATGCAAGAAAAGTATCGGCATAGCGCACGGTGTTTTGATTGGTGTGCAGGTTGGAGAGGATGTCTCCCGCCAAGGACGCATGGTGCGATCGCGAAAATTTCTCTACAAGCTTGATCAGTTTATCGTCAAATTCGTTTTGCCCGCCTACCACCAAAACTTTTGAGAAAGCACTTAGCTTCTCGCGAAGCCCATTGACCTCATCATCGCTCAATGTAGGTGTTGATGAAACAGCGCTGATGTTTTTTAAATTTTTA
Source organism: Bacteroidota bacterium (assembly GCA_043780615.1). Classification (GTDB taxonomy): domain Bacteria; phylum Bacteroidota; class Bacteroidia; order Cytophagales; family Cyclobacteriaceae; genus ELB16-189. The sequence continues at coordinate 20,377 of JAYWDN010000115.1, read as the reverse complement.
TTGAAAGAAATTTTTTCGTCCTTGCCCGGGTAGAGCGGCTCACGAAATGGTGCATTGATATGCACGGGTCCTTTGGGGAATTCTTGCGAAAGGTTAATGGCTTCGTTGACCACCCGGTGGATGTACCAAACCGCATCGGGATGATTATAATCTTCGGGCAGTGTAAATGATTTTTTTACATGCACTCCAAAAATATTGTTTTGCCTGATCGTCTGTCCATCAAGTTGGTCAATCCATTCTTTGGGGCGATCGGCAGTGAAAATCAGTAAAGGGGTTTCAGAAAAAAATGCTTCGGCCACTGCGGGTGCAAAATTGTAAGCGGCCGATCCCGAAGTGCAAACTAATACTGAAGTGGATTGCGTTTGCTGTGCGATGCCCAATGCAACAAATGCCGCGCTGCGTTCATCGCTGAAAGTGCGGGCGGTGATATCGTCATGCCTTAAAAAAGCAAGTGTAAGTGGCGCACACCGACTGCCCGGGCAGAGCACCACTTGTGTTGCGCCTTTCTGAGCGCAAAGTTCAGCGATGTCGTAGATCGGTTGGTCGCGCAAAATTTATGGATTAATGATTTTGGCCATCGAGTCGATTTTCATCTTCACTTCTTCACTTTCTTTTTCGGGAACAGAATCAGCGGTGACACCCGCTCCAGCATAGAGGCGCGCTACTTTTTCAAAAAGTTGCATGCAGCGTAAGTTCACAAACAATTTGCTTTCTCCATTAAAATTCACTGGCCCCAAGTAGCCACTAAAAAATTCGCGGTCGTAGCCTTCGTGGTTGAGAAGAAACTCAAGCGCAAGTTCATGCGGCATTCCACATACTGCCGAAGTAGGGTGGAGCAACTTCAACATGACGGAGCCTAGTTGCGGGAAGTTGACTTCCTTCATATTGATTTCAAAATCGGTGCGCAAGTGCATCAAGTTTCCGGCCACCACAGTGCGCGGTCCATGTTCTGCGTATTCGCGAACGCGGATTTTCTTAAAACAATTGATGATGTAACGGCACACCAACGCTTGCTCTTCAATTTCTTTTTGTGTCCACGCTACAGATTTCAAATTCATATTGGGAGTGTAGGGGAGCGTGCCGGCCAGTGCAATGGTTTTGAATTTTTCTTCGGCATCTACACCCACCAACAATTCGGGCGAAGCACCAAGCCATGTGCCAGTTTCGGGTGATGTCACTAAGGATACAAAAGCGTTCGGGTGTTTCTCGCACAAGCGATCAAATGTTTTTAAGGCATCAAAACTTTCGGGGAGTTCAACTTCTTTTGTTTTGGAAGGAACAATTTTTTCCGCTTGACCTTTTTCTATTTCTTCAATACAGGCTTGCACTAATTTTGAATAATCAGAAAGCTTGATAGTTGTTTTTTCTAAAAAGTGAAATTTCTTATCTGAATTAATCACCAAGTCCGATAAAGTATCTTTGACTACGTATTTTGTATTGCTCAAGTCTGGGCCTTCAATAATTTCCCCGCCTTTAAAACGAAACACTAAGTCAGCCGAAAAGAAAAATTTTTCCTTGGCGGGATGGAATGGTGCAATCACAAACCCCGGCTTCAACTCCTCCAATGTGACTTCGCTGAACGTAGTTGCGCATGCGTTGCATACGATCAATGTTTTCTCATCGCTTCCTGGAAGCCGCCAAAACATGAACGAGCCGCCAAGGCCCAATACTTGCGGCACGAGGTTTTCAACAAAAACCTTTTCGCTTACTTTATGATAATTGGTGATGTTCATATTTTCCGGTCGAGTATGGCCATGGTGATCCGGCTGATACAAACGAGTTCATTTTTTTCATTGCAAATTTTTATTTCCCACACGTGTGTTTTTTTACCGATGTGGATCGGCCTGACTTGGCCCGTTACGAAACCATCCTTTGCACTCTTAATATGATTGGCATTGATTTCCAAACCAACACAATATTGCAAGCTGGAATCGATGCAACAGAAAGCCGCTACGCTGCCGAGGGTTTCGGCAAGCGCTACCGATGCCCCACCATGCAACAAGCCCAATGGCTGGCGGGTGCGATGATCTACGGGCATTCTTGCTTCCAAAAAATCATCGCCCAAGGAAGTGAGCTCGATACCTAAATGAGTGACCAAGGTGCTGACAAATAATTTATTAAGTTGTTCGAGCGTAATACCCGGTTTAAAAATTGACATCATCGTGTGTTGGTTGACCGTTGTCGTTAAAAGTATTTCCTTATTTTTGCGACCAAATTTACAGAAATTGAGCAGCAAAAAAATATTCTTGATCCGCCACGGACAAACCGATTTTAACCTGCAAGGAATTGTGCAAGGCAGCGGAGTAGATTCTTCGCTCAACGCCACTGGCCGCGCGCAAGCAAAGGCATTCTACGAAGCCTACCGCACGGTTTCGTTTGATAAGGTTTATACGTCTGCATTGAGACGCACTTCTGAAACTGTCTCCGACTTTATCAATGCCGGAATCCCACACGAAAAAAATTCGGGGTTAAACGAAATCAGTTGGGGTACCAACGAAGGAAAAAAAATCACGCCCGATGAAGATGCCTATTATCATTGGATGCTTCAGCAATGGCAGACGGGAAATACTTCATTGAGGATACAAGGCGGTGAAAGCCCTGACGAAGTTGCCGCTCGTCAACGGCCAGTCATTGATAGGATCATTGGCGAAAAAGATAAAACTGTTTTGGTGTGTATGCACGGACGCGCCATGCGAATCATCCTTTGTCAACTTGTGAACTATCCATTGAAAAGCATGGACATGTTTGAACATGCCAATCTTTGCCTTTATGTGTTGAAATTTACGGGGAGCATGTTCAACATTATGAGCCACAACGACACCAGTCATTTGAAAAATATCATGTTGCTGGCAGAGCAGATCGAAGAACGGGCTATCCTTTAGCCATCTTTAGTTGGTCTATCGCAGCGTGCGCCTTGCTGTCGATGGAACTTTTGTATTCGTGCTTTTTGTAATTGAGAGCGAGTTCAAAATATTTCTTTGCCAACACGGCATTGCTTTGGTCGCGATAAATGTAGCCAAGCTGCAAGGCCGAATTGGGTGCAAAGTACCACGGGTTTTCCTTCGCAAGCTTTATGGTTTCTTCATAATAGACTTTGGCCACTGCTATTTCTCCAATCTTGTGCGCCAGCCTTCCCAATCGGTAGTAGTATTCAGTTTGCTCTTTTAATGTTGTAAACTCAGAGACGTGGATGGACTCACAAATAGTCTGAGCTTCTTGATAGTAGCCACCATCGGTAGAAAAACGCACCTTCAATAATTTTTGATTGGGGAAGCGGTTTTCGGCCAGCTGCGCGGCAGCGTATTTGTCTGGGTCGGCCTGTTCGCGCCCGGTTGTTTTTGCTTTGTTGAAATAAATTTTGGCCTGTGCTTCATCGTTCATTAGCCAATAGCAAAGCGCAATTTTATAATGCACATCTTTTTTAAAGCTCTGGCTTCTGTAGCCTTTAATAAATTTTTGGTAAGCGATAATGGCTTTGGCATATTCGCCTTTGTTCAGTAGTGCTTCGGCACGCAAGTAGTCCACATAAAACACCTGCAGCCCCTGACTATGCTGATCAAGATTGGAGATCAGCTCCAAGGCCTTCTCGCTTTGAGAGTCTTTGGAAAGCATATTGATCGCTAAGAAAAGTACCAGTCGGTTATCGGGTTGATCTTTCAAGCACTCCATCAGTCCTGTGCCAGCTTCATGAAACTGTTGATTGATTAATCCTTTTACCGTGTAGAGTAAAATGGTGGCTTCAATGCTGAGTGACGAATTAGAGTTCTTCAATTCTTGAAGTTGCTTTTGGCCAGTCACCACCGAGCCGCGCATGCCCAGCAAACTCATAAACCAATGGTATTTGTCGGGTATCGAGCCTACCATCACTTGGATAACGCCACTTGTTTTTTTGATGGGGATGAAGGCGGGATATTTTTTAAGGCATTCTTGGGTGAGATTGTATGCCCTGCGAATGGCAAACACGGCATTCACACTTTGATCGAGGTTGAGCAAATTAAAACCGCGCTGCAAGTTGAGCTCGGCTTGCAGGAAAAGTTTTTCGGGGCCTTCCGGTAATTTTTCAATTTGATCGAGCCGTTGTTTGAAATTAGTTTCTAATTGGTCAAACTTAATTTGGTCTTCGGTGATGAGCACGTCCACCGTTTCGCTCAGGCTTAACACATATATTTTGTGTAGTTCTTCTGCGGGCGTGTGAATTTTACTGAGAAGCTCTTGCGCCTTGTCGGGCTGGAGGTTCAGCACCAACCGATAGGCCTTCAGTACTTCATCGCTAAATTTCCAAACGGGGTCAGTTGCTGCGATCGACCTTATTGTCAATAAAAAAAAACAGGCGGTGATGCCTGCTTTTTTGATGTTCCTTATTGAAAGATGATTAGCCAACTTTTTTAGCCCTTTTAACGGGGACGGCCTTTTTAGGTTTTGGTTCTTCTTCCATCGAACCCAAATCTACATCGGCCAAGATGCGGCCTGAGTGTTCATCGATCACAATCTTTTTCTTTTCGCGTATCTCTGCAATTTTTTGTGGAGGGATAATGATGTTGCACCCCTCGGCAGCACCGCGCACCACGCGCACCACGGCCAAACCGTTGGTAAGGCTGCTCCGCAAGCGGTTGTAATGCTTCAACAGCTTATCTTCGATTTTCTTTACGGCCTTCTCGCGCTCGGTCAACAATTTCTTTTCTTCTTCTTGATTTTCGCCAAGGATGTCTTTCAGTTCGTTCTTCTTGTTGTCGAGGTCTTTGTTCCGTTCACCGATTTGTGTTTCAATGGCAGCGATCTCTACCTTTTTGGCTTCAATTTTTTCTTTGCCTTCTTTGATGCGCTTTTCGCAGATCTGCACTTCCAACTCTTGAAGCTCTACTTCTTTGGTGATGGCATCAAACTCACGGTTGTTCTTTACATTTTTTTGCTGCTCGTTGTATTTTTTCACCAACTTCTCAGCTTCTTTAATGCCTTCTTTGTTTTTCTTGATGGCATCGTCCAACTCTTTCAGTTCGGTTTCAAACCGACCCTGGCGTACTTTGTAGCCTTCCATCTCGTCTTCGAGGTCTTGAACCTCATCGGGAAGATCGCCACGCAGTTTCTTTAATTCGTCTAATTTTGAGTCTATTGATTGAAGCTTTACGAGTGCTTCCAACTTCTGTGCAACTGTCTGATTTTCCATTATTTAGAAGTAACTTATTGGGTTTGTAGCGGTATTTGAAAAAATGATCGCAAACGTACTGAATTTTTCCTTTAAAACCGCCACCAACAAGTCTTTTGTGAATTGCTCACTTTCGTAATGGCCGATGTCGGTAATGGTGATTCTCTGATCGGCATCAAAAAACTCATGGTACTTGAAATCGGATGAAACAAATACGTCTGCACCCTGCCCAATGGCCGTAGGCAACAAGAAGCTGCCCGCCCCACCACAGACGGCCACTTTTTTTACTTTGGTTTTTAAAAGTTCGGTGTGCCGAATGCAGGCTGTGTTTATTTTACTTTTTAAGAACAACAGAAAATCTTTGGGTTCCATTGGCACCTCCAACTCACCAATCATTCCAGCACCAACCTCTTGATTCTCGTTTTCCAATTTCGAAAGGTAATAGGCAACTTCTTCATAAGGGTGAGCATCTTTCAAGGCTTTCACCACATCGCTACTGATCTGCTCGGGGAAAATAACTTCGGCACGTATTTCGTCAACGCGCTCCAACTGATTGTGTTGCCCGGTGTGTGGATTGGACTTTTCGGTGGGCATAAAAGTTCCTTCGCCTGTTACTATAAAGCTACAGTTTTTATAATGGCCAATGTTGCCTGCGCCCGCGTGGTGCAAAGCATTGAGCACATCGCCTGCATGTTCTTTGGGGATGAACGTAACGAGTTTCATCAGTGTGCTTTTTTGCGGCAGCAAAATTCTCAACTTCGTTAAACCGAGCACGTCAGCGATTTTTTTGTTTACACCTGTGTGTACATTGTCTAAGTTGGTATGGATGGCGTAGATCGCAATATCATTTTTGATGGCCTTGATCACCGTGCGTTCCACATACGTTCGTCCAGTGAGTTTTTTCAACCCGCGAAAAATAATTGGATGATGCGCCACGATAAGGTTGCAATTGTTTTTAATGGCCTCGTTCACCACAGCTTCTGTGCAATCGAGCGTGACCAAAACACCTTTTACTTCGGCCTTGGCATCACCTGTAAGCAGGCCGCTGTTGTCGTACTCTTCTTGGTAGGCAAGCGGGGCAAGTGCCTCCAAATGATCGGTTACATCTTTTATCGTTGCCGTTGCCATTGATTGGGTTAATTTTGAAACCAAATTTAGAAAAAGATCGTGGCCAAGCTATCCTATTTCCTCTTTCCATTTTCTTGGCTCTACGGCTGGGTGATGCGTGTGCGCAATTTTCTCTACGACATTGGATGGAAAAAATCGCATTCGTGTAGCTGCGCAGTGATTGGCGTAGGCAACCTGAATGTAGGCGGCACGGGCAAAACCCCGATGATCGAGTACGTAGTGACGTTGCTGCAAAGTCAATACACGATTGCGATTTTAAGCCGGGGCTACGGCCGCAGCACTCATGGGTTTTTGTTGGCCGAAATGCATGACGATGCTACAACGATTGGCGATGAGCCATTTCAATTTTATAAAAAGTACAATGATCGTGTGGTGGTGGCAGTTTGCGAAAGCAGGGTAGAGGGCATCCATAAATTATTGAAGAAGAAGCCCGGGCTGCAAGTCATCTTGCTAGACGATTCGTTTCAACACCGCGCGGTGAGGCCATTGCACTCAATTTTACTCACGGATTTTTCAAAACCTTTTTTTAACGATCAGGTGTTGCCCATGGGCCGCTTGCGCGAGCCACGAAGCGGAAGCAAAAGAGCGGATGTAGTGGTAGTGACCAAATGCAGTTCGCTTTCAAGCGAGGAAGAATCAGCGTTTACAAAAGCAGTCCAACTTCATGCAGGCACAAAGCCAATTTTCTTTTCGGGGATTCAATACAAAACTCCTGTGCCGATAGAAGGAAACACAACGGTTGGAAAAGACATTGTGCTGGTGACGGGCATTGCCAACAGCAAGCCGTTGGAGGACTATGCGGCTGCTCATTATAATTTGCTTCATCATTTCAAGTTTGCCGATCATCATGTTTACTCGCTGAGCGAAATCCAATCCATAGAATCAAAGGCGGGGCAATCAAAAGCGGTTGTGCTGACTACGGAGAAAGACATGGTGAAATTAATAGGTCTGCCAATCGATAAAAAAAACTGGGTTTATTTACCCATCGAAACTCATTTTTTAAAACGTGGTTCGGAATTTGATAAGTTGGTCACAGCGAAAATTCAACAACATCTAAAAGCAGTCAATCCCAAAATCTGAAGTAGTGGCCATCCGTTATATCATTTTGTTTTTACTCAGTTGCTTTAGCTTGGGTGAAGTGTTTGCGCAAAGCAGTCTGGCCAAACGCGATTCGCTGCCCAGGCGCAGAAGGGTGGTGACGCAATCGCCCAAAGATGAAGTATCGGCAGAGCCTGCAAAGAGAACCCGTTCAAAGATTGTAAACGACTCGGTCAAAAATATCTATGGCCCAAAGACAACACTCTCTACCACTGAAAATGATTTATTTCAAAATAAAAAAAATTACCAACCGCTCGATACGGCCATCTTCAATTTGCACCGATGGGACTTTGTAAAGAAAAACGAAAACCGTTTTCAAGACTTGGGCAACAACGGCACTGCACTCAACCCTATCTTTCCACAAATGAATGGCACTATTGGCGTAAGCCCGGGGTTTAAAGTTTATGATTTGTATTATGAATCGGTTCAGCCACGGTATTACAATACAAAGTCTCCTTTTTCGCGCGTCAATATTATTTGGGGTGGCAGCGGCCGCGCGATGACGCACATCGAATTTACGCGCAACATTAACCCACGCTGGAATTTTGGATTTAATTATCGGCCCATTCTTTCGGTGAAACAAATCCAAAGCACGGGCAAGAACGATTATCAAGTGAAGAGCCAGTATTATGATTTCTATACTTCGTACGAATCGAAGAACGGCAAGTACAAATTGTTGATGAGCTACCGAAGAATGCGCCACCAAGTGAAGGAAAGTGGTGGTGTTTTGTTGACTGCCATCGACAGTACTTACAAGGGCTACTTTGATGCCAATGCGCGCCCTTACTTGAAGGCTGCCACGAGCGAAGAACTGCGCAACCATGTTCATTTGTTTCATCAATTTCAACTGGCCAAGCCAATACAACTTTATCAAACGATTGATGTGACCAAGCAAGTGAACAGCTTTCACGACACGAAGACGAGCGAGGGGAATTATTTTCGATTCAACGGAACGGATACCTCGCTGGTGAATGACGTCAACACGTTTCAGGTTTTCCAAAACGAAGCGGGCATCAAAGGCAACGCAGCGTTTTTGTTTTACGATTTCTATTACAAGGTGCGTGCCTACAGCAACACGATGGCCACCATGCAGGCACAAGTGCCCAACTCGGTTGGCCTTGAAAATTATATTGGCAGTCGCATTGCTTTTCGTTTTGATTCATTAAGCCTACTGTCGGGTCAGGCCGAGTACCTGCTCGATGGCCATTATAAAATTGATGCCGCACTTCGCACTCCGTGGCTCGATGCCAATCTTCACAGTGCGCTGGCCAAGCCGGGCTTTATGCAACAAGGGTATCGGGGTGGCTACAATTCGTGGGGCTATCAATTCAGCAACACTTTTTCAAACCAATTGAGCGGCCACATCAAAGCACAGATCGGTCGCCTGTTTATTTCGCCCGGGCTTACCTACACGGCACTGCACAACTACATTTATTTTTTCCACAACACCGATCCGTTGGCACAGCAAGCTTTTCCAAAACAATCATCGGGCAACCAACAAGTAGTATCGCCCGAAGTGCGCTTGGATGTTCAGTTTTTTAAACGCTTTCATCTGCGCCCTCAAGTGATTTACACCACATTGCTCAATAACGATGATCGTGCTTTGAGCATCCCCACTTGGTTTACCAATGTGCAACTCAGTTATGAGAACACTATTTTCAAAGGTGCATTGCAGTTGCAAGTGGGCGTGGATGTTCATTCCAAATCTGACTACAGGGCACTGGGTTATGCTCCGGCCATTCAACAATATTATGTCCAAAACAATTTTATAAGCCCTTCGTTTTGGACTACCGATTTTTTCTTTAATGGCCGCATCAAGCGCGGACGTTTTTTTGTAAAATACCTTAACTTAGTGCAACAGTTCACAGGCCAGGGCTACTTGCCCACGCCCTTTTATCCGAACGTGCGCAGTGCCATCGACTTTGGTTTTGAATTGATTTTGTTCGATTGATCCTACGAAGTCAACTCTGAAGCGGATAAAATTATGCTTGGTAGAAGAGAAACATTTTTAAAGTTTTGACGAAGTAGGATTGATATGGAGAAACATGTGCTCGGTTTGGAATTGCCCACCGACCCACGCTGGGTGGACATCGCTAAAAAAAATATTGGCGACATCCTCACCGACCATGCCTACTGCGAACAGAAGGCGGCAACTTCCTGCATCTCGCTGATTGTATTCTTTTACGAAAAAGAAAAAGTGGTAGAAACGCTCACGCCCGTGGTGGCCGAAGAGTGGGCGCATTTTGCACGGGTGCTTACCGAACTTAAAAAAAGAAATTTGCCCCTGGGGCCACAGCGAAAAGACGAATACGTAGAGCAATTGACCAAACTGGTGAAGAAAGGCGGCAGCCGCGATCAACAGTTGGTGGAGCGGCTACTGCTCAATGCGCTGATTGAAGCGCGAAGCTGCGAGCGTTTTCGTTTGCTGTGGAAAGAAATCAAAGACGAAGCACTCAGCCATTTTTATTACGAACTAATGGTGGCCGAAGCGGGGCACTATAAAAACTTTCTTTCGCTTGCCAAAGAATATGCAAATGCTAACGAGGTGCATCAGCGTTGGCGTGAACTGCTGTCGCAAGAAGCGGAGATTATGAAGAACTTGCAGATGAGAGGCGACCGGATGCATTGATGGCCTCACCATTTTTTTTCAATCGACAATAAATAGTTTTACTCCTTTTTCGCTGTACGACCGATGGCTTTCGGAATGGTCGCCCACTCGGTACGACATCCCTTTTTTCAATTCAAATTTTCTTCCGTCTTTCAATTCGGTACTCATCGCGCCTTCCACACAAAAGACAAAGTGGCCTTTATCGCACCAATGGTCAGCCAGATAGTTTTCGGAATACTCAACCACGCGCACGCGCACTTCGCCAAAGTGCTGAACTCTCCACAGTGCCGAGCCTGTAGTTCCTTCATGCCGCTCACTTTTTATTTCACTCCAGTCGGTTATCCCGAATTTTAATGTCTTGTCGATTTTCATGATTCTTATTTCTATTCCTCACCAATGCTACAAGTCCTACTATCGGCCCTGCGGCCAGCAACGTGTAAATATATTGTGGGTTGATGATTTCTGATAGAAGGTTTATCAATTGAATGCTGATGATCGTAATCGAGAAACCAATACAATTCACAATCGTTAACGATGTGCCTCTCGATTCTTCGGGTGCATTTTGTGCTATCAAGGTTGAAAACAAAGGCGAGTCGGCAATGACGACTAACCCCCAAAAGAAAAGAAAAATAATGAGCGATGAAGCAGCGCTGCTGAACAAGAACAGCGGAGAAAGACAGCAACACAAACACGATAAGAATAAGGAGAGTGTAGCGAGCTTCTTTGCACCGAAACGTTGCGAAAGCAATCCGCTCAGCACACAAGCCAAACTTCCTGATGCGATGATGGCAAATGACAACAACGGAACATTCAAATCCTCTTGCTGAAAATATTTTTTGTGCGCAGACAACATCACCGGAACAAATGCCCAGAACGTATAGAGCTCCCACATGTGACCGAAATACCCAAATGCAGCTGCGCGGAAATTTTTGTTCTTAAATCCTGATAAGTAGGTATTTAATTTTAATCGCTGACTTGGTTTTCGAAATGGCCCGTTGGGTACGAACAGCAACATCGCCACTCCCCCAAAAGCTGAAATTGCCGAGGTAGAGATGGCAACATATTTCCATGAAAAATCAGTGGTCATACTTTTTAGCAGGTGAGGGAATGCGGTCCCTAACACTAAAGCGCCCACCAAAAATCCTAACGATTTTCCAAGACCCTTTTGGAAATGGTCGGAAGCGATCTTCATCCCCACAGGATAAATCCCCGCCAGAAAAAAACCGGTTGAAAAGCGGAAGACGAGCAACTCCGTTGAATTAATATTGTCAATGACAATCCCCAAATTAAATAACCCTGCTAAAATAGAACAGATAAAGAAAACCAGTGAAGGAGAGAAACGATCCGCTATCGTTAGCAAGGCAAAAACAAACGTGCCCGCGATAAAACCAAATTGCACCGCGCTGGTGAGGTGTGCTAAGAAAGTGGGCTCAAGATGAAAACTTTGGATGAGGTCCGGCAAGATGGCGTTTCCGGCAAACCACAAGGAGGTGCAAAAGAATTGAGAGATGACGATGATGGGGAGGATTCGTTGCATTACTATTTATTAAAGTTGTTGGTCAGGCGACCAACAACAACTGGGGATGTCTTGAAAAAGTATTCCAATTGATGTCTCTTTCTGCAAGTCCGGTTTCATAAACAATATCTTGTCGCGTCTATCCAACTGTCCTGTCTGTCGGTTTGAGCTTTTGATTTAACTCCCTTTTTCGTGTTCACAAAATTTCATTATTGCATTACCGCCAACGTTGGGCTATATGCACCTTAGGTGCATATATTCCTCCAATATGGCTTGTGTTGTACACCTTCTACTCCGTCAACTCCCCCGCCAACGATTTCCCGATTTTAAATTTCACCTCTGCCACTTCGTACGCTCCCAACAACACCATCAACTTTGTCACGGCTGCTTCGGTGGTCATGTCGGCACCGCTGAGCACGCCAATCTTTTGAAGCCCTTTGCTGGTCTCATATTTTCCCAGCACCACCATGCCGCCCGGGCATTGCGAGATGTTGAGCACAAGTACTCCTTTAGCAATAGCGTCTTTTAATAAATCAATAAACCATTTGGCAGACGGAGCATTGCCCGAGCCAAACGTTTCGAGCACCACGGCTTTCAAGCCCGGTGCGTTCAGCACTGCCTTCATTGATACTTCGCTGATGCCGGGAAATAATTTTAAAATCGCGACAGAAGTATCCAGCTTATCGAGCAACTTAAATTCACTTTCCGAGTGAGTTCGTGAAGGCACAAACCCTTGCATCAACGGCTGATAGATCGCAGTCTCGTGGTATTCAATCTTCACTCCTGCTTTGGCCAATGGCGGATAGTTCTCAGACCGAAACGCATCGAAGTGCATGCTCTCGGTTTTCTTGCTGCGGTTGCCGCGCAGCAGCTCATCGCCAAAAAAAATGCACACCTCTGGCACTGTACTTCTATCCTTTTTTTTTGCAGCCGCAATCTGCAACGAGGTGATTAGATTTTCGCGCGCATCGGAGCGCGGCTCGCTGATGGGCAACTGGGCGCCCGTAAAAATCACGGGCTTCGTCAATCCTTGCAACATGAAACTCATGGCCGATGCCGTGTAGGCCATCGTGTCGGTGCCGTGAAGCACCACAAAGCCATCATGGCTCTGGTAGTTTTTAAAAATAATTTTAGCGATCATCTGCCAATGTTCGGGCTGGATGTTGGACGAGTCGATGGGTTCATTGAACGAAATAACGGTGAGCTCAAAAAATAAATTGCGCAGCGCGGGCAAGTGTTCTAAGATCAACGCAAAATCAAAAGGCACCAGCACCCCGTGGGCATCGTGCGCCATGCCAAACGTGCCGCCCGTGTAGATGATCATCACCTTCGACTTGGGCTTGCCGGGTGTGGAAGTGTTGATCTGTATTTGTTTGTAATCCATAAGAATTCAACATTCAAAATTACAAATTTGTAATTGATGTTATGCACTTTGCGCCTGCATACCGAAGTGTATCGGCACACAAGTGTGATTTCTTAGTGTCTTCGAGTCTTGGTGGCATGAAGGAAAGAAAGTAATTACGCCACAAAGGCACCAAGTCACGAAGGCTTCCACAAAGGAAAGCATAGAAATTCAAATTTATGCGTCACACCAATTACGAATTCAAATATTGAATATTTTTAGTGCATTAGCGGTAGTGGCCGTCTGCAATTCTTCCAACGTAATTTTTTTAAACTCACAAACTTTTTGGGCAATCAACGGAATGTAGGCCGGCTCATTTCGCTTGCCGCGATGCGGAACAGGCGCAAGGTACGGGCTGTCGGTTTCTAAAACCATGCGGCTCAAATCAAGATCGGGAAATATTTTGTCGAGCCCTCCATTTTTAAAGGTAGCCACGCCACCAATGCCGAGATAAAAGTTCATCTCAATAATTTTTCTTGCCTGCTCGGCCGTACCAGAAAAACAATGGAAGATGCCCGTGAGTTGGCCATCGGCAAAGGGTTGAAGCAGTTCAATAGTTTCGTCTGTGGAGTCGCGGCTGTGGATCACCAAGGGGAGCTTGTATTTTTTTGCCCACCGGGTTTGCACCTTAAACGCTTCTTGTTGTTCTGCCCAGAACGAGTTGTCCCAATACAAGTCCGTGCCCATCTCTCCTACTGCTGCAAACTTTCTTTTGCTCAGCCAATCTTCAACTGTGTAAAGCTCTTTCTCAAAATCTTTTTTTACCGAACACGGATGAAGGCCCATCATGGCAAAACACGTTGAAGGGTTTTTAACCTCCACTTCCATCATCGCATCTATAGAAGTGTGATCAATGTTGGGCATAAAAATTTTCTTGACATTGGCCTCTTCACAACGCACAAGCATTTCACTGCGATCAAGTTTGAATTCGTCCAAGTAAATATGTGCGTGGGTGTCGATCCAAAAGTTGGGCATTAGAGATTAGGGATTAGGTGTTAGGAATTTGCGCTTGGTATTTATAGATTAGGTTTGGAGATTAGTAAAGTGTTGATCGCATCGGCAAGCAAGTTAGGTGAGCTGGGAAACCCATCAAAGCCCTTGTATTTTTTCGATTCGCTCAACGCGATGGAAAGATTAAATTTTTTCTGACTTTCACTAAATACAATTCCCTTTCTCTTCAATTCAATTGCCAAAAATTCTTGTTCGGTTTGGCCGGGCGTTGGAATAAAAATTGCTTTCTTTCCAAGTTTGCAAATATCCATTATAGTGGTGTAGCCCGATCGTGCAATAATAATAGTTGACGATTCGATCATGGCGTTCAGTTCGCGTGAATTCAAATGATCTGTTTCGTTCTTTGATTTTTCAAATGAATTGGGTTTGCCCTTGACAATAAAATAATTCAACGATGAGGAAGCAAGTTGCTTTTTGATTTCAGATTCAAAAATGGTTCGCTGCGGCTCGGGGCCAGAAACCAACGCGAGCACATCGTACTTCATGGGCAAGTTCATTTTTTTAAATCGCGAAAGCATGCCTATGAATTTTATAGTTATCCTGCCGTCATTGTCCAAAGGGATGCCTTTGGCACGGACCCGCCTGCTCGGTGCCGCTTCGGCAGGACAAGCGTTAGCGAAGCAATCTCCATTCAAATGTGGATTGCCTGCCTGCCGTACCGTTCGGGCAGGCAGGCTTTGGTCGGGCCTCCCTCGCAATGACGTTAGCCCTCCGGTTATTCCATTTAGAAAATCGGGTACCCAACACTCACTAAATTTTTTTATCTGTCGATGATTGCCATAATTAATAATCCATTCAAGCCATTTCCAAGCCGGGCTCATCAAAATATTAACTTGATGGGTGATCAGCACGGATGGAATTTTTGAAGACCAACAACCGTAGCGGTTATCCGAAACTACGAAATCAATTTTTTCTTTGTCAATAATCTGCTCAAGCTCATCATGCTCTTTTTTTATTGCACTTAAAAACTTGGGCAACTGCAAAATCATTTTGAACATCAACGGCAACCATAAAGAATATTTTGCCCGATATGAAATCATCTGGTGAAATTTCAATACTGGGAATTCTTGCTTCAATAAAACCAGCGCATCACCACTGCTGGCAATTTGCACTTCGCAGCCGCGCGATAAAAACTCACGGATGACGGGGATGCACCGTGTGGCATGGCCCAGGCCCCAATCCAATGGTGCAATTAATATTTTCTTTGGAATCAAAGTATCAAGTATCAAGTAATGCCCTAAAAATAAATCCGCGAGTGGTGAAATATTCTAAAAATTTTGGCAGCACATACGTCAAGTTTCTTTCGGCTTTGAGGCTGTCGTGGAAGACGATGATCGAACCGGGGCGCGTGGCGTTGATCGCGCCATTCAAACAGTTGGCACGTGAAATATTTTTAGAATAATCGTGGGTGAGCACGTCCCACATCACAATCCGGTATTCGGTTTTGAGTGCTTTGATTTGAGCGTTGGTAATCCTTCCGTAAGGCGGTCGGAAAAGATTTGTGATTTTAGAATTATGATTTAAAAATTGTGACTCGCAAAGTGCTACGTTTTCAAGATATTGTTGAAGGGAGGTGCTCCAGCCTTTCAAATGGTTGAAGGTGTGATTGCCAACCGCGTGGCCATCGGCCAAAACTTTATCAAATACCTGCGGGTGTTTTTGCACGTTGTCGCCAATGCAAAAGAAGGTTGCTTTCGCATTTACTTTTTTTAATTCTTCGAGTACAAACTCGGTCGGGCCCGGCACGGGGCCATCGTCAAAAGTCAAATAAAGTTCGTTGCTGTTGGTGGGCATGCGCCATAGCAAAGACGGATACAGTTGGGGTAGGAAAAATGGGATGCGGAATAAATTCAAAATGAAATATTAAAAAATTGCAGGTTCAAAATTACAGATTTTTACCACAGAGGCCGGAGAAGCACGGAGGTTTTGTACAACCGGTGAAGTAGCTTCGGCCAGGGATGGAAGCGGAAAGCCCGAAGCGGGTGGGCGGTGCGGTGGCCGGACTTGCAACGAACAGCCCGGTGGCCGCTGCGCCTCGCGCGGACAGGCCGCCCAATTAATTCGTGTTTAAATACAAGGGGATTGCTTCGGTCGTTCCTCCCTCGCAAGGACGTTGTATATTTTGATAGGTCTAAATTATTGCACGCGGCACGAGAGGATGGTGATGTCATCGCGGTAGGCGTTGCGGCCTTTGAAGCCATCGAGGTTGACGATAATGTCTTGGTGGATGGTGGGCAAATCTTTGTCAATGTTGTCTTTCAAATAATCCATCAACGACTGGAGGCCGAACTCTTCATCTTTTTCATTGACGGTTTCGGTGAGGCCATCGGTGTAGGCAAAGAGCGTAAAACTTTCGATGTCGGTGATGAACCCTTCGTTGATAAAGGGCAGCGGGTGCATGGCGCCCAGCACGGTGCAGCCCTCTTCGAGCAGGCGAATCCCCTTGTTGGTGCAGAGCACGGGTGGGTTGTGGCCGGCATTCACATAGACCATGGTCTTCAATTTCAGGTCGTAGATCGCTCCAAAGAAGGTGATGAACTTTTCGCCTTTGGCACTGTCGAGCACTTGGTAGTTGAGGGCTTCAATGATTTCGGTGAGGTTGGCTGTCTGTCGCAGCAGCGTATGGAGCGAAGCTTGAAAATTGCTCATCATCAGCGCAGCTGGAATCCCTTTGCCGCTCACATCGGCTACGCAAATCAAAAACTGGTTGGCGTTGATGGGAATAAAATCGTAGTAGTCGCCCCCTACGCGGTCGTGGGGCAAATAGCTCGCTTCTACTTTAAGCCGATCGGTGTTGGGCAATTTGTCGGGGAACAAAAACCGCTGCACATCGCTGGCGATTTCCAATTCTTTGCGGAACGCTTCTTGTGCTAACTGTTGTCCTGCCAATTTTTTATTTTCGATGGCCACCACGATGATGTTGCTCAGTGCCTGAATGAAACGGATGTTTTCTTCGTGGTCGTGGTTGTTGCGCTGATCCATGCCGCCCACAAACACGAGCGCCAAGGTGTCGGCCTTGTGCGACACGGGGATGACGAGGTCAAACTCGTCCATGTCGCATCCGTCAAACTCATCCATGCGGTGAATGTTCTTGACCATCTTTACGCGTTCGTCTAATTTTATTTTGTGAAAATTCAGTTGCGAGCCGAAGCTCACTTTGCATGACCACACTTTATCAAAAACAAAAAGAGCAAGTTTTTTTATGTTGAGGTTGGAGCGCAGTGTGAAGTTGAAGATTTTGTACAGCGATTCTTCGGGCAGATTGTTGTTGATGGCCTGCGTGATCTCCAGCAGTGCGGCTAACTCCAGCTCTTTTCGCTCTACCAACTTTTTATAGTCCGTGTCAGTTTCCACTTTCATAGTTCAAAAATATCACTTTCGCCACAGATTGCACAGATGATCACAGAATTATAAAAGTTCTCTGCCTATCATTGCCCTTTCACGCTAAGGAAAATTATTGTGTTAGTCAATCCTGCAAGTAGCACGTGCTTTGATATTATTTTGCAAACCTCTGGCTAAAGCCCAGGTAACTAATCTCTAACTCTGCGCACTCTTCGGTTTCATTTTTTATTTTTATCTGTGCCCTCTGTGGCAAGTCTTCCTTTCCACACATAACTTCTCCACTGAAAAATCCCGATGAACAAAACGTAGAATGGATAAAAAAATTGTAGCCCAACAAACGGTAGGACTCTAAATTTTATTTTTAGGAATCGAAACAGGGGCAAGAGAAAAATCAAATCAAATACGATTTTAAAAATCAAGATCAGCCCAAGAGGCACGCTCCATTTACAACATAGACAAATCCAAAGAGCCACCCACGATGCCTGAAGCAGAAAAATAAAAACAGCGAGCGACTTCGAAAACTGCGATGTGTTTGCTTTCCATTTGCTCGCCCACCGAATACGCTGTTGAATGAAACCGGCAAGCGAGTGCTGAGGTTTAGTTTGCACCAACGAATTCGCAGCACTCACCAGTTGCACGGAGTTGGGATATTTGTCGATGATCTTCCGCATCAAAAACTCATCGTCACCCGAGGCAATGTGCGCGTTGCCTTCGTAGCCTTTTACTTCTTCAAAAACTTCTTTGCGAAAAGCAAGATTGGCTCCGTTGCACATCGTAGGCTTACCAAGTCCAAGTGTAGCGGCTGCTGTGCCCATCACGCTGGCCAGTTCCATCGCTTGCCACTGCGAAAAGAAATTGTTGTTCGCTTCAATCGCGACAAGCCCCACTCCCATTTTTACTTCCTCATTTTGAAATAATGAGTTGATATGTGTAAGCCAAGTTTCAGGCAGTGTGCAGTCGGCATCGGTGGTGGCAATGATCTTTCCTTGCGCTGCGGCAATCGCTTTTGTCAACGCTGCTTTTTTGCCTGCCCGCAGAACGGTTTCGGCAGGCGGGCCTGATCGGTTTTCGTCAAGCGAAATAATTTTTAAGTTCAAAAAGGTTGTAACAAATTTTTGCGCCATCGCAATGGATTCGTCTTCCGAGTGATCGTCAACAATAATGATTTCAAAATCTTTAGAAGAGTAATTTTGTTTGGCAAGCGATTGCAATACGTTTTCAATATTCCCAGCTTCATTGCGCATGGCAATCACTACAGAAATTTTTAGGAGATTACTTCGGTCGCCTGCCTGCCATACCGTTCGGGCAGGCAGGTTCCTCCCTCGCAATGACGAAGTGTTGTACATACTCCGCTCCCACCCGATGCGCAGCAAGGTGAGCAGCGCAAAATAAAATCCAAAGACGATCAAAAAATAAAAAACCATTCGCGGTAATGTGTAAGTTTGGGGCGTGGGCAAAGTTGAGAAAAAACCGATTAAAGAGAAGATTATTTTAGGGCTCGACCCGGGCACTAACGTGATGGGCTATGGCCTCATCTTGATCAAGGGCAGCAGCATGACCGTCATCCAGTTTGGCGTGATCAACATGGGCAAGTACGGAGACCATGCACTAAAACTAAAAAAAATTTTCGAACGTGTCCTTGCCCTCGTGGACGAATACAAACCTGATGAGGTAGCGCTCGAAGCACCCTTCTTCGGCAAGAATGTGCAGTCGATGCTCAAGCTGGGGCGAGCCCAAGGTGTGGCCATGTCGGCCGCACTGTACCGCGAAGTGCCCATCACCGAATACGCGCCCAAAAAAGTAAAGCAATCTGTTACGGGCAATGGCAACGCCAGCAAAGAGCAGGTGGCCAGAATGCTGATGCAACTCTTTTCGATCAAAGAATTGCCCAAGCTCCTTGACGCTACCGATGCACTGGCCGTAGCGGTTTGCCATCACTATCAAAACGGAACAAGAAAAACCAAGGCGTCATCGTGGGAAAGTTTTTTGAAAGAGAACCCGGGGAGGGTGAAATAATTTTTTTTTCGACTATCGGATAATGGTTACTGTACTTTTGAAGCGTTCAATACATCCGCCAGTAAGTAAAAGAAAATAGACTCCAGAATCTAAATCTCCGCCATCCCAATCATTTTTGTATCCCGATGATTGAAATACTTTTCTTCCCCATCGATTAAATATTTCGAGATGAAGATCACCCGACAAGTCTTCTGGAATTTTATAAAAGTCATTTTTACCATCATTGTTAGGCGTAATTACGTTTGGCAATTTTGTTTCGTCTAATGTTTTAGTTACGAAGTTTATTGTATCTGTTGCTTGACCGCAATAATTTTTTACTGTTACCCAGTACTTTCCAGCACTCACCACATTATAAGATGATTTTTTTGATCCATCTTGCCACAAGAAATTTAGATTGGTTGTGTCTATAACTGGTTTTAATTGCAACCGTTGATTCTTGCATAGGTTTTGGTCACTTCCAAAAGAAAAACCAATAGGTGGATTTTCAAATATGACCACCACACTGTCTGACACACTACCACAGTATCCCGAAACTTTTACAAAGTATAAGCCCGATTGGGAAATATTTATTGAGGAAGTGTTCATTCCATTATTCCACAAGTAAGTCAAGGCGGGGTCTGTCAAGCCTGTAGAAAGTTGCAATGACACCTGGTTGCACAATATCTGATCAGGGCCTAAACTATAGCTTACTATTTGGCCACTGTTTTTTATCACTTCAGTTTGTTGAAGAATGTTAATTGCTGGGCTACTCGTAGTAGTCCACGTGGACATACTGTTATCATTTCTTGAGAATAAGCAAGAAAAATTGTAAGCTACGTCAAACCGATTATCTGCATCAAGGCTTGCAACAAACACTCCAAAGTAAGGTTGAACCAGTTGAGCAGCACTTATACCGTTTGTCTGGCTTGGTATACTTTTCACTTCGTAAATGTGAATACCCTCCGGATTGCCAAGAATAGTTGATGCTGTAACCTGATCGCTACCATCGGTCATGGTAACGCTGGCTCCAACCCAGTTAGAACTGTAAACGTACTTACTACTGTTGCCAATAGGGGCGCCAGAATAAACCCGTTGAGGGCTGTTGACTAAAGTACCGTTGAATCCGTTGGGCGA
>JAYWDN010000114.1:0-10864 GCA_043780615.1 Bacteroidota bacterium | reverse complement strand
CCATTTCTCAATGGGCCCTCTTTTGAATCGACTCCATCCTTAACCTCTATCGGTCAAGGACAGGGCCCGCTATCAATCTCCATCTGTTCAATGAACGTAATCCATCTCTAAAACATGAGACAGCTTGTTGTTTGAACTTCGATAAGTTTCAAACTTTAATGAGGGTAATTCCGATCGAATTAACCCCTTTTTCCAAAACGGACTGCAAAGGTAACACTTCGAGTTTCTCTCGCAACTCTGAAGTGAAAGATTTTTAAAGATTTCTGATTGAGATACAATTTGTATTGACCTTCAAGAGGTTAGTGAGTACTGAGAAAATAATTTCTTTAAAAAGAATTTGCCAATGGGCAAGATTTGAGATGTTTTTAATCGAATTATTTTTTTTGCTTAAACAATGGCACGGTGCTGCATGCCTCGCCAAACATAATACTTGAAGCAACAGACCGAAGTTGGTTGGTAACTTCTACGTAAGCTGAAATTGGGACTTGCACTTTGCTGCAACCTTTGACAACTATTTTTTGGTTCTGAAATTTTTTCCAATCCACTTTGTCGAGTTGTTGTTGAAAGAGCTGACTTTCTAAATCATCAAGCGAACCGTAAGTAATATTTTTTGCAAATGGCTGAAGTGAAACGGCAAGTAACATGAACGCCCAAGTGGGCACGATGGCATCTGCAGTGCAGGTGATTGCAACGTGCTTGTCTTTGTATTGAGACCAATCGTGTGACTTGATGAAATCGCGAAAATCCTTTTCTTTTAAAATCAATTCTTGAAATAGTACGCCCTTCATATCAAATAAAACCCGCTCACCGGGAGAATACAATTCTTCGAGATCGAAGGTGATCAGGTTACTTGCTGATACACGGTTGATGAGTTGCTCTTCCATATTTTTTTAAATACTTTCTGGCTTGCCTTCAAACATCAAGAAACTGATTTTGGTTTTTTAATGACAAAATCTTTCAAATAAAATGGTTCAAAAAAGGAAATGTTTTCAAAATCATTTGCCAAGAGTTTCTTAAACCCCATTTCGCCCAAGGAGCTTGCCGAGGGCCGAAGTCCCGAAACAAATTTTGCATTCCCATGATGAATCACATTTTTGCATTTGTCTGAGCCCTCTCCAAAAAAATAAATAGCTTGTCTTTCCAACTGATCGGCAAAGCTATTTTCGTCAATCACTTTTGCCTGCGTTTGTTCGATGATCGTACCACGCGCATCTGCCTGCAGGCAATAAACTTCCATTCTGCGCGCATCAAGCATTGAACACAAAATTGAATTTTGTAATTCGTGTTGCGAATGCTCTTTAACGAACTGATGCACCATTAAGCTTAGCGTATTCACTGACACGAGAGGAATATTGAGCACAAAACAAATTCCTTTTGCTGTGGCCACGCCAATGCGCAGGCCTGTGTATGAACCTGGCCCCGAAGCTACTACTACTGCATTTAAATCATTTTTACTTGTGTCCGAAATGCTGAAAAGATTTTCGATCATCACTGCTAAAAGTGAAGCCGTGGATTGTGGTACAAGGCTTTCCTCAAACGCAATCAATTTACTATCTCGATGAAGGGCGCAAGAAAAAGAATGCGTAGAGGTCTCCAAACTGAGGAGCAATGCCATTACCGTGAGGACAATAGTTTCTTGAAGCGTGCTTGATCGATCAGTAATTTCTTTGCTTCAATGATTTCGGGATCGCGGTCGATGTTGACATCTACTTGGCCTTGTGAGAGCTGAAGGTGAAAAGCAATTTCTTCTTCCAACATTCTCGTTATTTCAGTTTTGAATCGAACGAGATCGTTGGCGTGCACTTGCGCTATTTTATTTCTTAGATCATTCAATGAAGGTTGAAGTTGGTCAAAATATTTTTCGTTTTTTGCTGAGGCCGTCAGCTTCTCCATTTTATTTTCTAATTCTGATGGATACGTAAAGTGCTGACCTTTCACCCATCCTACAAATTTTTCATACTCTTCATCGGGCAGTCGAAACGATTTCAACGAACCCAAAATATTTTTATGTTCGCTACAATAGCGGCTGGCATATTCAAACAGCAGGCCCGAAGAGACTAACTCCATAGTTGCGATGCTGATGGTTTCATTCTCCACGGCCACATCGGGATCAAGGCCGGCTCCATCAAATACTTTGCGGCCAATTTTTGTTTTGAACTCACGCTTCAGCGAATCGGGGAATTTTGTTACTGAACCATCGCTGTGCCGGTGCGCATAATCCAAGGCTTGAATGCACCGGCCACTGGGGATATAATATTTTGCGGTGGTGATTTTGAGTTGGGCATCGTAGGCAAGTTGCCGGGTGGTTTGCACCAATCCTTTGCCAAAAGTC
Source organism: Bacteroidota bacterium (assembly GCA_043780615.1). Lineage (GTDB taxonomy): Bacteria > Bacteroidota > Bacteroidia > Cytophagales > Cyclobacteriaceae > ELB16-189. Next base: position 8,532 of record JAYWDN010000114.1, on the reverse strand, counting down.
CGTTGACCTACCAACAAAGCGCGATCATAATCTTGAAGCGAGCCGGCAACAATCTCAGAGGCGGAAGCACTGCTTCCGCTCGTTAAAATTGCCAAAGGAATTTCAAGGTCAACAGGATTATTTAAAGTGTTGTAGGTTTTATTCGATTCAGGGGCTTTCCCTTTTGTGGAAACCACTTCCTTTCCTCTCGAAATAAAAATGTTGACGATGTTCACTGCTTCGTAGAGTGATCCACCAGGGTTGTCGCGCAAATCGAGGATCAGCTTGGTAGCCCCTTGTGTTTTTAATTTCGTTACCGCATCGGCCACTTCACGCCCAGCACCCGGGGTAAATTCATCGAGCTTAATGTAGCCCAACTCTTTTTCGATCAGCCCTTGATACGTAACATTGCTGATCTTGATTTTTTCGCGCATCAATTTGAACTTCAATGTGCCGGGCTCGCCAAAGCGTTTTACTTCTATTTCCACTTCCGTTTGCGGAACACCCTTGAGCAGCGCGCTCGACTTATCGGTAGGTTTGTCTTGCACATTTTTTCCATCAACAGAAATTAATTCGTCCCCCACCCGAATGCCTGCGCGATATGCCGGAAACCCAACGTAAGGATTGGTGATCACCGACTTGTGATTGATCAGGCCGACCAAAGCACCAATCCCAGCATACTCGCCCGTGGTTTGGATACTGAAGGCTTCTAAATTTTCTTTTGGAATGTAATCGGTGTACGGATCAAGTTGCTCAAGCATCCCGTTGATACCCGTGTCGATCAGTTTTTTAGGATCGACTTCATCCACATAGTTGGCGTTGATTTCTTTGACGAGCGTGGCAAAGATGTCGAGGCTCTTGGCGATGTCAAAGTAGCGGTCGGTGGGAACGGTGTATGCAAGCAGGGTTGCTGCCGTCACTGCAATAATTATAAGTTTTATCCTTGCCTTCATCACACCTCTACTTTTATTTTTAATTCCAAATTTTTTTTCAAACAAAGCATAAGCCGCTCCGGCAGTAAATCCGATTCCATAAAGGTCCAATACCACACCAAGCAATTCTAATTTCCACCCGAATGATTGGGTGTAACTGACTCACCATGTTTTCATATTCTTTCATATCAATTGCAGGTTAGCATTCCGTACAAATACCCAAACCCATAGGCCAACATTCCCACTCCAATTAATATGAATGAGACCTTCGCCATCAAAGACATCATTGGATGTATTCTAATTTGTAACATCTTTTTTCATTTGGCTGCGATTTTTTTGAACGACAAAATTATTTTCTCGTGTATCTGTGCCGAGGGCAAAATTTCTTTGGCTGTGTAAATATACGCAAACGAAAATTTTTTGTCTTGCGGCAAAATAGATTTGTTGAGCCGATAGCCTTCGCGAATGCGCCTTTTTATTTTATTCCGGTCAACGGCTCTTTTAAAAATACTTTTCGGAACAGAAATCAGGAGTTGATGGATGGCAACCGTTGGATTGGTTTGCGGAAGCACTAAAATTTTAAAGGGGTACAAATAAAAAGAGGAACCCTTGTCGAAGAGTTCCTGAATAAGTTTTTTTTGCGAAAGCCTTTCGGGTTTTGTAAGTGAAAACGTAGCCATCCGTTCAGGTTTATGTTCCCAATCCGAATGGAATGTACTCAGATTTTATTTGCTTTTGGAAGTGCCTTCGTCAGAAACGGTAAGTTTCTTGCGGCCTTTGCGCCTGCGGTTAGCGAGCACCCTGCGGCCATTAGCCGAGGCCATGCGGTGGCGGAAGCCGTGCTTATTTGTTCTCTTTTTGCGCGAAGGTTGAAATGTGCGTTTCATAGATGCTATTTTTCAAAGGGCTGCAAAGATGAATAGATTTCTTGGAATTGCAAATATCAGAATCTGAAATCCACCTCGTCTCCTATTGTTTTAGTCCACGTTGATAGGGATTATTTTAGTTTTGCTCACGCTAACTATGGAAACGAATACGGATCAGGTTGTGCTTCAAACCAAAAACCTTTCGGTAGGTTATCGCTCGGGCCAATCGGCAAATGTATTGTTCGCAGAAATCGATCTGGCATTGCAGCCGGGCAAGCTCACGTGTTTTATGGGGCCAAACGGAATTGGCAAGTCCACGTTGATCCGCACCTTGGCGGGATTGCAGAAACCATTGGCGGGCAAGACCATGCAACTCAGCGAAAAAGATATTGCCTTGGTGCTCACCGATAAAATCACTTCAGGCAACATGACGGTTTATGATCTGGTAAGCTACGGTCGCTATCCGTATTTAGGTTGGGGCATTTCGCTTTTTCAATCTGATTACGAAATCATTGATCGATCCATCGATGAAGTGGGCATTCAAGAGCTCTCCAGAAAAAAGATTACCGAACTCAGCGATGGTCAATTGCAACTGGCCATGATTGCGCGGGCACTCGCCCAAGAAACCCCTGTGCTGTTGCTCGATGAACCCACCGCCCACCTTGACCTGAACCACCGCGTAGAAATAATGAACCTGTTGCTCTCGCTTGCGCGAAAGAAAAACAAGGCGGTGCTGGTGGCCACGCACGAGTTGGACCTGGCCCTGCAGATGGCCGATGAAATCTGGTTGGCAACCCACGAAAAAAAAATCAAAATCGGTATACCCGAAGATTTAGTGCTCGATGGTTCGTTTGACGACATCTTTCGCTTCAAGGGTTTTGATTTGAAGACTGGAAAAGTTCAACATACTTCTTTTAGAAATACGTCAATCAATTTGATTGGCAACGGCTACGAATATCTCTGGACAAAAAATGCTTTGGAGCGCGAAGGTTTTTCAGTTTCCGGTGAAGGGACTCAGGTGATAATTAATAATGAAATCATAAACCTGAAATGGCAAATCGGAAATTTAGTATTCGGCAACATTAAAGAATTGATTGAGCTACTTAAAAAAGAATAGTGCTGCGGCCTCTTAGCTCGCAGCAGCCTTCCCCTTCATTGCAAAAAAGTAAACCGGTATCCCAATCAAAGTAATGATCAAGCCAGGCCAAGTATACGTTGGTTTGTAAAAAATCAAGAGCAAACAAAAGGTTGTTCCCATCGCGATATAAATCAACGGCAACACCGGATACCCAAAGGCTTTGTAAGGCCGATTGGCTTCAGGCCGTTGCTTGCGCAGAATAAAAATCCCAGCGATGGTAAGCATGTAAAATAACACCACCACAAACGAAATCATATCGAGCAAGTCGCCATACTTTCCACTCAGGCACCAGATTGAAGCAAGGATACACTGGATCCATAGCCCGTATTGAGGCACTGCAAAATTATTGAGCGTGCCTACCTTTTTAAAAAACAAACCGTCTTTGGCCATGGTATAATAAACTCTCGCTCCCGACAATATCAAACCGTTGTTGCAGCCAAACGTAGCAATCATAATCATGATGGCGATGACCACTGTGCCCATCGGCCCAAATATCACATTGGCAGCGGCCACGCCTACGCGATCTTTTTCTGCAAAGGCAATGTCGTGCAGTGGCACGGTTGATAAATACATCACGTTGGCCAACACATAAATTACCGTAACGATGAGTGTGCCGAGAAACAAACTCAGCCCAATGTTGCGCTGCGGGTTTTTCATTTCGCCTGCGATGAAGGTAACGCTGTTCCACGCATCGCTGCTAAAAATGGAACCGACCATGGCCGAGGCAATCGCACCCATGCTCAGCACCAAAGTGTAGTCGGCAATTGTTCCGTCTTTGCCGATGCCGTGCATTTGCCACGCATCCACCCAGTTCATTTTCCACACTTCGCTTTTCATCATTACAAAACCAAAAACAATCAGTCCAAAAAGGCTGACGAGTTTTATCACGGTTAAAAAGGTTTGGATAAATTTTCCGCCCTTCACTCCACGCGTGTTGATGTAGGTAAGCAACACAATGGTGAAGATAGCAACGACCTGCGCAGGAGATATTTTTACAAAGCTCAAATCCAGCAGCACTAAATCTTCGCTTGCCCAGGGGGCGATGTAGGCCATGAACTTGGCGAAGGCCACGCCCACCGCTGCAATGGTGCCGGTTTGGATAATGGCAAAATAACTCCATCCATATAAAAATGCGATGAGCGGGTTGTAGGCTTCTTTCAAATAAACATATTGGCCGCCCGCTTTGGGGAACATGCCGCTAAGTTCGCCATAGCTCACCGCGGCTGTGATGGTCATAAAACCGGTGATCACCCACACGCCCACGAGCCAACCTGCACTGCCCACGTTGCGCAAGATGTCTGCGCTGACAATAAAAATACCGGAGCCGATCATCGAGCCGGCCACCAGCATGGTGCCGTCCCACAATCCTAAAACAGGTTTGAATTCTTTTTCACTCATCCCGAAAGATAAGCGAAGACATTTCAAATTCTAAGAACATTTTTATTGTCATTGTGAGCACCTATGAAAGGTTTGTGCGGTAGAGCGAAGCAATCCTTCTTTTTTGGAGATCGCTTCGCCCTACCCGCTTCCCCTGCTGGGGGCTCGCGATGACAAGGCTTTTAATTTATGCGATCCAGATATTAAACTTATTTTTATACCCGTGGTCTCAACTATTTTAAGAATATGAAAAAATACCTTCAACTCTTCACCCTTGTTGTTCTCTTCTCTTGCTCAGAAAAGAAAACCAACCACTTTCAAATCACCAACGCGAGCGAAGATTATCAGAAGCCCTATTTTGAAGACTCTGCCCGAGCTGAAAAGATTCTAAAATATAAATCGGTCATCGATACTATTTTTAAACAATCGGCAAGAGCCAATCACAATCCTGCCATTGCCTACGGAATTGTGGTGGACGACAAATTGATTTACTGCAATGCCGTTGGCTATTCTAATTTGGAAAAGAGAATCGTTGCCGATAATAAATCGAGATTTCGCATTGCCTCGATGACCAAAAGTTTTACTGCCATGTCCATTCTTCGATTGCGCGATGAAGGAAAATTGCAGTTGACCGATGCAGCCGCCAAGTTCATTCCCGAAATGGCCTCATTAAAATATCCGACCAGCGATGGATTGCCCATCACCATTTTTAATTTGCTCACCATGTCAGCAGGTTTCCCGGAAGATAATCCGTGGGGCGATCGCCAACTTTCGGATACCGATCAGGAACTAATCGACTTTGTAAAGAATGGGGTTTCATTTTCGTCTAACCCCGGTTCGCAATTTGAGTACAGTAATCTTGGCTATGGATTGCTTGGTCAAATCATTTCCAAAGTTTCTGGTCAACATTTTCAAGATTATGTGATCGATAAAATCCTACGTCCGCTAGGAATGAATGATTGCGAATTTGAATATGAAAAAATTCCAAATGAAAAATTAGCGTTCGGCTATCGGTGGGAAGACAACCAATGGAAACCTGAAGCATTGCTCAATGACGGATCGTACGCCTCGATGGGCGGAATGATTTGCACCATCGATGACTTTGCCAAATACATGAGCTTCCTTTTGACTTCATGGCCCGCTCGCAATGAAAATGAAGTCGGTCCAGTAAAAAGGAATTCAGCACGCGAGATGCAGCAACCGTGGATGTTCCGTGGGTTTTCACCGGATTACAAAACACACCGTGGCGAACGATGTGCGCGCACTGGCAGCTATGGATTTGGTCTCGGCTGGCGAAAGGATTGCAATGGATTAATTTCCATTTCGCATAGCGGTGGCCTGCCTGGTTTTGGAAGTGTTCACATTCTTTTGCCCGACTTGGGTGTAGGCATTGTAGCGTTCAGCAATCTCACCTACGCGGATATGGGCGAGCCTGCAACGCAAGCATTAGACACGTTGATTTTGTTGACTGATTTGAAAAAAAGAGTTTTGCCTGTATCGCCATCGCTTAAAAAAGTGCAAGACCAAATCATAAAACTTTTGCCCGCCTGGAATGATGAATTCGATTCGCTCTTTGCCGAAAATTTCTTCCCCGATATTTCAAAAGCATATCGCAAAAAAGAAACGGATGAACTGCTTGCTAAGATTGGAAAGATAATTTCTGTCGGCAAAATGCAACCCGAAAACTTGTTGCGCGGCTCCTTTGATTTGATTGGTGAAAAAGGAACTATTAAAGTTTTTTTTACACTCACGCCTGAAGCAGAGCCTAAAGTGCAGTACTTGAGTTTTGGATTGAAGGAGCGATGAAATTCCAAATCAATAAATGAATGTGTCCTTTTAAAATTAATGTTATTCTAAATGCCTTAGGTCTAATTTTGGACATTTTAGGTGCACTCCTGATGTTTGAGAAAATCAATGTAGCCCTCTTTGTATATAACGAGAGCGAAGTATCAGAAGTCAATAAGAGAAAAAACAGAAAGATCAATGGGGGAATCTGGTTACTTATTTCAGGTTTTTTCCTTCAGCTTTTAGCTTTATTCTCCTAGTTGATTAACAAAAACCAGCTATTGGCGGCTATTGGAGTTCCCCTTACTCCGCTCAATTTCTTTTCAAGTTCTCCATCTTCTTGTTTCGCAAGAATCCATTGATGTCTTCGAAGGTGTCGTTCAAATATTTTCGTTAAGAAGGAAAATTCCTCACGAACCACCATTTAAAGGCAGGGTCCACCACGGTGATTTGTTTGCCCATCACATCAACCACATCTTTCTGAAGCAGCGCTTGGATGGATCGTTGAATAGTAGCCGAAGTGCCTAATAAAAAATCTTTGATTGTTTTTTTTGAATGCAGGCTTTCAGTGCCTTTGCACACGGCCTTCATAAAATTCAATTGATAGGTGGTGAGCCCTTCTATTATCTTTTGAAACTGCAGTTCGTTTTGCTCTGCCAAACGGATCAGTGCCATTTCCACATCACTGTCTTTTACCTTAGCAGAAGAAATATACCACAAGATTTGAAAGGCATTTTGTGTGTAATACGAATGCGATTCCATCGCCCGACAAATGCCCTCTATTTGCTCAGTTGAAATCGTCTTTCCTGATTTTTTAAATTTGGCCGCGACAAATGGAGTCCATTCTGCCATTTCAATTTTCTTGAGGTAGTGAACGGATCCAAATTTATAAAATGGTAGATCGGATGATTCGAATAATTGGCTCATCAAATGCCGCTTGCTTCCATACAGGCAGTAATGCACTTTATCGTGCCGTTGCCAATAGCTCCGCAGTTTCCGCTGGAATTCTATTGAGTGGGAAAAGTGGTTTACGTTTTGGAATTCATCGATGCATAAAATTATCCTGATGTTTTTCTTTACCGCAATGGTTTGGGACAGGTTTAAGATTTCATCTTCTTTAATGGCCGAGTTTGGCTGGAATTTAATGGCGAACTCGGTGTTGGGGTCAGGCTGAAAAGAAAGATACGGCAACAATCCCTTCAACCATTTATTTGCAAATTGAAAGGCCTCGTCTATTTTGGAGTTGGTTGCCAAGAGCAGCGCTTGCACATAAGCCTGATGAAATTCTTCAGGCGTGCGGCATTTAAAAAGATCAATGAAGGCAAAGCGGACCGCGCCTTTGGCATACCGTCTGGCCGCCTCTTCTACCAACGAAGATTTGCCCCACCGTCTGGGCGAAATCAAGATCGTGTTGGCATTCGTATTAAACTGATGGTGCATGAACTCGATATCGAGGCTGCGGTTACAGAAATCTGCCTTGCTTACGGTTTTGCCAAAAACAAATGGGTTTTCCATGGATTCAATCTATAAGTTACATAAATGTAAGTTACATTAATGTAACTTACAAAAGAGTTACAAAAAAATGAAGAGTTCTCGTGGTGGGAATTGAAATCAGCTAGTGAGTCAGAAGCTCAAAGAATCATTTCCCCTTACTCCGCTCAATCTCTTTCAAATTCTCCATCTTCTTGTTTCGCAAGAATCCATTGATGTTCTCAAAATGTTCTTTGATGCGCTTGTTGCCGAATTCAAAAACTTTGTCGGCCAGGCCATCGAGGAAGTCGCGGTCGTGAGAGACAAGGATCAACGTTCCATCAAACGCTTTCAACGCATCTTTCAAAATATCTTTTGTTTTGATGTCGAGGTGATTGGTAGGTTCATCAAGGATCAACAGATTCACAGGTTGAAGCAACAGTTTGATCATCGCCAGTCGTGTGCGCTCTCCACCCGAAAGCACTTTTACTTTCTTGTCGATGGTATCGCCACTGAACATGAACGCTCCCAAAATGTCTTTGATCTTTGTGCGGATATCGCCTTGTGCTATTTGATCAATCGTTTCAAAGACAGTAAGGTCAACATCGAGCAGCGAAGCTTGGTTTTGTGCGAAGTAGCCGATCATGGAATTGTGGCCCGTCTGCAGTTTGCCTTCGTAGTCAATCTCGCCCATGATGGCTTTGATCAACGTGGATTTTCCTTCCCCATTTTTTCCAACAAAGGCAACTTTCTCTCCACGCGCAATCGTCAAAGAAGCATCTTGAAAAACAACATGATCGCCATAGCGCTTGGTCAATCCTTCTACAATTACTGGGTAACTTCCCGAACGTGGCGCTGGAGGAAATTTTAAATTCAACGAAGACGTATCCACTTCATCTACTTGCACAATCTCAATCTTCTCCAACATCTTCACCCGCGACTGCACTTGCAACGTTTTGGAATACGTGCCCTTAAACCGCTCGAT
>JAYWDN010000113.1:0-3932 GCA_043780615.1 Bacteroidota bacterium | reverse complement strand
CGGCAGGCCCGCCAGCATTTTCAAAGTGCGCTGCATGCCCTTGGAGAGTTTGCATTTGCGCGGGGACATGGCAAGAGAAGGAAATCTGTCTTTGCTTGCCGCGCTGTTGTTCCCCGTTGACGGCTTGACGCTTGAAAAAAAGTGGACGGTGACGCGCTCCGTTGCCGGGTGAGGCACGGTGCATAACAAAAGGTTTGTGCTATTGCGGGGTGCAGGGTAAAGTTGTAGTTTGGTTTTCAAATTACGTTTGGTTTCGTGGGACAGCACGTGGACAACCTTTGATGAAAGTACAGGCAATCCATTGTCTCAAATAAAAATTGAAAACACCACAAGAGGAATGGAAGGAGAAATTCTTAAAATCATTTTACAACCGCATCAGGGAGAAGACCCGATTTGTATCAAGTGTGAAGGAATAAGAAAAAATCAAAAAGTAATTGGAATGGAGTTCTTATGGGGATTCAAAAAATCGGAAAAGAAATGGACAGATGGAAAAATTCTTGACCCGGCATCTGGGGAAGTTTACGAAAGCAACTTATGGTTAGAAGGTGACAACACACTTATGGTAAGAGGGTATGGTGGGCCGCTCGGATTGTTTTACCGTACACAAACATGGAAAAGGGATGAAGGTTCCGCCAATACCAAAAGCCCCAAAGGAATATGGCAAACCATTGATGACCACTGGAACAAAGTAAAGTCTTTGGTTGAAATAAAAATCTCTGGAGGCGAATTGAAAGGGTTTATTAAGAAAATATATATACTCCCAAATGAAGGCAGCGACCCAATATGTACAGAGTGCAAAGGAAAATTGAATGGCCAAAAAGTTGTAGGCATGAAAATGATTTGGGGCTTTGTTCAGCAAGATGGTAAATGGACAGGTGGCAAAATTTTAGACCCCGGAAACGGAAATACTTATTCTTCTTCTATGTGGCTCATCGGCAAGGATACGTTAAAGGTCAGAGGGTACTTGGGTCCTTTCTACCGTTCTCAAATTTGGAAGCGATCCGGTCACCCTTGAATTAAATTCTTGCGAAAAATAATCGAATTTGAGCAAATTAAGACATATCTAATCTGACAGTGAGGCCGACCCAAGCGAGGGGACGAGAAGACAGAACAATGGTATTTTTCTGTCATTGACGTAATAGAAATCCTTACAAATAGCAACCTTCCAAAAAGATATTGGAGCGACCTGAAAACCAAACTAAGAGCCTAGGGAAGTGAAGTGTACGAAGAAATCGTACGGTTGAAAATGCTGGCAGAAGATGGCAAAATGAGACTTACGGATGTGGCTGATAGAACACGTTTTAGTTTTAACGATTCAAAAAAAAAGGCTGCTCTATTTCTGGAGCAGCCTTTTTTTTAAGTGTGAAATCTGTTACTTCTTTTGGAAGGAGTCCATCAGTTTTAGCGCATTGCTGCCGAGGTTGGTCGATAGCATTTTTCTATAATCGTCTGAGCGCAAGAATTCGGCATTGATAAATTTCGCCATCAACGGAGACCAGTCATTACTCTTTGGCATGATGATCCCAAACTCTTCCGTTGATTGATCGCCCACAGGATGCCGTTTGATCGGAATGTTTTTCCGCATTGCATTGAGGTAAAAAGCAAAATCAATATTGGAATATGCTTTCTTGTTGCTGGCAATGGCATCGACCGCTTCTTGATTGCTCTCCACTTGTTGCAACACCGAAGTGGGGATATATTTTGCCCTGATCTCCTGCACCGCTTTCTCGTTGGTGGAGCCAGCCACGGCAATGGCTTTGAATCCTTTGAACGCCTCGGCCGCCTTATCAAGGCTCACCAACGTGGGCACATCTTTGTTCGTGCACAGCGTAGAGATATTTTTGATAAACGCGGGGCTGAACTCATATTCTTTTTTTCGCACTTCGGTGATGGTAACATTGCCAAGACCAAATACGCCCCCCTTTGCGGTCTTTACTTCCTCTAAAAAACCTCTAAAGTCATCGGGGTTCTTTGCTTTAAATTCAACCGTCACTTTTATACCTTCAGTCTGCTGAACAAACTGTCCAAACTTTTTCATGATATCAACAGCAAGGCCCTGCACAGAACCATCTGGTTGTTTACTTGAAAAACTGGGGGTTTCAGAATAAGTAAAAACCCAGGTGGCCGTTTTATTCTTCTTGGCATCCGCAAAAGTAGTTCCTGAAATTTGTGCCCATGCTGCTGCGGCACACAAATAAAAACTCAAAGTCAATAGGTGATGCTTTTTCATAAAAAAAATAGTTGAGTCAGTAGTAAATCGCACAGTTAAACTTATATCTTTTTGCTCAGCGCATCAATTTTTGCCTGCGCTTCGGTCTTGCCTAAGCTTAACGATTTTCTATAAAGTTCAATGGCCTCTTTGTACGTGTCTTTCTTTTTGCGAGGCGCCAACTTGGTGCGGTTCGCAGCTTCTTCTACCGCTTGGCCACGGGCAAAGTACGAATCGGCTTCGCTCACTTTGCTTTGAATCTGTATTTGCTGGATTTTTTCGGTGAGCAAATCCAGCTCTTGCCTCTTGGCTTCGATCTGTGCCGACTTGTCGTTGATCTCGGCTTGCTGCAAGTTGGTGGTGTTGATCAACTCTACATTTTGGTTTTTCAATTCTTCTACTTGTGCCGTGAGCGTAGCGATTTCTTTGTTGCGCGTTTCTAAGTCTGCTTTTAATTTTTTGACACTGGCCGCAAACGCATTGGCATTGCCTTTCGATTTTTTCAACGACTTCTCCAGGTCTTCAATTTTGTTTTGTGAGTCTTTCACATAGTTGTTGATGTCCTTCATGCGGGCCGTGTAGTCGGCATAGGTCGTCCCTTCCACCATGTTCACGCGCAGCAGTTGGCGGTTGGCATCGATAGAGTCCATCAGCACGCCCACATCTTGCAAGGTTTGCACAAACTTCTGGTTGGTTTGCAGTTCGGTCTTTAATGAATCGAGCTGTGTCTGGAGTTTTTCAGATTTGTTATCGCAGCTGGCAAAGAGGAATCCCGCCAAGGCTACAGTCAAAAGGTTTTTGGTCATAAGTAGGGTTAGTTGTATTTGAAAAACAAAGGTACATTGGTAATCAAGGCTTAAAAAACACCCTTGCAAAATATTTTTACATCCTGTCGTTTAATCCTTTGGGTTGATTAAATTTACGCCCGTTTTCAAGCAGGCTTCCCCTTTTCATGCCCAAATTTATTACCACGCACACACGCATTGCAGACTTGGACAAACCCCGTGTGGTCGTGATCGGAGGAGGATTTGGTGGCCTTGAAGTGATTAAAGCTCTTCGGGCTTGGATGTTCGTCCACCTCATGTCATTGGTCGGTTTTATAAATAAAGTTTTTACTTTCCTGAGCTGGGCATGGAATTATTTTAGATATGACCGAAGCAATCGACTTATCATTGGGCGCAACGAAGAAAAGTTGACACCCGAAGAAATTGAAGCTGCTTATAAAAAATCGAATTAAGAAAACGTACATGGGAAATCTACACGATTCAAGGAACCATCAACTCTCCGTAGCGGGAGTGCTGGTTTCGCTCGGAATAATTTATGGCGACATCGGCACTTCTACTATCTACACGTTCCGCTTCATCGTAGGTGGAAGTGTCGTTACCGAAGAGCTTATTTTAGGTGGCCTGTCATTAGTCTTTTGGACGCTCACGCTCATCACTTCCATCAAATATATTTACCTCGCACTCAGTGCCGACAATAAAGGAGAAGGTGGGATATTCGCGCTCTACGCGTTGGTGCGGAGGTACCGCGCATCGTGGGTAATTTTTCCTGCCATCATAGGATGTTGCACGCTCATTGCCGATGGGTTCATCACTCCCGCCATCAGTGTCACCTCGGCTGTGGAAGGAGTGAAAACACTGATCCCTAGCATCTCTACACAAACCATCATCACCATCGTCATCATCATCTTGTCGGCCTTGTTTATTTTCCAACAGTTTGG
>JAYWDN010000112.1:0-3957 GCA_043780615.1 Bacteroidota bacterium | reverse complement strand
GCAAAAAACCATAATGAGACTATTATAAAAAGTACTTTTTTCATGCAACGAGTTTATTTTTTATCATCAATCTTCATAATTTTTTTTCTTTTATAGATGTACTCCGTGTAGTAGTATATGTGATTATACATGGAGGTAACAAGTTCATACCCTTTGTTGCGCAGATATTTTGTGATCAAAAAGAAACTATCACTAATCTTTGAGTCGGGCGAGTATATAGTCTTAGGCAGGTTAATATTTAATTTGCTTTTTAAATCTTCCACCTTTCCGTCTTCATAGTATGCCGTTACTTGAAAGCTGTGGTATGAAACCCGTACATACTCATAGTAGGAAGAGTCCTTCTCTTGGGCCCTGCATAAAAAAGTCAAAACACTACAAAAGAATAAGGTCAATAAAATTCTAGGAATCATTTTATTTCTTCTCTAATTTATTCACTCTTTCCTTCAGCAAATCATTCTCCTTCTTCATGTCTATCATATATAAAGTCAATTCCTCCACCTTCTTCAATAATATAGTGTTTATGCCATTGAGGCTCATGCCATCTTTTTCTATGTCGGCAGCAGAGGGCACTTCGGGCAAGTGGTGGTTTTGTTTCACGTACTTTTCGGTTTCTTCCAGGCTGGGCAATTTATACCCGGGCGCAAAGACATAATCGGGGAAAATAGTAGTACCAGCGGTGAACACACGCACCTCTCCCGTGGCAGCAATTTTTCCGGCCACCGCAAGTTTGTAGCTGCCGGGCGTGGTGGTGCCGATGCCAATGCCACCTCCACTTGTTATTGTCATTCGGGCAGTATTGCCAGTGCCAAAAGTTAAAGGGTAGAACCCTGTAGTTGCAATAGCAGCACTTTCTCCAAAAGGCCCTCCATACAGTAGTACACCCCCATACATGCTTCCAGAGTAATCTATTTCTAATGTTCTGGAAGAGAAGTCCTGGTCGTTGTACAAGCGGAGCGTAGTGTAGCCAGACGGAGCTATATTTCTATTTTTTTGTGATCCCACTACCTCAAATCTAAATTGGGGCGATGCGGTGCCTATGCCAACATTGCCCGTATTAGAGTTGTAAATATCGTTGCCGTTGGTAGTCCACTGTGCCTGTGAAAATAATGGCAAACAAACGAGTGCCATGGCCAGCAGGCTAAATGTTAGTTGAGTTGAGTTGAGTATGATTTTTCATAAGCCATTTTTTAGAAGTGTACTACAAATGTACTTTCTGCTCAATTATTTTTATGGCATAGTGGTGCTAAAACATACTACGGGAAAAACCCCCTCCGCAGCACCGGGGAAAAACCCGAGATGGTTTGTTTTTGATTTGGGATCGGGCTTTTTATAAAATACATGCCCCTCTAATTCTTTACATTCTGCAATAAAACTTACATCGGAAATTAGTGTCAGGGAATTTGCAACAACTATCGTAAACCAAAAATTGTAAATCCACTTCCTGTCAGAGGGTGGCAGAAGAGCGGGGTTATCGTATCGAAAGATTGGGAGAGTGAGTTAATCGCTCGCAACAATTTGGGATCCGTTGGTTGCTACTGATTATTTGATCACCACCAACTTCTCTGTCTTGTTCAGCTTATTGGATTCAAACCTTATGTTGTAGAGGCCATTCGGAAGATTTTGTTAACGAGTTCTTAATGGACGATTACCAAACGAAAACTTTGGCGATGCATGGCCGTTGGAAGTGAAAGTAGATTTGTAGAAATTTGTTCCCTCAAAAAAAAATGTATGAAGATCAAGTTGATTTTGTTTTTGTTATTCATTTCCGCTCAGGCGTTTTCACAATCGGGCTACAAAATTGAATTTAAGATCAGGGGCTGGAAAGACACTACGGTTTACCTCGGCCATTATTATGGCGAGCAAACGTATTTGAAAGACACCGCCAAGGTGAGCCATGCAGGCGAATTTTTCTTTGACAATAAAAATACATTGCCGCAAGGCGTTTATTTTTTGGTGATGAACAAACGCAAAATTGTTGATATCGTAATTGGCCACGATCAGTTTTTTAAAATAGAAACCGATACGGCCAATTTAATTAAAAACTTAAAAGTGACGGGCGATGAAGACAATCGTCTGTTTTTTGAAAATGTTGCCTTTAATATTGAGCGCAACAAAGAGGCCGAACCATTCATTAAAACATTGAAAGACACGGTGCTGAAAGAAGACCAAAAGAAAGCGGCCCGCGAAGGCTTTACACAAATCAACGAAAGGGTGATGGCCTACCAAAAGGAAATTATTGGAGCCCACCCCATGACTATGACGGCACGATTGCTCAAGTCAACACAATTGGTGGTGGTTCCTGATCCGCCCAAAAAAGCAAACGGCAACATCGACTCTACGTTTCAATTGAAATATTATCGCCAGCATTTTTTCGACAATTTTGATTTGTCTGACGATGCGCTGATCCGCCTGCCGCAACCACTCTATCAAGAAAAAGTAAAGGAATATCTCACCAAACTTTTTATTCCCCAGCCCGATACGATCACCAAAGCGATAAAAGAATTGGTGGCCAAAGTAAAAAAGAATCAAGAGACGTATAAATATTTAGTGTGGACTTGCGTGGGGCAGTACTGGCAGCCAGAGATCATGGGGCTTGACGAGGTGTATGTGAATTTGTACGATCACTATTTTGCATCGGGTGAAATGGATTTTTGGATGAACACCAAAATGAAGCAAAACCTAAAAGAGCAAGCTGACAAAATCCGCCCGTGCATGATTGGCCGCACGGGCGCCAACCTGATCATGCAAGACCAAAACTTGCAGCCCCGCTCGGTGTATGACATCAAAGCGAAGTACACCATCCTCTTTATTTTCAAACCCGACTGTGGCCATTGCCGCGAGGAAACACCGAAGCTGGTTGACTTTTATAACAAGAGCAAAGCCAAACACAACCTTGAAGTGTATGCAGTCTCTACCGACACTTCGATGAAAATGATGCGCGAGTTCATCAAAGAATTTAAAACTCCCTGGATCACCGTGAATGGCCCACGCAGTTATATCAAAGAACATTTCAGTAAATTCTATCACTCCGATACCACACCGGCCATTTATATTTTGGACGACAAAAAGAAAATCATTGCCAAGAAACTCCCCGTAAAACAATTGGACGATTTCCTGACCAGGCACGAAAAATTCGAGCAAGCAAAGAAAGCAAGCCCCCCACCCAATGGCCACAAAAGCACTTCAGGCAACTGATGGTGTAATTAGTAGAAATTTTTTTCTCCGTTGGTGCAACTATTTTGCTGTTGCGAAGTATCTACTATTTGTAAACCCCACTGTTATGGCACTCCTCAACCTGTTCGGCAAAAAGAAAAAAGAATTTAAGGCCACTTGCAACATCACCCGCGAGCCCCTCGAGAACGGTTTTGGCTGATTAGCGCGCCCAATGCCGCACCGATCAGTCCGCCAGAGATGGCTGACTCCAATGTTTCATTGTCGGTTTTCATATTACAAATTTACATTAATGGCATCTCTAAAAACCTAAAAACAACGTCATTGCGAGGGAGGAACGACCGAAGCAATCCCATTTTTGCTCCGATTTGGAGATTGCTTCGCTATCGCTCGCAATGACGTTTGGGTTTTAGATATGCCCATATTTAAGAATTCGATTCAAAGACACCCAAGAAGTGGATTGTATCAACTCTTCCGTTCAATGGTAAACTGAACCAGCTGCCTTAAAGAAGTTTTGTATTCCGATTCGGGAAGGGCGGCCAATGTATCCAATGCCATTTTGTAATAACGCTCCATGGCTTGCTGTGCGTATTCAATTCCGCCAGAGTTTTTTACAAAAGCAATTACCTCGCGTACTTTTCGTGGATTCTCGCTTTCGTTTTTTACAAGACTGATGATTTTTCTTTTCTCCAACCAAGAAGCTTTTGATAGCGCAAAGATCAGTGGCAGCGTCATTTTCTTTTCTTTGATGTCGATGCCCACGGGCTTGCCTATTTCTTCTTCTCC
>JAYWDN010000111.1:0-3963 GCA_043780615.1 Bacteroidota bacterium | reverse complement strand
ACAACAAATGATCTCAGCCGACAAGCTGCACCTTACCAACGTGCTGTTCAACCTCATCGACAACGCCATCAAATACAACAAGCACATTCCCGCCATCGCCATTGCGACAGAAAACCAAGGTCGACAAATTATATTAACAGTGCGCGACAATGGTATTGGCATCGGTGCCAAAGATCAAAAAAAAATATTCCATCAATTTTATAGAGTGCCCACGGGCAATGTGCACGATGTGAAAGGTTTTGGGCTCGGCCTGAACTATGTGAAGCAAATGGTGGAAGCCCACCACGGAAAAATTTCGGTGACGAGCCAACTGGGTGAAGGTAGCACGTTTAAAATAATTTTACCAACCACATGAACGCTAAAATACTTTTGGTAGAAGACGACCCTGCGCTGGGCTTTGTCATCAAAGACAGCTTGACACACCACGGGTACCAGGTGATGCTCTGCACCGATGGCGAGCAAGGCCAACACCAGTTTGCACAACAGCTTTTCGATCTCTGTATTTTTGATGTGATGCTGCCCAAGAAAGATGGGTTTGCTTTGGCGCAAGCCGTGCGCGCAAAAAATAATCACGTCCCGATTTTGTTTGTTACCGCCAAGGCCATGCTCGAAGACAAGCTCGAAGGCTTTCGTGCCGGGGGCGATGACTATATTGTGAAGCCGTTCAGCATGGAGGAGTTGATCATGCGCATCGAAGTTTTTTTGCGCAGGGCAAACGGCAGCCGAATCGAAAAAAACTCCTACCCATTAGGGGATTTTTTATTTGACACAAAAAATTTTAAACTCCTTCATCCTGCTGGAGATAAAACCCTTACGCAAAAAGAGGCGGAGGTGATGAAACTGTTGTGCTGCACACCTGACCGTGTGTTGAAGCGCGAAGAAATTCTCACCACCGTGTGGGGCGATGACGATTATTTTATGGGCCGCAGCCTCGATGTGTTCATCTCTAAGCTGCGCAAATATTTGAAAGAAGACCCGCGCGTGGTGATCGTGAATTATCACGGAGTGGGATTTAAGTTGGAGGTGAGGTAGGATTTAATTCTGCTCCCTAAATTTAGATTGAAATCAAAGCAAATTTTAAACGGAGCAGTATTGTAGGCGGTACGACTATTGAAGAAGCAAGTGTTTATTCAATTCCCCACAACTGAACACCGTGACAAAACATAGCTCCCTTTTCAATCGCTTCTGGAATCACCGTTTTTTTATAAAGTGCTTTTTCTGTAACCCCCGATTGCCAAGTTTCATCAATATCATTATAGATTTCAAATTTTCTCGTTTGAGTATCATAATGAATCTCTTTAGAACTCCTACATAGACCACCAGCAAGAAAAATGTAGAATTCCGCCCTGCCATTTCTATTGCATAGCTTTTTTAAATGCTCAATTGAAATTACCTTTTCCATAATTCTGTAACCTTAGCAAAGATAAAATAAGAGCATTTACAATGAAAGAATTTCCAAAAAGAGAATTTTTTTTCAAACCAGTCTTACAAGCAATTCAAGAGTTAGGTGGCTCTGGATCCAATGAAGAAATAAACAACAAGGTGATTGAGGTATTAAAAATATAGGATGAATTGTTGGCTATAATGCATAAGGATACAAACCAAACCGAATTTGAATATCAAATGGCCTGGGTAAGAACAATGCTAAAAAGTCAAGGGCTTTTAGAAAACTCTCAAAGAGGGGTTTGGGCAATTAGCGCAAGTGGTGATTTTACAACCATAAAAGTCAAATGGGATAAACAATTAGAAAATGAAGTAAATGAGGAATTAAATGAAGGAGAGGATTGGAAAGAAAAAGTGATATATGTCATAACCGAAAATCTAACTCCTTCAGCATTTGAAAGATTAATTCAAAGAGTATTACGAGAAAAGGGATTTACTCAAGTTGAAGTTACTGGAAGAACTGGAGATGGAGGAATTGATGGAAGAGGTATTGCCAAGATAAATGGAATTCTAAGTTTTCACATTATTTTTCAATGCAAAAAATATCAAGCAAAATCAAAAGTAGGTGCAAGTGAAATTAGAGACTTTAGAGGTGCCATGGTAGGAAGAACTGATAAAGGATTATTCATAACAACAGCATCTTTTACAAGAGATGCAATTGCAGAAGCTACAAGAGATGGAGCACCAGCCATAGATTTAATGGATGGAGAAAAGCTAGCTGAAAAATTGAAAGAGTTAAATCTTGGTTTGAAAGTAGAATTAAAAGAAACAGTAAAAGTTGATATTGACTGGTTCAAGAATTTTGAACAAAATAAATAACCTTTTCTTTGTTTAGCGATTGCAACGAAAGCCCGCTCAATAATCAAATGACCAAAATTATTAAAGTCACTTTCTCAATAGCTTTTCAAAAATTTTATTGAACTAACATTGATTGCTAAGAGAATCCGAAAAAATCCTTTTTCCTCCAAGTAAAACTTATGATTTATTAAAGTAACCTCAATCAAATAACGTCCTCCCCGTAATACTCCTCCCCAGCGTAATCTCATCGGAATATTCCAACTCGCTGCCCACCGAAACCCCGCGGGCAATGGAAGTAACTTTTATGTTCAGGTCTTTGAGTTTGCGGTTGATGTAGAAAGCCGTGGTGTCGCCTTCCATGGTGGGGCTCAGCGCGAGGATCAATTCTTTCACTTCGTTTTGTTTTTGCGAAAGCCGGCTGATCAACGATTCGATTTTTAGTTCCGATGGCCCGATGCCGTTCATGGGCGAGATCACTCCGCCCAGCACGTGATAGATGCCAAGGTATTGCGAAGTATTTTCGATGGCCATCACATCGTTGCAATCTTCTACCACACACAAAATAGTTTTGTCGCGCCTGTGGCTCCGGCAGATGCCGCACTCGTCATCATCAGAAATATTGTGGCAGGTTTTGCAAAACTTGATTTGTGTGCGCAGTTTGTTTAGTGATTCGGTGAGTGCCAGCGTGCGGTTTTCATTTTCTTTCACCAGATGAAGGACTAATCGCAGGGCAGTTTTTTTACCAATGCCCGGAAGCTTGGAGACTTCGTTCACGGCATCTTCGATCAGTTTGGACGGATATTCCATCAGCTGATTTTGGCATCGATGCCCGCTTCACAGATCGCTTCGCGCATCGGGTTCAGTTCGCTGTAAGCACCCGTGCGCACGGTGCATTTTCCTTTGTGGTGGATGAGCAGCGTGCATTGCTCGGCTTGCTCCACTGTGTGCCTGCAAACTTTAATGAGCGTATCGATCACGTGTTCGAAGGTGTTGAAGTTATCGTTGAAGACGATCAAGTCCTTCACATCGGTGACCTCGATCGATTCCAACAATTCAATCAGTTCTTGTTCGCGCACAGTCGGGCTCATAGTGTATCGTCAAAATAGTTTTTCAAAAGTAAAAAAAAATAACAAGTTTTGACGTAATTAGAAATTGCAGATTCAAAATTTTAAATTTAGAATAGAATGGAATAGTTGTACTATCATGCGTTTCAATTTCCAAATTTGTAATCTTTAATCTTTGAATTTCTCCATGACTCCATTCTTCGTTTGCTCCATTCTGTTGGTTTACTTCGCTGCGCTCATTTCCATTTCGTATTTTACTTCGAAGGGTGCAGACACCAACACATTTTTTACAGCACACCGTCAGTCGCCTTGGTACTTGGTGGCGTTTGGCATGATCGGCTCTTCGCTTTCGGGTGTCACGTTTGTGTCGGTGCCGGGCAATGTGGGCAAAGTAGGCTTTGCCTATTTTCAAGTAGTGCTTGGCTACTTGGTTGGTTATTGGGTGATCATCTTGGTGCTGATGCCGCTTTATTATAAATTGAAAGTAGTGTCGATCTACACGTACCTTGAGCAGCGCTTCGATGTGTGGGCTTACAAAACAGGTGCGCTGTTTTTTATTGTGAGCCGCTCGATCGGTTCTTCGCTGCGGCTTTTTTTGGCGGCCACGGTGCTGCAACTTTTCTTGTTCGATGCGTGGGGTGTTCCATTTTTTGTAACT
>JAYWDN010000110.1:0-3983 GCA_043780615.1 Bacteroidota bacterium | reverse complement strand
AAAGCCAACCGGATGTAGAAACCCTTGAGGACTTAGGGCTCGCCTATGGTCAACAACAAAAAAGTAAGGAAGAGCTTACGTATTTAGAAAAAGCGATTATCGCGGGAAGCAAGAACAAGGAAGTTTATTTTCAGGCAGGCAACGGACGCTCTAAAGAAAATAATTTCACGGGAGCGATCGAAGCTTACGACAAAGCCATCGCACTCAAGCCCGATTTCAGCAAGGCCATTTTAAACCGTGGCACGGTGCGCTTCGCTATGGCCAACTATCAAGGCGCAGCCGAAGACCTCGACAAAGTGCGCAGCACCGAAGGCGAGTCGGCAGAACTGTTGCGCATGCTTGGCATTGCCAAATACAATTTGAAAGATCGAGTTGCCGCCAAAGATTTTTTAGAACGTGCCGTAAGGGGCGGGACGAAAGAAGCGAAAGCCAATTTGTACCTCGGCTATCTCCGCTACGAAGCCAAAGATTTTAAAGGATGTATTGAATCGTTGAATGCAGCTGTGGCAGCAGGTGAAAAAGAAATTGAACTGTATGAGAAGCGCGGCAAATCACTTTACGCGACCAAAGATTTTATCAACACGGTAACGGATTTGGAAAAAGTAGTGCTGACGCAAGCTGATGTGGAAACCCTTGAAGACCTTGGGCTGGCCTACATTCAACAACAACAAAATAAAGAAGGTATTGTTTATTTGGAGAAAGCCGTGATCGCGGGAAGCAAGAACAAAGAGATTTACTTTCAAGTGGGCAATGGAAGGTTTAAAGAAAATAATTTCACCGGGGCGATCGAGGCTTACGACAAAGCCGTTGGGTTTGGTGCAAGCGATGAGGTGATCTACAACAACAGAGGCAAAGCAAAACTGAATTCAACTTTCGTCAAAGAATCGCTGGCCGATTTTGATAAGTCGTTGCAGATCAAAAACAATTATCCGCAAGCGTTGAAGAACCGCGCTGCGGCCAACTTTCAATTAAAAGAGTGGCCGAAAGTAATTGCCGATGAAGCGCAGTTGATGGCTGCCAACCAAGCCGTTGCCGATGACTATTCACTGTCGGGCATAGCGCAGTACAACACCAAAAACTTTGCAGGTGCCATTCAAGATTTGGGCAAGGCCATCAGTGGAGGCACCAAAGACAAGCAGGCTTTTGTGGCGCGCGGAAATTCATTCTTTGAAACGGCTGACTTTGTCAACGCAATGCCCGACTTTAGCAAAGCCATCGAACTGGGTGAGAGCGCAACCGAAGTTTTTTTTAGACGAGGTGCGTGCCGCTTCAATGCGCAAGAATATAAAAATGCTTTTGTGGATTTGGACAAGGCCATCAACACGGGCTACACCGAAGCGACTGCCTATGACATGCGTGGCTTTTGCAAACTCGACAACAAAGACGTGGAAGGTGCGCTGACGGATTTCAATTCCGCCATTGAGAAGAATCCCAAACTCGCGCTGGCATTTTACCACCGTGGCGATGCACGCTTTCGCAGCAATAATTATTTGGGCGCTTCGCAAGACTACACCGAAGCGATTGCACAAGGCGTGAACGATGCGGTCATCTTCAACAACCGTGGCAAAGCCTATTTCAATCAAGACCAAGACAAAAAAGCAATCGATGATTTTGGAATGGCCATTGCAAAAAAAGAGGACTATGTGCGGGCGTATGAAAACCGCGCCAACACTTATTTGAAATTAAAAAAATACAACGAGGCCGTGAAAGATTTGCGCCAAGTAGAAAAGCTCACCGAAAAACCGGATGCCGACTTTTATCAAAAGCTGGGCGAAGCATATTACGAACTGAAAAATTTCCCCATTGCGTTAGAGTATTTGAATAATGCGATCAACGGTGGCAACCGCGACAAGGTAGTGTTGTTCAAGACGGGAAAATGTTATTTGGAATTGCAGGATTATCAAATGGCCATTAAAGATTTTGATGATGCGCTGAAGGCAGGGGAGAATACCGTTGCCTTATTTTTGGAAAGAGCTCACGCTTATGTGAATCTGGGAAACAAAAAGTCAGCACTCGACAATTTAATAAAAGCCATCGCGCTTGAACCGGCCAATGCCGACTTGTATTTCAATAGTGCGGTAATCAAAGAAGAAAATCAGGAGTATGAGCAAGCGATCCTCGATTATGATAAATCAATAAAACTCAACGCGAAAGATGCGGCTGCTTTTGCGGGGCGGGCCAACTGCAAAGCCGAGTTGGAAGACTTTGGTGCGGCCGTCTCCGACATGGACGATGCCCTTGAGATCGATGGAAAAAATTCATCGTACTACAAACAGCGTGGCAACTTTAATTACCAACTGAAAAACAAAGACAAAGCGTGCAGCGACTGGAAAATGGCAGTTCAATTAGGAGATACTAAAGCGAAATTTTCGATCGAGCAGTATTGTAAGTGAGTTTTTTTTAACGCAGCGTCACCGAGAACAGCTGAGAGCAATATTGTAAGTGATGCTGATGAATAGCAAAACTTTATTTACTGAAATTTGTCGGTGAAGAACACCGACAAAGGCGAGTATTTACTGAGAATTTTCGGATGCCCCCATGCCAACGTTGGTGTTCTTCACCAACGTTTTTATTTACTGAATTTGTCGGTGAAGAACACCGACAAAGGCGAGGGAAATTTGTCGGTGAAGAACACCGACAAAGGCGAGAGGTGAAGAACACCGACAAAGGCGAGGTATTTACTGAGGCTTTCTCAACCAACTCATCCTTTTGGGATGGAGTTGGGCATGGTCATTTCAAATGTCGTTGATAGCCCAAATTCAGATTCAACTTTTAGGGTGCCCCCTAACTTAGCTATTGTTTCTTTTGCGATGTAAAGCCCGAGTCCTGATCCTTTAGAATTTTCGGATGCCCTGTAAAACATGTCGAATATTTTGTCCAGGTGTTTCTTTTCAATACCGATTCCGTTATCGGAAAATTTAATCCATGCTTTTTCAGCCGATACAACAATATGGATGAAAACAATGGATGCCTCTTTTTGGAAATCCTGATATTTAATAGAATTAGACAACAAATTATTCAAAAGAATTTCGATTCGTTTACGGTCAGAATAAAAAATAACGGCATCCTCTATGACGACATCAATTTTTAGCCGCTCGGCTCCATTAATCAGTTTAAAATTATTTTGAATTTCACCGATAAGTTTATGAAAATTGATCCTTTCAAGCTGAACATCCATTCTAGAATTACGCGAATAATCAAGAATATCTTTTATAAATCCATCTAAGCGGTTGATGCTACTTCGCATCAAGACGAGATAGTTTTTAAAAGAAGGAGAAGGGCTTTCCATTTCCGCCACATTGATCAGGCCCAGAACGGAAGCCAACGGGGCACGCAGATCATGCGACACACTATACACAAAGCGATCGAGTTCCTGATTGGTTTTCTGTAGTTCTTCGAACTGTTTTCTTAGTTTTATTTCTCCCCGTTTCAATTCATTGATATTGGTGGAGTTGGCGACCACCCCCAAAATATTTCCGTCACCGTCATAAGCCGGCATAAAAACAGAACGCCACCAGATGCTCCTTCCAGTTTTAATGTTTGGAATGGGAAACTCGCCCTGGTTCGTTTCCCCAAGCAATGCTTTAGATAAGAATTTGGCTATAACCGGGCGCACCTCCGGAAAAACTAAGTCCATAAAAATATCGCCTTCGTTTAGCCCTTTGCCGTAGGTGTTTTCGGCAAGTTCGTTGGCAGAATTACTAAAAGCGAGGACTTCGAAATGTTGCCCCAACAAGGCACTGGCATCGGGTGTACTGCGAAAGAAAGCGCGGAGTTTATTTTCTGAATCGTGCAATTTTTTTTCTATTTTTTTTCGTTCGGTAGCATCTCTAAACGACCAAACTTTGCCAACTTTATTTTTATTGAGTACAAGCGGGTTATACTGGCGCTCAAATATTCTTCCATCCTTAAATTGAAGGATGTCAAAATCTGTTCTGTCTGAGCGGTACAGATCTTCTACTTTTCTAAGAAACTCTTCTGGA
>JAYWDN010000109.1:0-3995 GCA_043780615.1 Bacteroidota bacterium | reverse complement strand
TGATTACTCGGAAATCGCTGAAGGCAGACTTACCGATCAGCCGTTTTGCCATTTGCATTTGCACTCGCAGTACTCTGTACTCCAAGCAACGCCCGATGTGATCAAACTCATTGCGAAAGCCAAAGCGCAAAATATGCCGGCCGTGGCACTCACCGATCTCGGCAATATGTATGGCGCGTTTGAATTTGTGTGCGAAGCACTCAAACACGACATCAAACCAATCGTGGGCTGTGAGCTTTACATTTCATCCGACAGAAAAAAAGTAAAGTTTACCAAAGACGATCCCGACAAACGGTTCACACAAATTTTGCTGGCTAAAAATAAAAACGGCTATCACCACTTAGCCAAGTTGAGTTCACTGGGTTTTACAGAAGGATTGTATGGACTCTACCCGCGCATCGACCGCGAACTGGTGGCGCACTATAAAGATGGGCTGATGGCCACCACCGGAGGCTTGACCAGCGAAGTGCCGCACCTGATCTTGCACGTGGGCGAGCGCCAAGCCGAAGAAGCATTTGTGCGCTGGCTCAATCTGTTTGGCGAAGATTTTTACATCGAACTGAATCGTCACCAAACACGCGAAGAAGAACGCGTGAACGAAACACTTTTGAAGTTTGCACAGAAACACGCAGTAAAATATTTCGCGGCCAACGAATGTTATTATTTAGAAAAAGAAGAAGCCAACGCCCACGATGTTTTGTTGTGCATCAAAGAAGGTGAGTTTCAATCGACCCCAATAGGCTCGGGGCGCGGCACACGCTATGGCTTGCCCAACACGGAATATTATTTCAAGTCGCAGGAAGAAATGAAACAACTTTTTCGCGATATGCCCGAAGCCATTGACACCATTAGCGAGATCATTGGCAAAACAGAAAAGTACGAACTGAAGCGAAGTGTGCTGCTTCCTAAGTTTGACATCCCAAAAGAATTTTCTTCAGAAGACGAATACCTCAAGCACTTGACTTATCACGGTGCCAAGCGAAGGTACGTTGAGTTGTCGCCAGCACTAAAAGAAAGAATTGAGTTTGAATTGGAGACGATCAAGAAAACGGGCTACCCCGGCTACTTTTTGATCGTACAAGATTTTACTTCGAAGGCTCGCGAGATGGGCGTGAGTGTTGGCCCAGGCCGAGGTTCGGCCGCGGGCTCGGTGGTCGCCTACTGCACGGGCATCACCAATGTTGATCCCATCGCTTACGATTTGCTCTTCGAGCGTTTCTTAAACCCCGACCGTGTTTCGCTTCCCGATATTGATATTGACTTTGACGATGTGGGGCGCGACAAAGTGTTGAAATACGTGATCGAAAAATACGGGCACAACCAAGTCGCACAGATTATTACTTACGGCACGATGGCCGCGAAGTCTTCTATCCGCGATTGCGCGCGAGTGATGGAGTTGCCACTCGCAGAGTCCAACACCTTGGCGAAGATGGTACCTGAGCGGCCAGGCACTACGTTGGCGAAAGCCTTTAAAGAAGTGAAAGAGTTGAACGACATTTTGAAAGGCTTCGATAAAAAAAGTGAGGTGCTCAAGCAAGCAGTAGTGTTGGAAGGCTCACTGCGCAACACGGGCACACACGCTTGTGGCGTGATCATCACACCCGATGACCTCACCAAATTTGTGCCTGTGTCAAAACAAAAAGATGGCGACATGCTGGTGACGCAGTTCGACAATAGTGTGGTGGAAAGTGCGGGCTTGCTCAAGATGGACTTTTTGGGGTTGACCACCTTGACGATCATCACTACCGCTTTAAAAAATATCAAGAAGAGGCAAAACATCGACATTGATATTGATAAGATTCCGCTCACCGATTTAAAAACTTTTCAGCTTTACCAGCGAGGCGAAACATCGGGCACATTTCAATTTGAAAGTGACGGCATGCAGAACTACCTCAAAGGATTGAAGCCCGATAAGTTTGAAGACCTCATTGCGATGAACGCACTTTATCGTCCAGGGCCGATGGAGTACATCCCCAACTTTATTGCTCGAAAGAATGGACGCGAGGTAATCAAATACGATTTGCCCGAGATGGAAGAGTATTTGAAAGACACCTACGGCATCACGGTGTATCAAGAGCAGGTGATGTTGCTGTCGCAGAAGCTGGCCAACTTTAGCAAGGGCGATGCCGATGTGTTGCGCAAAGCGATGGGCAAAAAGCAAATCGAGGTGCTCGACAAGATGAAGCCCAAGTTTATCGAAGGCTGCAAAAAGAACAACCACGATGAGCGCATTGCCGAAAAAATATGGAAAGACTGGGAAGCGTTTGCGGAATATGCTTTTAACAAATCGCACTCTACGTGCTACTCGTTGGTGGCTTACCAAACGGCTTACCTCAAAGCAAATTATC
Source organism: Bacteroidota bacterium (assembly GCA_043780615.1). GTDB lineage: Bacteria > Bacteroidota > Bacteroidia > Cytophagales > Cyclobacteriaceae > ELB16-189. Next base: position 1,647 of record JAYWDN010000109.1, on the reverse strand, counting down.
CGGCCGAGTACATGGCGGCCGTGCTCACCCATTCGCAAAATAATTTAGACAGCGTCACGTATTTTATCGAAGAATGCCGCAGGCAGGGCATCGAAGTGCTGGGCCCGCACGTCAATGAATCAGGCGTGTTTTTTGAAGTGAACCAAAAAGGGGAGATCCGCTTTGGGCTTGGCGCGATCAAAGGCACTGGCGATGCAGCCGTGGAAGCCATCATTCACGAACGTGAAGCACATGGAATGTTCATCGATATTTTTGATTTTGCAAAACGACTCAGCCAACGATCGGTCAACAAAAAAACATTTGAATGCCTCGCACTGTCGGGAGCGTTTGACTGCTTCACGCAATACCATCGGAGGCAATATATTGCCGGCAAGGAAGGCGACATTTCGTTGACCGAAAAAGTGATTCGGTATTCTACCAAACTTCAGCAAGAAACCGACAGCGCACAAGCCAGTTTGTTTGGCGGCAGCACAGGCACGCAAATGCCCCAACCAAAAATTGATAACATCGAGCCTTTCAGTGAAATCGAAAAACTTCATTTCGAAAAAGAAGTGGTGGGCGTTTATATCTCCGGCCACCCGCTCGACAATTTTAAATTCGAATTGGACTCGTTCACCAACACGCCCGTTACCGAACTGAACGACCTCGATAGCAAAGAAGGAAAAGATTGCCGAGTGGGCGGTATCGTGGCATCGGTAGAACACCGCATGACCAAAACAGGCAAGCCGTTTGGAAAACTTGCCATTGAAGATTACAGCGGGAAATTTGAGTTCACGATGTGGAGCGAAGACTATTTGAAATACAAATCTTTTTTAATGCCTGGGCTGTTCCTTTTTATTGAAGGCAAAGTATCGCGCAAAACCTGGGGCGACATGAGCATGGAGTTTAAGTTCAAGGGCATTGAACTGCTGAATGAATTGGGAGTGAAACGCACGAAGGGGCTGCAACTCAAAATGAATTCGGTAAACATCAGCCCTGATTTGATTTCTCAAATTGAAAAACTGTGCAATGAATACAGTGGCGTCTGCCCGCTTTACTTGAAAATTCAAGATGACGAAGAGAAAATAAACTTGGAACTTCTTTCACGAAAATTCCGGGTGAAGCCTGTGAATGAAATGGTGGTGCAGTTCAGGAAGATCAAGGATGTAGCGATTGAGGTTGTTGCCTAATATCCTGTCATAAAATCAGGCTTGCCCTAGATTGGTCTTGTGATCGACCGACTCTCTCTCTCCTTTGTGGATCGGTGACAACACCGACCACTGGCATAAGATTTAGTCTCGATTTTTGGAAATTAAAGAAAATTAAAATCTAAGCATTTTGCAATCAAGGTTATTTTATTTTACGATAAAATCTTCCGGTTTAGGAGGTCCCCCAACCCAGTTTATGTCCCATGCCTTGTCGACTGTTATGAAAAGCAACGTACCTTCTTTATTGGTTGTCCATGCTTGATGATGCATTGTAGCCGGATTATAGTTGAAAGAACCAGTTTTGAGTGTATCCCTTTTTCCGTTACATTCCATTATGAAAGTGCCACTGATGATAGTATGTGTTTCATTGGCGGTATGCCAGTGCATGGGCACATGGAAATTCTTTGGTACCCGAATCATTAATTGAGTTGCTTGAGTCTTCGGGTCGATATGAATGATG
>JAYWDN010000108.1:0-4086 GCA_043780615.1 Bacteroidota bacterium | reverse complement strand
CACCTTGCAAAAGAATTTTGGACGATCGGCAACGCTCAAAAAACGGAAACCTATTTTCAATTAAAAGGTGGAAAGCCTTATCTGGTAACGATTCCCGGCTACCGGGTGTATGTCGCTTCCATTTTTGAACTGGCTACCATCGATTGGCGCGACAAATTGGTCTTCAACTTCAATTGGCAAAATATTAAAGACTTGCAAGTCACTTTTGCGAATGACGGCAAGCAAAATTTCAGGGCATCGTATCAAAATAAATTTTTTGGTATTGAAGGCATAGCCTCCACCGACACTACCAAACTAAATAATTTCATGGACGCGCTGCTTCAATTGCGTGCCGAAAGAATTTTAAGCAAGGCACAAGCAAAACCACACGACACCCTGCTGGCGCACAAGCCCATAATGGAAATCAGCATTCACGATATTGCCAACAGAGACTATACACTAAAAATATTTTCGACAGAAAAAGGGAAAGATTTTTTAGTAGGCAAAACAAACGAAGACGTGGTGCTGTTGAATCCTTTCTCGCTGAAGGAAGTTTTTAGAAAGAGAGATTTTTTTGTGAAGTAATGATATAGGCTCACTCAACCCCCACATAATTATACGGGCTGATTTTTTTGAGTTGCTCTTTCAATTCCTTTTTTATTTCAAGCTCGTCAATAAAACGGTGAATGGTTTCTTGGGTGATTTTTTCATTTCTGCGTGTGAGCTCTTTCAGCGCTTCGTAGGGATTTGAAAATCCTTCTTTTCGCAAAATAGTTTGGATGGCCTCGGCCACCACCGCCCAGTTTTCATCAAGGTCGCGATCGATGACGGTTTTGTTCAACTCTAATTTGTTAATGCCCCGCTGCAACGATTTCAGCGCAATCCAAGTGTGCGCCATCGGCACGCCAATGTTGCGCAGCACCGTAGAGTCGGTAAGATCGCGTTGCAACCGTGAGATGGGGAGCTTGGCCGATAAATGTTCGAACAGCGCATTGGCCAACCCCAAATTCCCCTCGGCATTTTCAAAGTCGATCGGGTTTACTTTGTGCGGCATGGCGCTGCTGCCCACTTCGCCTGCTTTTATTTTCTGCTTGAAGTAACCGAGCGAAACATATTGCCACACATCGCGGCTGTAGTCCATCAAAATGGTATTGATCCTTTTTAGGTTATCAAACTGAGCCGCCAGGTTATCGTAGTGTTCGATCTGCGTGGTGGGGTGACTACGTTTCAAACCCAACTGTTTTTTCACAAACTGGTTTCCAAAATCCAACCAGTTGATTTCGGGGTAGGCCACATGGTGCGCATTAAAATTTCCAGTAGCCCCACCAAACTTGGCCGAATGTGGAATGGTTTTTAAAAGCTCAAGTTGTTTTTTGATCCGTTCACAGAAAACGGCAATCTCTTTTCCTAAGCGTGTGGGCGATGCCGGCTGTCCATGCGTGCGCGCCAGCATGGAGATGTCTTTCCACAGCGTGGCTTGTGCCGTGAGCAGTGAAACGAGTTGGTTCAACTGGGGTAAAAATTCTTTTTCCAAAAATTCTTTCAAGAGCAACGGAGTGGCCGTGTTGTTGATGTCTTGCGAGGTCAGGCCAAAATGAATGAACTCCTTGTAGGCCGATAGTCCCAATTTTTCAAATTCATTTTTGATGAAATATTCTACGGCCTTCACATCGTGGTTGGTCGTTTTTTCGGTTTCCTTAATTTGCAGTGCGGCCTGCTCATCAAACCCTTGATAAATTTTTCGAAGGCTTTCTATTTTATCTTTTGGAAAACTTTTAAGTTCATTCAATGGAAGCTCGCACAGTGCAATGAAATACTCCACCTCCACCAATACGCGGTAACGCATCAGTGCCTGCTCTGAAAAATAATTTGCCAGAGACTGGGTCGCCTCAAAATAGCGGCCATCAATGGGCGAGATAGCGGTGAGTTTGTTTAGTTGCACAACGGTAGCGTTATTTATAAAACATAAAATTAACAATTAGCCTCGGATTAAAAGGAAGTAAGAGGTATGATTTACAAAGTACGACATCGAAGACTTCCACTAACATGGCATTAACAAAAGGTTGTATAAATTCTGTAACCTGATCTCCTTTCGTGCGTATAGTAAAAAGTTAAGTGCCTGACCCAGCCTATGAAGCGATCGAAACACTTGTTTATCATTCCTCTCTTTTTTTTTGGTTTTGATGCCGAAGAGATTTTTGCACAGGAGAAAAACAAACAAGGGATCGAGTTCTCGATCAGGAAAGCAAAAGGCACGATCAAATTGGATGGTGTTTTGGATGAGCCCGACTGGCTCGATGCAAAAGTGGCCACTCATTTCTACATGAACTATCCGATCGACACCATGCCGCCTACGTATCAATCGGAAGCGAGGGTGACTTTTGATCAACATTTTTTCTATGTGTCGTTTGTTTGCTACGACAACATGGAAAAACCCAACATCGTGCAAAGCCTGCGCAGGGATTTTGATTTTAATTTGAATGACAACATGGGCGTTTACTTCGATCCCTATGACGATCACACCAACGGTTTTTATTTTGCAATCACGCCTTTTAATGTTCAGCACGAAGGGACGATCTATGGTGGTGGCACTTCTAGTGATGCTTTCAACAGCAATTGGGACAACAAATGGTATTCGGAAGTGAAACGCCATGGCGATCGGTGGGTAGCTGAGTTAGCTATTCCGTTCAAGTCGTTTCGTTATAATCATGTTGAAAACTGGAACATTACTTTTGTTCGCAATGACTTGAAACATAATCAGGTTTCGAGTTGGATCTTTACTCCAATTCAATATTTATCTGGGTCGTTTGCTTATACCGGGAAATTAAAATGGGTGGATAGTGCACCTTATGTGGGGGCAAATGTTTCTGTGATTCCTTATCTGGCTGGTTCGTCAACGCAGGATACAGAAAATAAAATACCGACCAACAATTCCATGACGGCTGGCTTTGATGCGAAGGTAGCGGTGTCACCGGCCATCAATCTTGACCTTACTGTAAATCCGGATTTCTCAAATGTTGAAGTGGACCGGCAAGTAATTAATCTTACTCGGTTTGCCTATCAATTTCCCGAGCGCAGAACTTTTTTCTTGGAGAACAGCGATTTGTTTTCTACTCCCGGTTATCCGCCCACGCGTCCATTTTTTTCGAGAAAGATTGGGCTGGTGGCCGATTCGTCTGGCAATCTTCAAAAAGTGCCGATTGCTTATGGCGCGCGTGTTAGCGGAAAGATCGGCAAGAACTGGCGCATCGGGGCAATGAACCTGCAAACCAAAAAGAAACAAGACCTTGGGTTGCCCGAGCAAAATTATACGGTGGCGGTGGTGCAGCGGCAGATCTTCTCACGATCAAACATTGATTTTTTTGTGGTGAACAAACAATCGCTTGGCCTTGGCAATTATGATCCCACTAAATATTATCAATCAGACTTGGTGCGAAGTGTTTGGAACGGAACAAACAATGTAAAAAAACTCAATCTCTATAACCGAGTGATCGGTGCCGACTTCAATCTCTTCACCAAGAGCAACAAATGGAACGGTGATTTTTATTACCACAAATCTTTCGATGACTTCTCAAAAGACAATAATTATTCGTACGGATTATTTTTAAGTTATTCCACACGCCACTTCAATACGTTTGGAGGTCAGTACGGAGTGGGCAAAAATTATAATGCCGAAGTGGGGTTTGTTCCGGCACAATCGGTTTACCATGGATTCATCAGTGGATTCAACCGGGTGGAAGGAAAATTTTATCCCAAGCGTGGGCCGATCACCAACATGGGGCCAGGCCTGGAGTTTGATCGAACACTGCAACTCAATGGCATCATGACCGACAAAGCTTACATTGCCGATTACTCCATCAACTACCGAAATACCGGGCGACTGTTTGGGACTGTGCAACGGATTTTTTCGCTGTTGCCACAAAACTTCAATCCCATTAATCCAAAAAGCGAGGTTTCGTTTCAGGCCGGTCAAGAGTTTGAATGGACAGAATACAATGTTCAATATAATTCGGATTCAAGAAAATTATTTACCTACACCATTAAAGCATCGGGCGGCCAATTTTATGACGGAGATAAAAAAGGATTGAGTGGTACATTTTCTTATCG